>DAOULQ010000133.1:0-1710 GCA_034419095.1 Anaerolineae bacterium | reverse complement strand
CCGTGCGCATAGCCAACTGGACGTGGCCATCGGGGAGGCGAGCCGGCGCGCCGAAGAAATCGACTGTGATACCACTTTCCGTAGTGTCCCTATCCGCCGCTACCACCACTATCTCGTTGCGCTTTAGCGCCCGGAAGAGACCCAGGAGGGGGCCATCGGCGGGCAGAAGCGTGATCCCTCCCCTCTCTCGCAGGCTCAAGAGATATCGGAAGAGCCTCTCGGGTCTCAGATGCTCTGCGGGGGCTGTCATCCGGTAGGAGAGGAAAGAGGCCAGATAGATCAAGCCATCGGGGCTCCCGAAATGAGCAGTGGCCAAGACCAGCCCCTTGCCCTGGGCCAACGACTCCTCTATATGCTCTAACCCCTTAACGGTGATGAAGGCTCTCATCTCCTCCCGGGAGAGGGTTCGTTGGTGGAAGAGTTCATAGTAGTTCTTAAGGGAGTTACGGAAGAGCTGGTGGGCGGTCTCTTCGATGGTGGCCTTATCGGTCTTTGGACCCAAAACATGCCTCAAGTTCTCCTGCACTACCTTTCGGGCACCAGGGTGGAAGCGGTAGATCAGCTCCCCGATGAAGGAAAAGAAGGGGTACCCCCACCGCGGCGGTATATGAGGGACGATGGCTCCTGCAAGTCGGTAGAGTAGATAGGCGAGAAACGTTTGGTTCACTTCACCCACACCGACTAGAAGGCCACATGCGACGGAACATGTACCATTGATCGGGATACCGCCTAATCACTTCTTCCTGCAGAGTCACTATCTTTTGGGAGAGCCAACGCAGGTCTTCGAATTTATCGCCGCTGGGTTGAAACTCCAGAGGTGGGAAGATCTCCCCCTTAAAGTGGCCATCCAAGGTGCGCACTAGGTATCCGGTGATGACTTGGGCACCTGTGCGGAGCGCCAGGGTGGCCGGCCCCGGGGGCCAGGGTATCACCTGGTCGAAGAACTCTACAGTTACCCCTTCACCTTTGGGCAATGGACGATCCACCACAATCCCTACTAACTGGTTTCGCTTTAGAGCGCGAAAAAGCGGTTTTAGCGTCCGCTCCATAAAGATAAGGTGGATCCCTCTCGCCTCTCGCCAATCGCGGGCTATGCGGTTGAGCCAGGGGGGCCTTAGCCTCTCGGCTACCACGTACAACTCGTGCCCCCGTGCCGCCAGAGCCAACCCTGCCAGATCCCAACTGCCCAAGTGAGTCCCCACCAAGAGTGCGCCCTTGCCCCCTTCAAGGGCACGCTCTAGATGCTCCCACCCCTCACCTTGGACACGGCTCTCCACCTCCTCATCACTTGTCCGCGGGAGCCGCACGAAGTCGACTAGGACTTTCATGTAGTTACGAAAGGAGCGCTGCGCTGTCCGGCACACCTCCAGATCTGTAACCCCGGGGCCCAGGACGTGCCGCATGTTGTCTATAGCGTTAGCCCTTCCCCGACGCCAGAGGAAGAATAGCAGGTCACCCACCAGGGAGGCTATTCCATAAGCCACCTTCAGGGGCAGACGTTGGGCCAGGATGACGAGTCCCAGAAAGGGCCCATAAATTACTAGATATGCCCCCTTCTCAACGTAACGGGAAAGTCTCGTCAGGAAGGGGGTCTTTAGGGCCAGGCGTATGGTGTTGCTCTTTCTATCCAGCGATGAACTCCTCCAACTTCCTTCGCGCTTCGTCATCGGTGAACTGCACGGGAGGCGACTTCATGAAATAGGCTGAGGG
>DAOULQ010000132.1:0-5701 GCA_034419095.1 Anaerolineae bacterium | reverse complement strand
TCTGGATATCGCGCTCGCTCCTTCGGAGGTGGGTTACCACCCGAGACCTCAATTCGTGGGAGTGGAAGGGCTTGGTCAGGTAATCGTCAGCGCCCTCAGCCATGCCCTTCACTTTCTCCATCGGATCCCCCAAGGCGGTGAGCATTATTACCGGGATATTAGTGGTGAGGAAACTCCCTCTCAAGGAACGACACACCTCATAGCCGCTCATCACAGGCATCATCACATCCAAGATGATAAGATCCGGCCTCTCTCGCTGGGCCAAAATGAGACCCTCGGCTCCATCGTAAGCCTCAAGGACCTCGATATCCTCGGTAAGCAGCACGTCAGCCACGACCTTACAGACAGATCTATCATCGTCGATCACCAGTACCTTCACCTTCTCCGACAGCACACCCCTCTCCACTCTTAAGTCCTACCGCCCAAATGAGTTACTAATAAATATATATAATTATACAAAATTGCTCCCTGGGGAGCAAGTTTTGCTCTTTCACGAGATTCCAGGGAGAGAAGCATAGGCTCCGCATAGGCCATAGATGGTAAAGAGACGAGGAAGAAAAACGCACAGATGGGGGGCAAAAAGAAGGCTATGACCCCATCGCCATGGAGGTTCAACAGCGCAGCGAGGCCTATCCACTCCGAAAAGGGGGGCGCAGAAGAGCCCTGTCATCCAATGGTTTGGGTTCTGACATCTTCGTTACCCCCATCTAGTCGATATTCTTTACGCCTCTCGCAGCGCCCGCACCACCTGTGCCAGACTGGGTCGCTTGCCATACATCAAAAGTCCCATGCGGAACACCTTGCCCCCTGCCCACAACAAAACCGGGATGGCGATGATAAGCACCACGATGCTGCCCACGATGTCCACCGCCGGCACCTCGGCCATGGGAAGACGCAGCATCATGACCGTCGCTGCGGTCAGGGGGAACCAAGAGAGTACCCGCAGCAGGGGCATATTCGGGTTGGAGAACATGAAACCGCCCAGCATCAGCGGGATGGCGGCCATCAGGGAGAAGATGCCCGCCAATTGCTGCGACTCCTGCATGGTGGTGCCCAGTGCCCCCACCGCCCCCATCAGCACGGCGTAGACCAGGAAGCCCAAGAGGTAATAGACCAGGCCCAGGACGAAGACCTCAGGCCGAGTGAGCAGAGGCAAGGCTACACCCAGCAGGCTCACTGCCCCGCCGCTCAGCCCAAAGGCCGAAACCAGCCAGATTACCACCTGGGTCAGCCCCAACGCCCCCAGGCCCAGCACCTTCCCCGCCAGCAACTCCTGCGCCGTAACTGAAGAGAGGACGATTTCGATGACCCGGCTCGTCTTTTCCTCGGCCACGCCCCGCAGCAGGTAGCCCGAGGAGACGAAGATGGTCATAATAAGCAGCACACCCAGGAAGTAGGGCACCATTATATTAAGGCCGGTGCTCAGCGGCCCCCCTCTAGGCTCGCCTTCGCCCTCCAGGCTAACCACCACAGGCTCGATGGGGTCGGCCAGCCGCTTCCGCAGGACCGGATCCACCTCATCCCGCAACAGGTGGTCCACAAAGAACCCCCGCACTGAGGCCGAATCCTCCATCACCGCCGCCGTGAAACCGCTACCCTTGCTGAAGATCATCACCTGGCCACTCTGGATGTAATCCTCGGGGATAACCAGCAGAGTGGTGATCTCGTCGGACTCCAGAGCCACACGTCCCGACTCCTCATCGACGAAGAGGTGATAGCGCTCCTGATAGGCGGGAAGGACGGGGGTGAAAAGGCCCATATGATCTACTACCCCGATCTCCTTCGGTTCGGGGGCAAATTGGCGCTCGAAGAAAGCGGCCGCCTGCCCGCCGAAGAAGGCTGCAATTAGCAAGCCCAGCGCGCCTAAAAGCGGCACCAGTGCGGTCATGATGATGAAGCCAATGCGGCGAACATTGACCAGATACTCGTGGCAAGCGATAACCCCTATCTTACGCATCCCTCCCCTTCCTCACCACGGCGATGAAGATCTCCTCCAGGGGCGCGGTAGCCACCTCAAAGGCCTCCACGGGTATTTTCCTCTCCACCAGAGTCCGCAGCAGTTCCTGGGGCGTGATCCCCTCCAAAGTAAGGGTGAAAGTATCGTCACGCTGCTCAACCTGCGTCACCCCGGGCAGCACATCGAAGGCGACGGGAGTGCGCAACCGCACAGCGTGGGGGGCGTGGCGGCGTTTGATCTCGTCTAGCGGGCCGTAGAGCACCGCCCGCCCGTGATTGATGAGCAGGATGCGATCACACAGGGCCTCCACCAGGTTCATCTGGTGGGTGCTCAACACCACTGTCTTGCCCTCCTCCTGCGCCTCTCGGATCAGCCCCTTGACCAGTTCCACGTTGACCGGATCTAACCCCATGAAGGGCTCATCGAGGACGAGAAGTTCCGGGTCGTGGACCAGGCTGGCCACGAATTGGAGTTTCTGCTGCATCCCCCGGCTGAGGTCCTTGACCTTGCGGTCTGCCCAGTTAGCCAACTCGACCCGCTCCAGCCAAGCCAAGGCGCGGAGGCGAGCCTCGGAGCGAGGTACTCCCTTCAACGCAGCCAAGTAGGCCAACACCTCGAGCACCTTGAGGTCGCGATAGAGGCCCCGTTCCTCGGGCAAGTAGCCGATGCGCTCCCTGGCCGTCCCTGGTGATTGTCCCAGGACCTGTACCGTGCCCTCGTCGGGCCTGAAGATATCCATAATGGTGCGGATAGCGGTCGTTTTGCCGGCCCCGTTGGGCCCCAGCAGTCCGAAGACCTCCTCCTGGTAGACCTCGAAGGAGAGATCATCCACGGCGGTGAAACCGTTGTAGCGCTTAACCATGTTGCGCACTTCGAGCATCTTGTGGGTCATACCCCTTCTCCTACTTGCCAACTATGGATCATCGCCCTATTTCCCTACCAGGTTGCCAAGGGTAATAACATCACTAATATGACATGGAGCAATATATCGGTGGAGAAATGGGCCAGCATAGCCGACTCCAACCCCCGTTTCCAGTAGAGGTAGCCGAAGGCCAGCCCGGCGACCCCGTTGAGAACGATGGCCCGAGTTACAATGAGAGGTGTCAAAGAGGCCAGTTGTGCCGTGGCTGGCAGATGGCCCAAGCCAAAGAGTACACTGGCCGCGATGATGACCAGCCACATCCCCCCGGCTGTGGGTTTGCCTTCTCTACCCTTCCACACCCGAGAGAGGAGCCAAGCCAGAAGGCTAACCATAAAGAGCCGGAGGAGTATCTCCTCATCGATCCTGCCGTAGAAGGAGGCCAATAAGCCCTGCCAAGAAGAGGGCTGCTCCACCTCCTGGGAAGCAGCGGGAAGATGGGGCGCAAATATAACCATCTCCAGGATAATGATGAGGAGCCCCGCTCCCAGCCCCATCAGCACGGAAGGGATGAGAATGGCTCTCCCCCGATCTCCTACCTCCTCCCCTCGCAGCCAGCCTTCCAGGATAGGAGCCCCCAGCCCCACCCTTCGCGCACAGAACAACCCCACCCCGATGGCCAAGGCCAACTGTAACCCTAACGATATAATTTGGAGCAGCAGGAGCAGGGGGAAGGGTATAGGCATCTCCTCTGGAAGTCCACCGAAGAGGGCGAAAGTATAGGGAAGAATAGCCAGGCCCCCTAAAACACCGGCCACCAGCAGTATGAAGAACTCTCGCCAGAAGAGAGCCTTGTCTGACACTGGGGACCTTTTCGGTGTCAGTTCAGCCATCTCTTCTCTCCCTTCCTAACCCCCTTGAAATCAACCGGCTATCACATCTTAGCACTGTAGGGGCTGCTACCTGTATCGCCTAGATTCTACCGATTCGCTAATACAATTATGACACTGTTTGACTCGTTTGTCGAACATGAAAGAGCCTCTCGGTTGACACCCCTCATCCTCAACCGTCGGGGGCTACCGGGGAAACCTTCGACAAATTGTTCTCCCTCCCCATCGCTGATATAATTTCTCATAGAACTTCTTTTGAGAAGGCCAAGGTATGTATAGTCTAGACGATACCATCGCCGCCATCTCCACCCCTCTAGGCGAGGGGGGGATAGGCATCGTGAGGATGAGCGGGCCACGTTCGGTAGCCGTCCTCAAAAAGATCTTCCACCGAGCCAAGGGAGAGGGACTTGAATCTTACCGGCTCCACTATGGCCATATCATCGATCCCCATACCGAAGAGGAGATTGACGAGGTCCTAGTCTCCTATATGAAGGCCCCTCACTCCTACACCCGTCAGGATGTGGTGGAGATCAACTGCCACGGAGGCATCGTGCCTCTGCGCCGTGTCCTGGAACTAGTCTTACGGTATGGAGCCCGACTGGCCCACCCAGGGGAGATGACCTCGCGAGCCTTCCTCTTGGGCCGCATAGACCTGGCTCAAGCGGAGGCGGTCTTGGATATCGTGCGCGCCAAGACGGAGGCTGGCCTGCGAGTGGCGGTAACCCAATTGGGAGGATGGCTGTCTGAGGAGATCCGACGGGTGCGGGCGGAATTGGTCGAGGTTCTCGCCTATCTGGAGGCCACCATCGACTTCGCGGAGGATGAGATACCGGAACAGGATATCTCGGAACCGCTCAAGCGGGCGCAGGAAAAGATAGAGGCTCTTCTGGCCAACGCCGATCAGGGGATCATCTACCGTCAAGGGGTGCGGGTGGCCATCGTAGGCCGCCCCAACGTAGGGAAATCCAGCCTCCTTAACGCCCTCCTCAAGACCAGTCGGGCCATAGTGGCCCCCATCCCCGGCACCACCAGAGACACGGTGGAGGAGACCTGTAACCTCCAAGGGGTGCCTATATCTTTGGTAGATACGGCAGGCATCGCCGAGGGGAAAGACCTGGTGGAGAGGCTGGGGGTGGAGCGGAGTCGTGAGGCGTTACAAAGAGCAGACCTAACCCTCATGGTCGTTGACGGATCTGAGCCCCTCCAGGAGGAGGATCAGGAGATCGCCAACCTCCTGAACAGGAAGCCGAGCCTCCTGGTCATCAATAAGAACGATCTGCCACAAGTAGTCTCTATCGAGGGGCTGCTCCCCCAGGCACCATGCCTATCGGTATCAGCCCTCACGGGGGAGGGGTTAAGAGAACTGGAAGAGGCTATTCTAGATACGATCTTTTCGGGAAAGGTAGTAGCCTCTGACTCCCCCTTAGTCACCAACCCCCGCCATAAGCAGGCCCTGCAATCGGCTTTGGAACACCTGCTGAATGTCGAAGGAGCCCGCAAGGAAGGGCTCTCTGCCGATTTCTTGGCCATCGACCTCCGTGGAGCGGTGAACGCTCTGGGGGAGATCACTGGAGAGACAGCCACGGAAGATCTTCTACAACTCATCTTCAGCGAGTTTTGCCTAGGTAAGTAAAAGGCCCTGCTGATGGCAGGGCCTCCTTGAGATAATTGATAGAGTTCACTCCCCTCCCAGATACCTCAGGGCGGTCATCACCTTGTCCTCCATCGTCATCTCCTCATCGGCGAGGGAACTCACCGCCTCTCTAGCCTCGGAGAGGCTGTAACCTAAAGCGGTTAGAGCCTCCACCACCTCGGCATCCTCAGTGCTGATAGGGAGAAGAGGCACCAGCCGCTCCACGGCTATCTTATCCTTCAAATAGAGGATGACCCTCTCCGCGATTCGTTTGCCGATGCCCGGCACCTCGCTCAAGAGTTCCACATCACCGTGGGCTACGGCCATTTGGAAGTCATCGACAGAGAGGGTGGAGAGGATGG
>DAOULQ010000131.1:0-23936 GCA_034419095.1 Anaerolineae bacterium | reverse complement strand
CGGCTCTTCTGGCAAGGGCACAAGGTTAAACATGATTAGATCTCCTCTTCACTTGCTCCTATCCCGCCTCTATTAGAGCATCGGCGAGCATCCCTGGCTTGAGCCGATGATCCGGGTTGGGGATCTCTACCTTCACCCCGAATACCAGCGTGGCCCTCTCTTCCTTCGTTTGGACGCTCTGGGGGGTGAACTCCGCTTCGGGGGCGATGAAGACCACTCGACCAGCGAAACTTTGGCCGGGGTAGGAATCGACCTCCACCTGGGCCTCCTGGCCTACTTTGACACGGCCGATCTGGGGCTCAGGAACGTATACCATCAGGGTAACGGTATCTAAATCGGCCACCCTGAGGAGAGGGGAGCCTGGGGCCGCGATCTCCCCCTCGTTCACCATCCGTTCTAAGATGAGGCCAGCCCGAGGTGCCTTAAGGCTCATCTTCTCCAACTGCACTTCCAAAGCCTTCAGGCTCGCCTCCGCCTCTTGCAGATGGGCACGAGCCATATCCACCTGATGTTCTGTGGGGCCGGCGCGGAGGGTGTCCAGTTGGGCTTGAGCCGCGGCCACGTCGGCTTGAGTCATCTCGTATTGGGTGAGGGCCGCATCTAACTGCGCCTGGGCGGCCAAGGGGTTATCCCTCATCTCCATCAGGATCTCTAACCTTCGCTCTGCCCCGTCCCGAGCCGCTAGGGCCTGGTAGAGGGCTGACCAAGCGATCCAGGTCTCTTGACTCCATAGGTTCCACTCTCTGAGGGTTTGGTTGATGATGGCCGGGCTAGCCTCGATATGCCTTTCTACCGTCCCCCCGCCGGGTATGGTGATGGCGATATCGAACCCTTCCCTTAATACGTCGTAGGTGCGGGCCAAGGAGTTCTCTTGGGTGCGGGTGGCTTTCAGGTTGGCCCTGGCTTGGGTGACCCCCTCTTCGGCTACGGCCAGGGCGGTCTTTGCGGCCTCGATCTCTAGGGAGAGTTCCTGGGGGTCATCTCGCAGGGCTTGAGCGTCCAGCCAGGCTTGATATGCTCCCTCGCGGGCCGCTATCGCTTGCTCCAGCAGAGCCTCGGCTTGGCGGATATCCTCTTTCTTGGCTCCAGCCTCTATCTTAGCCAGGTTGGCCTGGGCCAGGCGGAGAGCGGCTTGGGCCTGCTTTATCTGGGCAGCGAGGAGATCGACGTCCAGTTCTATGAGTAGATCGCCTTCTTCCACCTGGTCTCCCTCATCGACCCGGAGGTTTGTGATCCGCCCGCCAATCTCAGCGGTGATCGATACCTCTTGGGCCTCGATGATCCCCGAGGCGGCGATGACCTCTCCCAGCGGCCTCCCCATCTCTAGGCCCAGATGGGCCAAGAATCTGATCTCGGGGTGAGAGGTGAGGTACCACCAACCGCCTCCTATTCCCGCCAAGAGCAGGATTAGGATAACGATCCAGACTCTACCTTTCATAGCACATCTCCTCGCAAGTTAGATTGCTCCTTAATACTGGAGATGAAGACATCTTCCAAGGAGGGAGCGATGAGGTCCATGCTTCGGAGGTCAGCCCCCTTTTGACACAGGGTCTCCTCGATCAAGGGCTTATACCCCTCTGCGCCCTGGGCCACCACATGGATCAGGGAACCGTAGAGGGCTACCTCCTCGAAGAGGGATAGTTCCCGCAGGGCAGCCAAGGCCACGTCCGCCCGCTGGCACTCTATCTCCAGGACTTCCCCTCTCATATGCTTCTCTTTGATGCTCTGGGGGGTCCCCTGGGCGATGATCCGGCCATGGTGAATGAAGGCCAAGTTGTGGCAATGTTCCGCTTCATCCATATAGTGAGTGGTGACGAAGATGGTGGTTCCCCCCTCGGCTAGGCGGTAGAGGAAGTTCCAGAAGGCCTGGCGGGAGATGGGGTCCACCCCTGCCGTGGGCTCGTCCAAGAAGAGCATCTCCGGCTCATGGAGGATGGCCGTGCCCAGAGCCAACCTCTGCTTCCAGCCGCCTGCTAGGTTCTTAGCCAGTTCCTTCTCGTGCCCCTTCAGCCCTGCCATATCTACCACGAACTCCTTCCTCTCCGCTAGTTCCTTCCCTCTGACCCCATAGGTTCGGCCGTAGAAATCGAGGTTCTCGGAGACGGTCAGATCTTGGTAGAGGGTGAACCTTTGGGACATGTAGCCGATCCTCTTCCTGATCTCCTCCGACTGAGCGACGATGTCGTAACCCAAGACCGTCGCTTCTCCCTCCGTGGGTCGGAGGAGGCCTAGAAGCATACGGATGGTGGTAGTCTTGCCCGCGCCGTTGGGGCCCAGGAAGCCGAAGATCTCACCCCTCTCGATGGTGAAGTCGATATGATCCACGGCCGTGAAATCGTCGAACTTCTTGGTCAGGTTGACAACATCGACAGCGTATTCGTTCATAGTTTAAAGGCCCCGTCACGCATTACACATTACGTTTTACGCGATATGTAAAGCGCAAAAGGTGCAAGGTCAATCTCCAAACGTCCTTACAATAAGGACAACGGCCATCGCCGCCAGGAGGAGCCAGATGGCGATGATGACGGCGGCGGCAGCCCAGTTCGTTGGTTTGCCCGTGCTCATCACCTCCCTGGCCCTTTCCCGACTCTCGGCAAGGACCTCAGGAGGGATCACTTTAAGCGCAAGTGCAGCCCCTAGAGGAACCAGGATCAGGTCGTCCAGATAGCCCAGGACAGGGATGGGGTCCGGAATCAGGTCGATAGGGCTGAATGCGTACCCCACCACGAGGGCGGCGAAAAATCGGGCGTACCAGGGTGTTCTAGGATCTCTGTAGGCCAGGTAGAGGGTGTAGGTCTCCGTTTTGAGTTGTCTGGCCCGCTCTTTCCAGGCATCGATGGCTTTCATCAAGTTCGCCTCTCCTCTAGGCGCTCTCGGATCAGAGAGACGAAAGCCTCCTCCATGCGGGGCCTGATCTGGCGCAACCCTTCCACGGTGACCCCCTGAGAGGCCAGCAGGCTCTCCAGTTGCTGCATACCCTTTTCCCCGTCCTCGACGAAGACGTGAAGCAGCCCCCCGTAGACTTGGAGATCCAGCGCTCCTCCCCAGCCCTCGATGATCCCCCGCGCTTTGGATAAAGGTTGGGGGCGGAGTTCGATCACCTCTCCCTGTACTAGCCCCTTTACCTTCTCTGGCTGGTCACAGACTATCATCTTGCCCTCGAAGATCAGTCCCACCCGAGAGCAGCGCTCCGCCTCATCCATGTAAGGCGTGCTTACCAGGAGGGTCACCCCCTCTAGGTGGAGGTTGGAGAGGATATCCCAGAACTCTCGCCGAGAGATGGGGTCCACCCCCGTGGTCGGTTCGTCTAAGAAGAGTATCTGGGGTTTGTGGACCAAGGTACAGGCTAGAGCCAGTTTCTTCTGCATCCCTCCCGAGAGGTGGTCCGCTCGTCTCGTTTGGAACTCCTCCAGGCGGGAGAAGTGGAGGAGGGTTCTTATCCTCTCTTCCCTCTCCGCCCCTCGTACCTCGAAGACATCTGCGAAGAAGTGGAGGTTCTCCATCACTGAAAGGTCGCCGTAGAGGCTGAACCTCTGGGGCATGTAGCCGATCACTTTCTTTATCTCCTCCGCCTCTTTCACCGTGTCGTAGCCGGCCACGGTGGCCTTGCCCTCGGTGGGGTTCATTATGGCCGAGAGGAGCCGGATGGTAGTCGTCTTCCCCGCTCCGTCGGGCCCTACCAGGCCGAAGATCTCGCCTCTCTCGATCTTGAGATTCAACCTATCGACCGCGGTGACGTTCTTGAACCTCTTGGTCAGGTTCTCGGTTTCGATGATAGCCATTATCACTCCAGACTCTTTCGGAACCGCAAGGATGCTAACGTCAGGATGACAGCGCCGAATATGGTGATGGCTATCACCTGCTCGGTGAGGAGCCTCAAGCCCACACCTTTTAGGATAATCCCTCGCACGATAATCAGCAGGTATCGGAGAGGGATGATGTAACTTATGAGTTGTAGCGCTTTGGGCATGGCTTCGACGGGGAAGAAGAAGCCGGAGAGGAAGATGAAGGGCATGAGGATGAGAAAGGTGAGTAGCATGGCCTCCATCTGGCTATGGGCCACGGTGGAGATGAGGAGCCCCAGCCCCAGGGAGGTGAGGAGGGAGAGGAGGGCCAGAGCGAGAAGCAGAGGGACGCTGCCACGAATAGGCATGCCGAACCAGAAGACGCCCACGACGAGAACCTCGGAGAGGTCGAAGAAGGCGATCCCAACGTAGGGTATGACTTTCCCCAACACCAGTTCGAAGGACCTTATGGGGGTGACGATGAGTTGCTCTATCGTCCCCTGCTCCCGCTCGCGGACGATGGCCACACTGGTGAGGTAGGTGGTGAGGAGTTGCAAGATGGTGCCGATGATGCCGGGGATCATGAAGTTGGCGCTCCGCATCTCGGGGTTGTACCAGACCCGGGGGCGTACCTCGATGCCTGGTTGTTCCTCGGGGTCTATCCCCAGGATCTCCCCTATCAGCTCCACCGACTGGGCTTGGCCCACCCCTTGGGCAGCCGAGAAGACGGTCCTGGCTACGTTGGGGTCTGAGCCGTCGATGACGAAGGCCACCTTTGCTTGGTGGGTCCTATCTAGGCTTTGGCTATAGCCGGCTGGGATTATCATCCCCGCTCTTATCTGTCCCCCATCTACCAGACGGGCTAGTTCTTCCTCATCGTCGATATAGTAATCGATATCGAAATAATTTGAAGCGCGATAGGCGTCTATTAGTTCCCTGCTGGCTGGTGTGCGATCGTAATCCAAAACGGCGGTGGAGAGGTGTTCTATGTCAGTGGTGGCCGCATAGCCCATAAGCACCAACTGGATGACGGGGATGAGGAACATGAAGGTCAGGGTGCGAGGGTCGCGACGGATATGGATGAACTCCTTGCGCATGATGGGGATGATACGGCTGTTCATGCTACCTCCCCTTGTCCAGGTTTGGCGAGGACACCGTGGAGGAAAAGTTGCACGATTTCCCGCCCTATCACCTCGTAGTCAACAGGGGCGAATACCCGCTTGCCGGGCAGGACTTCCTGGGTCAGTATAAATATTATTATCATGCCCATAAAGGCTCGAGCCACCACCGCGGTATCCATCGGTCGGTAGACCCCCTGAGCGATGCGGGATTGGAGGAACTCCTCAAGAGCCTGGACAAAATAGAGGAGGATTCGGCGCAGATACTCTTCCAAGGTCTCTTCATCCATAGTGGGTAGGGTAGAGAAGAGCACCTTGATGAAATCCACGTTACTTTGAAGCGTTTGAAACGCGTTATCTAAAACGAGGGTCAAGAGTTCCTCTTTCTCTTCCCCAGAGGTTATAGGAGTGGTCGCCATCTGACTCAGGGCTGGCAGTAGCGAGGTTTCGCTTATCAGTCTGGGAAGGCTAAGCAATAGATCCTCTTTGCTCTGGAAATAGTTGTAGATAGTCCCTTCCGCCACCCCAGCCTCAGAGGCGATCTCCCTGATGGTAGCCCCACGAAAGCCCTTCTTAGCGAAGACCTTGAGCGCCGCGTCCAGAATCTGGGCCGACCTCATCTTGGTCAGCCTCTCTTTGCGGTCCTCTCTACCGGCCATTTGTCACCCCCCTAATGAGTGAACACTCACTCATTATATTCCTTTTTCCCTCCTTTGTCAAGGTCAGTCAAGTCTCTTCTTGAAGACCCAGAGGGTGAGGCTCACCACCACCACCCCTATGATGGTTATGGCCACGATCTCCGGGATGAAGGCCCCGAGCCCGGCCCCCTTCAGGAGGATCCCCCGGAAGATGATGAGGAAATGCTTGATGCTTACCAGGTTAGAAAGCAACTGTAAGACTCGAGGCATGCTCTCTATGGGGACGGCGTAGCCGGAGAAGATCATCTCCGTCATGGCCAGGATGAAGACCAAAAGCAGCGCCTGTTGTTGCGTGCTGGAGATGGTGGAGACCATGATACCCCAACCCAACTCCACGAAGATATAGAAGAGGGAGATGGTCAAAAGAAGGGGTAGGGAGCCCCGAAGGGGCACATGAAAGCCAAAGAGGGTGATGGCCAACATGAGGAGGAAGTCGAGGTAGGAGATGACCACCGCCGGGATGGCCTTGCCGATGATCAGTTCTATGGGCCGCAAGGGGCTGACCAGTAGTTGCTCCAGGGTGCCCAGTTCCCGCTCCCTGGCTATTCCCAAGGAGGCGACCATCAGAGCCACCATATAGAGCATGAAGGCCAATTCCGCGGGGACGGTGTAGTTGGCTTCGCTAAGGTCCTCGTTGAACCAAACCCTGGCTCTGGGTTCGATGGCTCCTTTTAGAGCGCCCCCTTTCCTCATCATCCGCTGACCATAGGTAGCCACCACTCCTTGAGCGGTTAGTTGGGCTGCTTGAGCCACGCTGGGCTCGGAACCATCCAAGATCACCTGGAGTTGGGGTTGCTTTGGAGAGGCCAGTTGGGCGGCGAAGCCCTGGGGGATGACCACAGTCACTGGAGCGCTCCCGCTATCTATAATGGCCTCCACCTGCTTTTGGTCATAAAGGTGATGAGAGGGTTCGAAGGTGCCGGAGTTCTCAAGAGCCACTATTAGAGCCCGACTCTCCTGGCTCTGATCCAGGTCGACGATGGCGGTGGGGATATGTTCGATAGGCTGGGAGGTGGAATAGGCGACGGCTATCAACTCCATCACCGGCCCCAGGACGATGAAGGGAGCGAGGAGCCTATCCCGGCGCAGCTGTATCAACTCCTTCCTTACGACGTTCAGAATCCTGGCTAGCATCTATAATCGCTTCCTAAAGAATAGGGTCGTGAGCCCCAGGACCAAGAGCCCTGTAAAGAATAGGACCAGGGCATAGGGCCAGAGCCCCCCTAGCCCCAGCCCCTTCACGAAAAGGCCGCGGTTGATAATCACGAAATGGGTGGTGGGGAGGGTATAGGCCTCCAATTTCATCTCCGGAGGCATGCTGGAGATGGGGAAGAAGATACCGGACATGAAGAAGCCAGGGAAGAGGAAGATGAGGCAGGAGGCGATCATGGCCACCTGTTGGCTATTGACGAAGGTGGAGATGAGAAGCCCCATGCTCAGGCTAGCGAAGAAGAAATCGGCGGCCAGGAGGAGGTAGAAGAGGAAATTCCCCCGGAAGGGCACACCGAACCAGAAGACCCCCACCAGGGCGCAGAGCACCACATCCAGGAGGCCACTGGCTATATAGGGTGCCAGTTTCCCCACTAATAGTTCCCAGCGGCTGACGGGGGTGGCGATGAGTTGCTCAAAGGTGCCCTGCTCTTTCTCTCGGGCAACGGCTAGGGAGACGGATAGGGCGGGGAGGGTGAGGACCAGAGCGATGAGCGCGGGGACCATCCCTACTTCAGACTTGAGGCTGGGGTTGTACCAGGTTCTAACCCTTAGGTCGATGGGGGCCAGATTCTCTGTAGCCAGAGCCGCCTTCTGGAGAGATCCTTCTAGGATTCGGGTAGCGAAATGGTGGGTGAAGGAGGCGATATGGGACAGGGCGAAGTTCCCCGTGTTGGGCTCTGTGCCATCGACGACGATCTGGAGTTGGGCCTCCCTAAGCCCCAAAGCGTCCTCCATGAAGCGGGGCGGTATGATCACCGCGGCTCTCACATCCCCCTGGAGGAGTAGTCTCTCTATCTCATCATAGTTCGAAGCGTAGAAGCGGAGATGGAAATCCTTTCCGTTGGTCAACTCGTTCACATATCGGCGGGAGAGGGAGGTCCCGTCGAAGTCCATCACCGCCAGGGGTACATCTTCTATCTTGACAGAGAGGGCGTAGGCGAAGGTGATGAGGAGAAAGACCGGCGAGATGGTGACCAGGAAGAAGGTCCGTCGGTCGCGGATGATATGCCAAGTCTCCTTTCTCATCACCGAAAGGGTCTTTCGGATCTTCATCGACCTTTAGTCTCAGAGTGGCACCGTCTAGGCACGAAAACCTTTTCGTTTAGACGAAAAGTCGCAAGACAACCTTGAGCTCTCAAGAGTGCCTCGTTAGTTGGCTGGAGGCCTGAGGAACGGGCTGCGGCTTTAGATGGCGTTATTGGCGGATTCTTCTTCACCCTCCTGGGGATGGAGGGCCCTCATCCCCTCTATGAAACTCTCTACCACATAGACGAAACGGGGCCAGCCGGTGACCAAGGCCATCACACACCAGGCTATGGTGGTCAAGCCCCAGATGGGGACCTCACGCAGGGCCAGATAGAGAGTGAGGGCCAGTATAGGGGCCATGAACGACATGGCTACCTGTTGAGAGCGGAAGCGGAGAAGAAGGATGATGGCTAGGGAGAGGTAGATGATGGAGAACCAGGGGGCGATGAAACCGCTAACGGTGAGATAGAGGAAGAGAGCCAAGACGAGAAGGGCGTCGATGGGGAAGTCTTTATCGTCCCACCAAGTGCTCTTTCCGGAGGCGTCTCGTCGAGCGAAGGACCCATCGAGAACGTCAGTGGTCCAGGCCAGGAGTTGGACCATCATCACCGTACCCAAAGCCTCTCGTCCTACGAAGAGTCCTAGAAGGAAGATGAAGATGGCCAAAAGGAGTCTAGCCCCGGTTAGGATATCGGCCACCGTTTTCGCCTGGGGCATCCTCTTCCTCCCAACTCACTATATCTTCGGTCTCTCTATTTCAAGTATAGCATATTTCTCTAACCTTTGGGTAGCACAGGGCTTTAGATCTTCGCTTTCCTGTCGAAGACCCTCCTTGAGATCTGTTCCTTCTCCTCATGAGTTTGGTTCTGCCACGGAGGGGACGTGGATCTCAATGAAGCGCAGGAAGTTGACGCTGGGGAAGAGGCTATGGTGGCGGGTGATGCGCCCAAGTTGGGCACCTTTGCCTTGTGGCTGGACGATGCACTGGGGTACGGGAAGCAGGCTTCGACGGAGGAGTGGAGGAGGAGTGGAGGAGGAGTGGAGGAGGAGTGGAGGAGGGGTGATTAGAGGAGCCGATCCCCTTCTCCTCATCCCAAGAGTAGTATTGGCCACCTGGTGCAGGGGCATTTTGGGGATGTTGCTCGGGGTAGATTTGCCCCGCTGTTTCTATCAGACCTCCTCGACTACCAATGTTTCCGCTATCAGATCGAAGGCCCGCTGCTTTTTGGCCGTGAAGGGGATGAAGAGGGCATCGATAGCGATGAAGTCGAAGTAGAAGGGGAGACGCCGTAGGAAGGCCTCTTTGAAGCCGATGGAGGTGCCGTTCTCCCGAACCACGCGCAAGCCAAGCAGCCTCTTGCCCAGGGTACGGCCATACCGTCCCTCCAGAATGGGGAAGTACAGTAGAAAGGTACCCATGACGGCCAAGGCCAAGGCGAGGACAAGGAAGATCAGAATGGCGCCAATCAGGTAGTCGAGGCCTTCGGGGTGCTGAGGGACGGCATTGTTCAGGACTAGCCCTATCACGAATGAGGGGAGGGCAACGAGCACACAGAAGGCCATGTCGATGATGAAGGCGAGAAGTCGCTTCCAAAAGCCAGCGTACCTAAGGCTTACTCCCCGCATGAACTCCTCCGCGACCTCTTGGGGCTTACCCATTCTGGCTAGGACAGTGGGCAGGTCATCCTTCTTCAGGGCTTCTCTCAGATGAGCCCTCAGATCATCTTCAAGCCTTTGTCTATCCCTGCCAGAGACCGGGATGTGGCGCAATACCTTTTGGATGTAGATTTCAACCTCTTCGTTCATTTCCCCTCCAAGAGTCTATTCACGCCTGCTGTGAAGTTCTGCCATTCCTCAATCAATTCCTGCAACCTCTTGGTGCCCTGAGGGGTTATCTTATAGTATTTGCGAGGCACACCCCTCTCTGGCGGCTCCCAGTAGGGCTCAATGAGGTTGGCGTCTTCTAGGCGGTATAGAACCGGGTAGAGGGTGCCTTCCTTTACCTGGAACGATTCACCAACCCGCTCTTCCAAAGCGGCTACGAGCTGATATCCGTACATATCTCGCTCGGCCAGTAGCTTTAATACAGCCATCTCTAAGACGCCCCGTTTGAGTTGTCGACGAACCATATCACCCATAGACTTCTCCTTGGCCGAGTTACTTTGTGTGACCAGATATATTATACCACCGAAGTAACTTTTGTCAAGTGCTACCTATGTGCATCTTGCAATGCGATGCCCTCGTTTTTCGCACAAGAAAAGCCCTCGTTGTTAGCGATGAGGGCTTTTTGCCGCTGCTTCTTAGATTGATGATTATTCGCCCTGGGTCTCGCGCCACTCCTCGGAGTCGGGGACAAATAGGGGCTGGCCGAACTCCTTCACCCCGAACCGGCCGATCATCTCCTGGGTTTCTACCGAGGTGAGCCATTCTACGAACACTTTGGCCAACTCACTGTTGACCCCGGGATGTTCCTCGGGGTTCACCACCATTACCCCATAGGGGTTGAAGAGGATGGGGTCTCCCTCCACGAGGATGGGGAGGTCTACATCTTCCAGGGTGCGGGCCAGATATGTCCCCCTATCAGTGAGGGTATAGGCTATTTTCTCTTGAGCCATAGTTAAGACCGCGCCCATAGTCGCCCCAGCGGAGATATACCAATCCCCGGTGGGCTCGATACCCGCTTTTTCCCAGATCTCTAACTCTTTGGTATGGGTACCCGACTCGTCGCCCCGGGAGATGAAGGTAGATTCTGCCTTCGCGATTTTCGTGAAGGCAGAAGCCGCATCGGCCAAGCCGGAGATACCGGCTGGGTCTTCAGGAGGGCCGATGATGACGAAGTCGTTGTACATCACGTCCTTCCGCAGGAGCCCGTGGCCGGCCTCCATGAAGGCGTCCTCTTTGGAGCGAGCGTGGACTAAGACCACGTCGGCGTCGCCGTGAGAGCCTATCTCCAAAGCCTGGCCCGTGCCCACGGCCACCACATCTACCCGGGCGTTGTATCTCTTCTCGAAATCGGGGAGGATGTAGGCCAAGAGGCCAGAGTTCTCGGTACTGGTGGTCGTGGCCAGGGTGAGAACCTGCGGCTCTTGGGCACAGCCTCCCACGAGCATGGCGAGCAGGGTTAGGATGGCGAGCAGAGTGTACTTCTTCATGAAGTGATCTCTTTTGTGTTTGATGTAGCCAGACGTTTAGATGGCAAGCAGAGTATGTTTTTCGTGAAGCGCCCCCTTTTTTGATATGGGTAAACGCCCAAATTGTAGCCAGGCTGACTAATATACCATCTCCCCTCGGACAAAGGCGGCGGTACGAGAATCCTGAGGCTCGGTGAATACCTTCTCCGTCTTCCCCACCTCGATGATCCGTCCTCCCAGGATGAAGGCCACCCGGTCAGAGAGGCGGCGAGCCTGGAAGACGTTATGGGTTACTAGGACTATCGTCGTGCCCCGCTGCTCTTTTATGCTGGCGATGATCTCCTCCATGAGGCTCACGTTGTAGGGGTCTAGGTTGGCCGTGGGCTCATCGAGGAGCAGGACCTCCGGCTCGATCACCATAGCCCGAGCCAGGGCCACCCGTTGCCGTTCTCCTCCAGATAAGGTCTGCGCAGGAGCAGAGGCTAACGCTTCCAGCCCCACCCAATGGAGGATCTCCTCCACGCGGCCGTCCGTTCCCTTTCCCCCGCGCAGCCTCAGCCCATAGGCCACATTCTCTCGCACCGTCCCGCTCAAAAGGACAGGCCTTTGGAAGACCATGGTTATCTTGCGTCGCAGGTCTAGAGGTGGGCTGCCGTTGCCTGGGATCGCTTTCCCCAGGAAGCGGATGGTGCCTTCGGTGGGGGGTTCCAGGAAGTTCAGGAGGCGGAGCAGCGTGCTCTTGCCGGAGCCTGAGGGGCCCATGATGCCTAGGATCTCGTTCCTCTTCACCTCCAGACTACTCACTCTCAAGACTTCCCGAGACCCATAGACCTTGGTCAGCCCTTCTATTTGGAATACGTTCATCTGAAAGCCCCCCTCTGGAGGCGGAGCATGAGGAGGTTGATGAGGAAAGCGATGCTCAAGAGGATGAAACCCAGGGCTATGGCTAGATCGAAGTCCCCCTTTTGCGTCTCCAGGACGATGGCTGTGGTGAGGACTCGAGTATGTCTCTCTATGTTACCGCCCACCATCATCACCGCGCCTACTTCGGAGATGATGCTCCCGAACCCGGCTATGATAGCCACCAAGACGCCCAGCCTGGCCTCCCGGAGAAGAGCCCAGGTAGCCTGTCTTTGGGTGGCGCCGAGGCTGACCAGTTGAGGTCTCAGTTCGGGGTCTACTCCCATAACGGCGGCCATGGTGAAGCCGGCTACCAGAGGCAAAGATATAATCACTTGGGCCAGGACCATAGCGGTGGGAGTGAATAGCCATCCCAACCCTCCCAGGGGGCCGCTGCGCGAGAGCAAGAGATAGACGAAGAGACCGACTACCACGGGGGGAAACCCCATTCCCGTATAGACGAAAGCCACGGCTAGCCTCCGTCCCCAAAAGCGGCCCAAGCCCAGCCAAGCACCCAGGGGGATGCCTAGGATGGTACTGAAAAGAAGGGCCAGGCCCGATACCTGTAGGGAGAGAGAGGCTATACCCAGGATTTCTGAGTCCAGAGAGAGGAGGAGGCGCACCGCTTGTTGCAAGCCCGCAACTATCTCTTCCATGGAAGCCTCTCTCTTAGGGGATGTTCCTCTGGGATGTATCGCTGGAGTAAGTAGTGGATGGCTACCCCGGCTAGGAACCCCACGGCCATGTTGCTCAAGACCGAGAAGAAAGCCGTGACCACTAGATCGGGGAGATCAACTCGATCTTGGATATCAGTGACGAACTTGGCCAACTCCAGCCCCACCATTACCATCATGGCTCCTACGATGGGCAGGGGGAAGAGGGCGAAGAGGGTGGCTATCGAACCAGCGAAGAAGAGGCCTAAGCCAGTCTCTATCAGCCCCTCGATGATGCTTGTGCCCCCCGTTCGACCTCCAAAGTAGTATTGGCCGGCTAATCCACCCGCTCCATGACACATGGGCATCCCGCCGAAAAGGGGGCTGACCAGATTTATGAACCCCATGTTGAGCATCAGACGCCTCTCGGGAACTCTTCTTTGGGGGAAGTAATCGCCGATGAGAGCCGCGGTGGCGATCACGGCGTTGGTGATAGAAAGCGGTATCTGAGCGAAGCCCGCTTGTACCATGGCTGGCCATATCTCGCCCCAAGGGGGGATGATGAAAGGGGGAAGGCTGAAACCTATTCTCAGGGCGCCTGAGAGTTTCCCTTGCCAGGCCACAATGGCTAGCCCCGAGGCCACAAGCACCAGGGCCGCTGGGGCCTTGGGGTTATCTCTCAAGAGCAGGATGATGACGATGGCTATTAGGCCCAGCCACCAGGTCTCTCGCACCATCCCCAACCCGGTGAGGCCTAGTTTTACCCCTAGGGCTAACTGGATGCCCCGGGTCACGCTCTTGGGGGTGATTTTGAAGATTCGATCGGCTAGGCCGGTGAAGATCAAGAAGAGCCAGGTTAGCCCTAAGCCGATGGCTGAGGCGTAGATGCGCGAGGCTGGCCATCTTTGGGATATGGCCACCACAGCGATCACCTTCTTCGGCTCCAGGGGCATGGGGAGCCTATAGATGAGGCCCAGGGCGATGTTAGTCAGCCCCATCATCACCAAGAGGCCTGCGGGGTCCATCTTGTTAACCGCTATATAGCCGATGACCAGGGGGAGGAGGGTGCCCCAATCCCCCATGGAGCCCGCTAGTTCTCGCCTGTTGAACTCTAGGTCTCCTATCCGCATAATCGTTAAGACAATTCTATCATAACGCCTTCAAAAAAACAAGGGTTCGACTTGGATTATTCCTCAAAGGCTTCCCGGAACCTGCGGTCAACCATCTCTTTGAGGCCTGATCTGAACTTTCGATATTGGCGGATATATCCCTTAGCCTGGGGGGTGAGTTCTGCTCCCCCGCCGCCCACCCCTCCGCTTTGGGTCACTATCAGTCTCACCCCCAGTCTCTCTTCCATCTCTTTGATCTTACCCCAGGCTCGACGGTAATGCACGCCTAACCGCTCAGCGGCGCCGCTTAAGGATCCTGTCTCCTCGATAGCCTCCAAGAGATCCACCCGCCAGTCGCTGAGCACCAATTGGCCATCTTGCTCTATCCAGAATTTCGACCTGGGCTCCATACGATCTCCAGGACACAAAGCCCGAACCGGCCATCCCAGGTTTGGAAGCCGACCCCTTCTGAGTGTTGTCCGGCTATTTGGGCGGCCGGATTTTCCCTTTGAGGAATAGATCGATGCAGTAGCGGACCACTTCGCTCATGGTGGTCCCCTCCGCGGCTACTTTCTCCTTGAGAACTGTATGGGTCTCCTTAGAGATGCGAACCATCAGGTTTTTGTCCTTCTTCTCCATGGCTCCTTCCCCCTTATGGCCTGCTATGGACAATCTATAACCTTTTTCCCCCTCCTGTCAAGATATGTCGTGACCCTCTCCTATAAAAGGGGGGGTAAACCCCTCAGGGGCTTCTATGGTTGGAGTGGCGGTGGTGGCTCCGTCGGTGTTTCAGTGGGTTCAGGTGTTGCGGTAGGCGTGGGAGTAAGCGTCGCTGTAGGGGCTGGCATCTCCGTGGCGGTGGCTGTCTCCGTCAGTGTAGGTGTCATTGTCTCGGTAGGGGTTTCTGTAGGGGTAGCGGTCTCTGTAGGCGTAGAGGTGGGCGTCTCTGTGGGCGTAGGCGTGTGGGTTGGTATCTCAGTGATGGTACCCGTCGCGGTGGGGGTGAGAGTTTCTGTCTCGGTGGGGGTAGGGGTATCGGTCGCCGTGGGTGTGGGGGTGACCGTGGGTGTAGGGGTGATGGTAGGGATAGGGAGTTGAGTGGGGGTGGGAGGAAAGGTGGCCGTGGGTCTGGAAGCCGGTGATTGCTGTGGCTGGGAGGTGGGAGGAGAGACCAGGTAGACGGTGGGGACTACTACAGGAGTGCCGATGAGAGCGGGGCGGAGGAGAAAGGAAGAGACCCCTAGACAGTAGAGGAGGAGGGTAGCCGTAGCCATGACTGCCAGGAGGCTGTATAGCCGCTGCCGAGATACATTTTGCCCTTTATACCAGCGAAGAAACCTTCTCAATAGCGCTTCTTTCCACTGCCAATGAGATATGCCGCAAAGGGTAAGAACACATCTAGACCAGGGCCCCAACCGAGAGAGGCCCAAGGCGAGACTATGCTAGCATCGGCGAGGCGGCTTGTCAACCACCTCTTATTTGACAGGGGTGGCAACCGCATCATTGAACTGAGGAGAAGCGGAGTGATTTTCTTGGGGATTGAACCCAGCGAGAAGAGAAAGCGGGCGCAGAAGTTCCCTTTCTCTTCTTTTCAGATCAAGGAATGCACCTTTTGGAACAGAGTTAGAAAGTTCTGGTCATAGACCATCTCTGGGCGGCGAGGACGGGGGAGATCGATAGGGACCATAGCCTCTATGTGCCCCGGCCGGGGGCTCATGATTAGAACCCGGTCGGCTAAGAATATCGCCTCTTGAATGTTATGGGTGACCATCACTACCGTTTTTTTGCTCGCTTCCCAGATGCGCAAAAGTTCCAGATTCATCTGCTCCCTAGTGATGGCGTCCAGGGAGGCGAAAGGCTCATCCAGAAGAAGGATGGAAGGGTCATAGATGAGAGCCCGGGCGATAGAGACCCTTTGTTGCATCCCCACGGATAGTTCATGGGGGTAGGCGTTCTCGAACTCCAAGAGCCCCACCAGTTCTAGAAGTTCTAAGGCCTTCTCCTTGGCGGAGAGGCCGTTTTGTTTTTGTATCTCCAAGGGGAGGGTTACGTTACGGAGAACGGTGCGCCAGGGGAGGAGGTTAGGCGTCTGGAAGACGAAGCCCACTTCCCGGCGAGGCTTGCTCAGTAAATGGCCGCGGATGTGTATCCTACCCGCTTCCAGTTCCAGAAGCCCTCCCAGGATGCGCAAAAGGGTCGTCTTCCCGCAACCTGAGGGGCCCAAAAGGGTGACGAACTCCCCGGCCTCTACCTCAAAAGATATGTCGCGGAGGGCTCTAAGTACCCCATCGCGGCCCAGGTAGGTCTTTTCGATCCCCTCTACTACTAGTATCGGTTTGCTCATGGTTGAGTTACGAACCGGTTGGTGAACATCTCCTCTACGTCGGTTTCTTTGTCTATGAGGCCAACATCGAGCATGAACCGTTGGGAGGCCTCCCAGGCGTTGGGGTCGGAGTAGCCTAAGGGCTCGCTTTTCCAGAAGGGGATGGTCTCCTTGAGTACCATCAGTTGGGCCTCTGTCATCTCCGGGACATAGATCTTGCATATCTCGAAGGCTGCCTCTGGGTCCTCGATGGTATCCCGCAGCCCCCGTAGCGAGGCACGGACCAGCCGTTCTACCAGGTCGGGATGTTGGGTTATCGTCTCCTCGTTAGTGATGAGGCCGTTGGAGACCAGATCTATATAGTCAGCCACGTAGAGGGTGTGGGGCTCATACCCCTCCTGGCGGAGTTGTACTGGCTCGTTGTTGGCGTAGACCACGGCCGCCTCCACCTTCCCCTCGGTGAGGCTGGCTACCTGGGTATAGCCGATGGAATGGAGAGGGATTTCCCCCTCCGGTATCCCGGCGGCGTAAAGCAAAGCCCTCCAGCCTATATAGTTAGCGCCGTAGAGGCCCGGAGCCCCCACTTTATGGCCGAGGAGGTCTCTGGGCTCCTCCAGGGGCACCTCCAGGGAGATGACCGCTATGGGGAACCTCTTGTAATAGGTCATCACGTAGACTACAGGGAGCCCCTGGCTGCGGGCCAGTATCACCTGATCCCCAGAAGCCACGGCGAACTGGAGTTCCCCCTGGCCCACCAGGCTCAGGAGATCCGTTTCCATACCATAGTCGAACTCTATTTTGAGGCCTTCTTGGGCGAAGTAACCCTTCTCTAAGGCCACATAGAAGGGAGCGAACTGGACGTTGGGGATGTAGCCCATGGCTAGGGTGATCTCCTCGCTGGGTGCGGCGGATCGACAGGCGGAAAGAAGGAACAAGGTGATGAGCAGTGCAGCAAGTCTTCTCATGAGCAGGTTTCTCCTTTAGGATTTGGATTCATTGAAACGTTGAATAACGCTCTGAGAGGGCAAGCATAGACGGTGATGAGCGCAGTGAGAAGGACTGCAAGGGGTGCACACCTTGCCATCACAGTTGCCTCCAAGAGAGAAGTACGCCCTCTAAAGCCACGACGCTTCCATAAAGGGCCAAAGCGATGATCACCAAAGTGAAGAGGGCTACGAACATCAAGGGCGTGTCAAAGAGGCCGCGGGAGAGGTTGATGAAAAACCCTAACCCCTCGTCGGCGGCGACGAACTCCCCCACCACCGCTCCCACTACGGAAAGGGTTACCCCTATCTTGAGTCCGCCCAGAAGCACCGGTAGCGCGGCGGGGGCCTCCAACATGGTCAACATCTGCCACCGATTGGCCCCCAGTGAACGGAGGAGATCCACCAGTTCTCGCTCCACGGAGCGTAAGCCCACGATGGTGTTGACCAGCACGGGGAAGAAGACGATGAGGGCGCAGACGACCACCTTGGACAAAAGCCCGAAGCCGAACCAGATGACAAGTAACGGAGCCAAGGCCACAACGGGTATCGCTTGAGAAGCCACGATGTAGGGGGAGATGAGCCGCTCTAAGGGTTGGGATTTGGCCAGGAGGTAGCCCAAGAGCGTGGCCACCGAGAGCCCCAAGGCCAGACCAAGGAAGACCTCTATAAGGGTCGCTCGGGTATGATGCCACAGGGTGCCATCTCTCATCACCACCATCGACCTTCTTAGGACTTCCTGAGGCGAGGGTAAGATGAAGGAAGGGTACGAGCCCAGATAGACGACCAGTTCCCAGAGGCCCAGGGATATCAAAATAGCGATAAAGAGTAGCCAGTACCTAAACCAAGGCTCGGGAACGGGGATGCGTACCCTTCCTTTGCTCTTTGCTTCTTGTCTAGGCATGAAAAAAGTCCCGCTAGGCAACGCCTTCGGGACATCACAAGCCAACTCATAAAGCCTTCTCCCATCCGGACTATACCGTCGGCTCTGGCCTCTCACCAGATCTGCTTGCGCTCGCGGGCTCAAGAGACCCCCGGTCTCTCATACCGCCGATCGGGAATTGGCAAACCCTTGGGCGTTTGCTTATCGGTATCCTCGGGTTTGCCTCACCCCGCCCCGAAGGCTCACATCTCTTTTTTAATTATACTGCAAATGGCCGCTTTGTCAAATTATCAGCGCACCATAGAGTGGATTGGGTTATCTCTCATTGAGGTGAGGCTGAGCATTATCAACTTCAAGGGCTCTTCTCTCCAATTCACTTCTCACCAACTCTATCACCTTGGGCACCGCTGCCTCTACCTCAGCCGAGAGTTCGAGCCCCCAATCTATCTCCTTGGCTTCGATGCCTAGAACGATCACCTCTTCGGGTGCGGAGTCTAGGAGGTGTTCCACTACGTTCAGGATCTCCAGTAGACCCACTTGGTGTAGGGAGGTGATTTGCTCCCTACTTGCTGAGATATCTTCAGGGGTGAAACGAAATATGGTGCCCGGTTCGCTGCCGGTGCGCACGGCATCGATAATTATCACTTGGCGACGACCAGCCAAGGTGTCGAGGAGATCGAAGGAAGCCGTGCCTCCATCGCATAACTCGACATCATCAGGCAGTGCCCGGTCACGTAGAGCGGAGATGACATGCACCCCTACCCCCTCGTCTCGTAAGAGGAGGTTTCCCACTCCTAGAATTAGTCTGGGAGGCTGTTCCTTAATCATCTTCGACTAACGCCCGAACTTTGCGAGGCAATCGCATCGCAGGTCCTAGATTCTCTGATGCTCTTCTCTCTACTTAACTAAAGGATACGTGAAAGTCATCACAAACCATTCAAGAATATCGTAGAACCGCTAAGTTGTCAAGGGTTATAGCCGTGCGATCGCGTCACATCCGTTTAGGGCTGCTCGCCACCTAACTTTAACCTTTGGGCTCTTTCGCCCATCCACAAGTGATTGAACCCCTCCGCTGTCTATCGATCCTGAAAGTCATCATTTTCTCGCTCCTGAGGCACACCGTTGCTCGCCCAAGCCTTATCACGAGCGGGATCTGGATGATGCTTCAGGGATAGCAGGTCAAGGGTAGTAGGGGTGAAGGAGCAACGAGGTATCAGGCGAACATGAAAATGGATAGGTTGCCTAGATGCGCATTTTTACCTGTAAGAATCAGGCATTATCGCTCCTGACATCTTGTGGAGTGGGGCTATAATTGATGCTGGCAAGGCGAGTTCTCTCTCCCTTGCCTCATGTTTAGCCTCCCGACTCTAAGCCGGGGTTTACTACGTGGCACAGGCTAGCAGATACAGGGAGTAGTTCGCCGGTTGACATGCTTACTAAGCAGGCTCCCAATGTGGGTCCCCTTACACCTGACCGAGGTGCTTTTCCTGATCTCTTGGATGGTCGTTGCTGAGGCTCCGGGAGGGGCCTTTGACCCTTCTCCCCCGCTATCTTCGCTCTTGACTTCTGTGAATTTGTGGGTCACACTTATGTGTTCCTTGGTGGAGCGATAGATGCCTTGAAAATCTTGATTCTTCTATGCGCTACTGGCCACACAGGTTTGCCTTGCGGCCGAGGGAGGGAAGTTTGGGACGATGCTTCCTTAATTAGCGATATCAAAGGGAGGTCAAAATCCGGTCAGATCGAGGTCAAAGCCTGGTCAAAAAAGGGGCAAAATCCTCCATGCTAGATAAAGTTCTCATCATATGTCGGTTTTTATATAAATCTCCCCAGGCTGGTCATCGCTCATCCGCTACTGGGAATACTTGACTAGATGACTCTTTTTTGTTATCCTATATTTGTGAAGAGGTGCACAAATTGGCTATGAAGGCGGGCTCCTGGGGTGAGGGAGCCCCAGGGGCCTCTTTCTTAAGGAGGTGTCATCGTGGCCCAGGAAGTCAAAGAGGTCGATCTATTTGCGGATCTTACATCCAACAAAGAAGAGGTGTTGAAAGCATGAAAATCGACAAGTATGAGTTCCCGGATGAGCTATACTATGACAAGAACCACGGCTGGGCTCTCGTGGAAGGGAACACGGTTACCCAAGGGGTCACCGCCTTCGCCCAGAAGATATCCAAGGAGATCGTGTACGTTGAGGTACCCCGCCTAGGACGCGCAGTGGAGCAAGGTAAGACCTTCATGTCCATGGAGTCGGGCAAGTGGGTCGGCCGCATCGCCGCTATGGTCAGTGGCAAGATCGCCGAGGCCAATGAGGAATTAGAATGGGACGTGATGCCTATCAACGAGGACCCCTTCGGCGAAGGTTGGCTGGCCAAGATAGAGGCTTCCGAGCTAGGTGAAGTAGATAACCTGTTCAAGACCTCCGATGCGGAGTTCCAGGCCCTCATAGAGTCGGAGATAGAAAAGTATAAGGAGATCCTCGAGGAAGCGTAGAGGCTGGCCCGGGACTCTCCTCCGCAGAGTGTGAAACGGAAAGCATACACTGCCCAATAGGTAGAGGCGCCGCTGCTTGCTTCGCTGTACTGGGGGAAGGCTGACGAAGACGACGGCTTGGCGCAGCAAGCATTCACTGTCGGGCTTCTTTTTCGGCCTGGTGCTTGATTTGTCGGGGCACAGTTTGGAGCCACAAGAGGACATCGAAGATAAGCCAACGGTGGCTGAAAAATTGTGCCCCTGAGAGCTGCCACTTAGCGCAGTGGCAGGAGGTGACCAATGGATATAATGCTCGTATTCTGGCTCTTCCACATTCCGGCTATGATCGTGTTTCTCCTTGGAGTTGGGTTTACCTTGTCCATTTGGCTGCAGGGGACGGTTGATGGTCGAAGCGATATGAGCGCTGGCCGGAAGCTAGCGTTCCTGATTAGAGGCACCTTGGCCACTCTCTTGAGCGCCAGGTTGGGGGCTCTGCTACGGGCGCTTATCTGGGATGGAGCGATTCATCCCACTCTATTTAGGCAGCATAAGTTGCGATGGGCTGCCCATTTCTGCGTTTTCGGTGGCATCTTCTTGCTAACTATTTTGAGCGCTTTCTCCTTCATAAGCGTTGATATCCTGATACCGATCTTCAAGATGGATAACCTCTTCACCTCGATCTTCGCCAACAAGGATCATGCCCTCACCGCCTTCCTGAACGAGTTAGGAGGGCTGGTGGTTATGGTGGGCTTGATCATGGTCATGATCCGCCCTAGGGAACTGGACATCTCTACCACGATCGCGGACGCGGAGATCATCCTCTTCTTGGCTCTCATCATAGTATCAGGTTACGCGGCGGAGATATGCCGTTTGAGTTTCGAGTTTGAGGAACTGCCTCCTACCGCAATCTATGCCTTCTTGAGCTATCCAGTTGCCCGGGTGGTGAGGACGGTAGCCTTGCCGTGGGGTGCTCTTCATGACTGGCTTTTCCTCTTTCACGCCTTGTTCTCCTCAGCGGTGATAGCCTATATCCCCTTTAGCAAGTTCTTCCATGCTATAGCCGGCGCCATCATCGCAAGCGTCAATACATTATCGGGAGAAGAGCCCTCCTTGGTGCGCAAAGGGGAGACTTATGAGGGGTTTGATCTCACTCACTATTCATTCAAGCAGTTGATGGAGCTTGATGCCTGCACTCGGTGTGGGGAGTGTGTCAAATGGTGCCCCACCTATTCGGAAGATGGCCATGAGTCTTTGCAGCCAGCGGAGAAGATACGCCGTATGAAGTCTTTCATAGCCTCTCAGTATGGCCTTCGAGCCAGACTCTTTGGGCCTAAGTTCCCCGCTGATAAAGCCTTGGAAGAATACTCTAGAGGTGTCTACGATTGCACCCTTTGTGGACGCTGCAACGTGGTATGTCCCGTCAAGATAGAGACTCGCCCTTTGTGGATCGCCATGCGCGAACACTTGGTCGCATTGGGCCATTATCCTGAGCCTTTCGATACTTTGCGTGACACGGTTACTGCTAAGTACAATATCTCCGGGGATAACAATGAAGATCGCCTCATCTGGAGCGAGAATCTGGAAGAGATACCTGAGGGCGTGAGGGGTAAGGAAAAAGCGGAGATAGTTTACTATGTCGGCTGTACCCCCGCTTTCTATCCTCAGAGTTACGGTATTCCCCAAGCCACAGTGCAGGTGATGGAGAGGGCCGGCCTGGATTTCACCACGCTGGGGGGTGAGGAATGGTGTTGTGGTTATCCCCTCATCCTCGCCGGCATGGGGGATGCGGTGAAGGAGTTGGTGGAGCATAATGTGGCCGCAGTGAGAAGGAGAGGGGCCAGAAAGGTGGTGGCCGGTTGTCCCTCTTGCTATCATATCTGGCTGCACGAGTACCCCAAGATCATGGGGGAGCCGCTCGGCTTCGAGGTGCAACATTTGAGCCAACTCCTGGAGGAACTGATAGCCGGGGGACAGATAAGGCTCGGCGAGTTCAAACGACCCGTTACCTATCACGATCCCTGCGACCTGGGGAGGAACAGTGGCATATACGATGCTCCTCGCAATGTGATACGCAGTATCCCCGGCATCTCTTTCACGGAGATGGAGGAAAACAGGCGCTATGCCCTCTGTTGCGGCGGCGGGGGTGACGTGGCGATGTGCGACCTGGAGTTGGTAGAGGCCGTGGCGAGACGGCGCCTCGAACAGGCCCAGGCCACAGGGGCTCAAGTGGTTCTTTCCGCTTGTCAACAGTGTGAGCGTACCTTGATGAACGCTGCGCGCCAGGAAAAGGTGAGAGTGCGGGTGCTGGACATAGTGGAACTGGTGGCCAGGGTCATGGAAGAGTGACCCCTTGCCGGTGTGATCTGGAGTGGTGCTTGCATAATCTTCTGGAGATGCGGTGACAATTGTGGTATAATTAGATAGAGTTAGTCTTATTCGAGAGGGATGTTTCATGCATCTTTATGACTTGGGGGGCGTTCCCTGGGCCGATTCGCAACTGATCTACCATGCTTTGCCTCGCCTGGGTAGGGAGGCGTTGGTGTTGCTCTCTCCTGCCTCTTCTTATGTTTGTATCGGCTACCACCAAGATCTGGAAAAGGAAGTGGATGTGGAGTTTTGCCGGGCCCACGATATCCCCATCTTCCGTCGGGAGGTGGGAGGGGGGGCGGTCTATCTCGATGGCGATCAATTGTTCTACCAGTTGGTCATACACAAAGATAACCTTTTGGCCCCTGCAGATAAAGCCTCCTTTTATCGCAAATTCTTGCAAGCCCCCATCGAAACCTATCAGGAGATAGGCATCCCGGCAGAATACAAGCCCGTTAACGACATCGTCGCCCGGAAACGAAAGATATCGGGCAATGGTGCGGGGGAGATCGGTGAATACTTGGTCCTGGTGGGCAACCTGATCCTCGACTTCAACTATGAGATGATGAGCCGCGTGCTGAGGGTGCCCGACGAGAAGTTTCGGGACAAGGTCTACAAGAGTATGCGGGAGAACCTCACCACCATCAAGCGGGAGTTGGGGGAGGTGCCGCCGCGAGAACCGCTCACGACCAGCCTGGCCAGCAATTTCGAGAGGATATTGGGACCTTTGCCTCGCGCAGAGATGGATGAGGAGTTACAGGGTGAGGTGGCCAAGTTGGCTCCAGAGTTTTTGAAGGAGGAGTGGCTGTATAAGGTAGGCAGACGGATGGAGGGACGTAAGGTCAGAATCGCGGCTGGGGTAGATGTCAAGCACCTCCTCCACAAGGCCCCAGGGGGCCTCATCCGGGGCGATGTGGAGGTCACAGATGGCGTTATCACCTCCCTGGCGCTTTCGGGTGACTTTTTCTTCTATCCGGCTGATAGGTTGACCGAACTTTCGGAGACGGTGATCGGCAAGAAGGAGGCTGAGGTCGAGGAGACGATAGCCGAGTTTTATAGGAAGCACAGCATAGAATCTCCAGGGGTTGAGCCGGCCGATTTCGCAAAGGTGGTGATCGGTTGACCTGCAAAGAGGAGGGTAAGTATCTATGAGTACAAATGTTCTCGATTTCGCCACCCGAGAAGTTGAGTTCGAATTTGGGGAAGAGATCGCGCCCTACCTCGAGGGGTTGCGTACTTGCATCCAGTGTGGCACCTGTTCGGCTTCCTGTCCCAC
>DAOULQ010000130.1:0-6742 GCA_034419095.1 Anaerolineae bacterium | reverse complement strand
GATGGGCACTACGGTATCTTCAGGGTGAAAATCACGGCTAGCCAACTTAAAGGGCTTCAATATGGGGAGGGCCCGCTCAACCCCCGACCAAAGGCTGATATTATCGCTGGAGAGGGGACGCCCGTTTCCTATGATGCCGATAATAGCTCGTTCCACGCCGTGAGAGAGGTGAGCCTTATAGCCCGCCTGTTCCACCCGTAGAATCACCTCCCCGATCTCCTGGCTGGTAGCACCCTTCTTCATCACGATGATCATACCCTCACCTCCCCAAGTTTGAGTTGTTCTCGGGCTACCTTAATGCGCTATTATCCCCCCCAAGAGTGAGGTCAGCCCCTTTTCCTTCCGCTATGCGATCGGGCCTCAATTTCTGGGCCTCACCGAGGTAGAGATGGACTATCTCATGGGCTTCCTCCTCCGTGTTCCAATGGATCAGGACACGGATACAGCGGGGCAAGTCCCCCTCCACTCGCATCTCCTGAGCGCACAGGAGAGCCACCTCGTGCCAGCCCATTTGTCGTGCAGCCTTTGCTGGGGAGACGGCGTCTAGGTCAGGAGTGGTGGTGAAGATGATGCTAGCCACATCTTGGGATGATATACCGTTGGCCTCGACCAGGCCCCTCAGAAGCGTTTGAGAAGCGGTGATGATAGCCTGAGGCGTGTTCTCCTTCGCGGTGATAGCTCCTCGAACCCCTCGCCAAGCCATCGCTTCCTCCTTATGAAAAGAAAGAGCGTGGAGGTTGCTCCACGCTCTTGACCCCTAACCTTTGCTTAGGCCCTCATTGAGGCACCCACGTCCCTCCAGCGCGGAGCAACGCTTCTATAGGCAGACGGTAATAATACCAAGCCCACCCATAAAAGGGCTTACTCTCGCGCCTACTCCCTAGGCCATAGATCTCGATCGTTTCAGCCATCTCTTGCTCACTGATTGGCAATAATATAGCACAAATCGGGTTCTATGTCAAGTAGCCGGTATCTCTCATGTCAAATACGACCAATAGATGGCAGAGGGGTTCGCATATCGAGGCCAAGTGGGGCCGTTCATAGTGATAGCAAGTCGGATTTCCATATCCAACCTAGATAGTAGGACGGTATAGAAATCTACCTACCAAAACCTGCCGCCACGTGCCATTCCCACTTTGGGAGATTACGAGGATCTCCCCTACTTCCCTTGTGCAGGTCTGACCGGCACATTCAACTCTACCACAGTTGTGGCATTTCCAATGAGACTAACCGGTTCCACGGCTCTCGGGAGGGTTAAAACCCACCTCCTCGTTTAACATAGCGGGAAAGAGATTGCATCCTACTATTCCTTCCGGCTTTCTGTCCCTACAACCATTCAAATTCTAACGATTTGTGGGAGAAATCATCGATGGCCAAAGAATTTATCCCACTTTCCAACACCCTCGATGGTTTGGGATCTTTACTTGCACCGCCTTTACCTGGTATAATAAGCCAGAAATGAAACACCTGCTTCTTTTGGCCACTCTTTTCGTCCTAGCGGTATCTTGCCAAGGCTCTTCGACCCCAGAGGCTACCCCCAGCCCCACGCCTCCCGAACCCTCTCCCCGCCCCGTCGCCGAGGCGTTCCTTGCCGCCTGGGAGAAGAGCGCCTACACCTCCATGTACGGTTTTCTCTCCTCGCCTTCAAAAGCAACAATCAGCGAGGAGAAGTTCATAGAGCGGTACGAGGGAGTCATGGAAGAGGCCACGGTCACTTCCCTCTCCGTCGAAGTCACGGAGATCGAGGAGAAGGGCGCGAAGGCAGAGGCTAGGTTTCTAGTAACGTTGCGCACCGTTCTTTTGGGCGAGTTTCTGGTGGAGAACACCTTGCCTCTCGTCTGGGAAGAGGGGTGGAAGGTAGAATGGTCGCCGTCTCTTATCTTCCCTGATCTGAGCGATGAGAATTTGATCTATCTAGAAAGGGAAGTCCCCGTCAGGGCGAACATCTATGCCCGGAATGGAGAGCCTTTGGCCATGGAAGGGGCTCTAGTAGTGGTGGGGGTAATACCGGGCCAAATCGAAGATGAGCCCCGGCTCCTTTCGGAGTTGAGCCGCATCCTGGGCATGAGCCAAGGAGAGATAAGCGAGGAGTATCATGCCGTGGGCATACAGCCCCACTGGTGGGTACCCATCGGGGAGATCACCTTCGAGAAAAGTATCGAGTACAGTGAACCCCTCTCTTCCTTGGCTGGGGTATCCCTGAGGGAGAGGCCGATAAGGATCTACCCCCAGGGGAGCGTGGCGGCCCATATCGTGGGGTATGTGGGGGAGATCGATCAAGAAGAGTTGGCCTCGCTCTCCCATGAAGGGTATCGAGATGGCGACAGCATGGGCAAGGCCGGCCTAGAGCGGTGGGGGGAAGATTACCTGGCTGGCCGGATGGGAGGGGTTCTCTCCATCGTCACCCCTCAAGGAGGGGTGGTAGAGGTGGTTAGGGAGTACCTCGCCCGCCCCAGCCGCAGCATCTACACTACGATAGATCTAGATCTGCAGAGGATGGCGGAGGAAGCGTTAGGCGATAAAACCGGAGCTATCGTGGCCTTGGCCCCCCATAGCGGGGAGATCCTGGCTATGGTAAGTCATCCTACCTTCGACCCCAACCCCCTAATCCAAGGATTGGAGGCCAGCGAGTGGCAGGCTCTTCTTGGAGACCCCGGACGGCCTTTGCTCAACAGGGCCACCCAGGGAGCCTATCCCACCGGCTCCGTCTTCAAGATAGTAACCGCCACGGCGGGCCTGGAGGGAGCGGGCTTCGCCCCCTCGTTTACCATCCATTGCACCGGCTCTTGGCGAGCCCCCTATGGTCGGCTCTATACCGACTGGGCCGCTCATGGGGATATGGATTTCTTCTGGGCGATCGTCCGCTCCTGCGACTCCTTCTTCTTCCAGATGGGGTTGCGCCTAGATAGCATAGACCCTCGGTTGCTCCCCAGTTTCGCCCACAAACTGGGCTTTGGGGAACTAACCGGCATAGAGGTGGAGGAGACATCAGGAGTGCTTGGCGACCCGGACAACAAGGAAGAGGAGTGTTACAAACCGGGGATGGAGAACCCATTTTGGGTACCAGCAGATGCAGTGCATCTGGCAATAGGGCAGGGATGCCTTGAGGCCACCCCCCTCCAGGTAGCCAACATGATGGCCGCCATAGCCAACGGGAGCACACTCTATCGGCCCCACTTGGTACTTCGTCTGGGAGCCACGCCCAGGGATGAAGAAGAGCTCTTCGAGCCAGAGGAGATAGGCAAACTGCCCCTTTCGCCTGGGAATCTACAACTGATCCAGGAGGCATTGCGAGAGGTAGCCATGAACCCCCGGGGAACGGCTTACTACACCTTCAAAGATTCCCCCTTCCCGGTGGCGGGGAAGACGGGGACGGCGGAGATCCCCAGCGGGGAGCCTCACGCCTGGTTCGCGGGGTATGCCCCTGCCGATGATCCTCAGATAGCGGTGGCCGTTATTGTGGAGCACGGCAGCGAGGGCTCCGTGGCCGCGGCTCCCATCCTGCGGAAAGTGGTAGAGGCGTATCTGTTGCCTCCTGAGACAGAGAATGATTAGCCCACTTTAGAAAGGGCTCAGAATGGCTCTTCAAATCGGCTTAATCGGTTTGCCCAATGTAGGTAAGACCACGCTCTTCAACGCCCTCACCGGGGCCCGGGCTCCGGTGGCCCCCTACCCTTTCACCACTCTTGAGCGGAATGTAGGGGTGGCCACCGTCGCCGATGAACGACTGCAAAGGATCGCCGCCCTGGTGAACCCCGAGGAAATCGTACCCACTACCATCGAGTTCGTAGATATCGCCGGTCTGGTGAAGGGAGCCAGCCAGGGGGAAGGGCTGGGCAATCAGTTCTTGGGGTATATCCGCGATGTGGATGCGGTCTGCATGGTGGTACGCTGTTTCTCCGCCGCCGATATCCCCCACGTGACCCCGGAACTGAGCCCCAAAGATGATATCGAGGTGGTGGGGTTGGAGTTGGCCCTGGCGGATCTAGCCACTGTAGGGAAGCGGCTGGAGAAATTGAGAAGCCAAATGAAAGGGGGTAAAGGGGAGTACGATGAGGAGTTGGAATTGTTGGAGCGGCTTCACGAGGCCCTAAGCCAAGGCAAGCAAATACACAAGTTGCCCTTAAACGCCGAGGAGAAGGAGATAGTGAGCCCTCTGAACCTGCTCACCAGCAAACCCAGATTATATGTGGCCAATGTGGACGAAGAGGCGCTCCCCTCTGGGAGCGAATTGGTGGTAGCAGTGAAAGAGGCGGCCGATGCCGAAGTGATCGTTCTCTGCGCCGAGTTGGAGGCGGAACTCTTGGAGTGGCCTCAGGAAGAGGCCCAAGCCTACAGGGAGGAGTTGGGGCTTGAGGAACCAGGCCTCAACCGCTTGATCGAGGCCAGTTACCGGCTCCTTGACCTAGTCACCTTTTTCACTACCACCGGAGGCCGAGAGGTCCGCGCTTGGACGGTACCGCGAGGCACCCCCGCGGTGGAGGCCGCAGGGAAGATCCATAGTGATATGAAGAAAGGCTTCATCAGGGCGGAAATCATATCGTACGAAGATCTCATGAAGGCCGGGGCCTTTGCCCAAGCCCGAGAGATGGGACTCTTGAATTTAGAGGGGCGCGACTACCAGATACGAGAGGGAGATATCGTCCATATCCGATTTCACCTCTAGCCTTGCCCTGAAGGGGTGTCCATGATATAATCTGCCCTTGTTGACAGCCTTTCTGCTCCCAGATAGTCTCGGAGCAAACCCGTGGAAAGGAGATTAGATTGAGGGAGTACGAGTTAATCTATATCGCTCGCCCGGATCTGGAAGAGGCGGCTCTAGAAGAGGTAAGCAAGAAAGTGAATCAGGTTGTGACCGGTAACGGTGGGCAGGTAATGGAGGTGAAACATTGGGGCAAACGCCGCCTAGCCTACTCCATCCAGAAGTTGAAGGAGGGGTATTATGTATTGAATCGAATCCAGTTGGAACCCCAGATGTTGACGGAGGTGGAGAGGAGTTTAACCTTATCGGAGGAGATCATTCGCTATCTAATAGTGCGGGTCTAGAGAGGCGGGTTTGAGGAAAGGAGTGTATAGAGATGGCGAGAGGGCTTAACAAAGTGATGATCATTGGCAATCTAGGGAACGATCCGGAGATGCGCTACACCCCCACGGGGAAGCCGGTAACCTCTTTCAGCATGGCCACCTCGAGGAGTTGGGTCACCTCTGAAGGCGAGCAGCGAGAGGCGACAGAGTGGTTTCGAGTAGTAGCCTGGGGGAACCTAGCCGAGATATGCAACAGGTATCTCAGCAAGGGCTCCCGGGTTTATGTGGAGGGTAGACTCCAAACCCGTAGATGGGAGAACCAAGGGCAGAGGCATTACCGTACCGAGGTCGTAGCCCATGAGATGGTTCTCTTGGATGCAAGGGAGCCAAGGTTGGCGGAGGAGAAAGGCGTAGAAGAGGATTCCGTGGTGTAGAGTAATTGGCAATGACGGATATGTAGGCTTTATGTAGGCTTGAGGAGGATACATTGGAAGAGGAAGAGAAACGCCCAAGGAAGCGGGTCGTTGAGCGCAGAAGATACCCCTCTTCTCGGCGAAGGAGTTGTTTCTTCTGCGCGGAGAAGATCAAGGAAATAGACTACAAAGACGCAGATTTTTTGCGCCAATTCCTGACCGACAGGGGGAAGATCAAGGCCCGGCGGAAGACGGGCGTCTGTGCCCGCCATCAGCGCCAATTGGCGGCAGCCATCAAGCGGGCTCGCCATCTGGCTCTTCTACCCTTCACCGCCGAGCATGTCCGGGGCAGTTAACCCCTGCCAGTTCAAGGGAGAGGCTTAGGGCTCTTTGCCTATGCCTCTCTTGTTACAAGAGGTGGTATGGCCAAGCGAAAGGTCAAACGAGAACCTCCCCTCACGCGGAAGCAGGTCTCCCGCCGCCAGAGGGAGGAGAGACAAAGACGGCTCATACTCTTGGGAGCAGGAGCTGTGCTCCTCTTGGTGTTGGGTATCCTGGGCTTCGGCTACTACGAGACGAACTTCCTTAAGCCAGCCTCTCCGGTAGCGGTGGTCAATGGGGTACCCATACGTACCGATGAGTACCAAAAGGTAGTCATCTTCCAGAGGTTCTCATTAGATCAGTACCGTCGCAACGTGGAGATACAACTAAGCCAACTAGATACCAGTGACGAGACAGAGGCTTCCCTCGCTAGCCTTTTAGAGCAGCAGTTGATGCAGTTAGAACTCCAGCGAGGCCAGATCCCCTCCCAGGTGTTGGAGATGATGATCGAGGATGAGTTGATACGACAGGGGGCAGAGGAGCGGGGGGTCACCATCTCCGAGGAGGAGATAGATAGAGCCATCGAGAAGAGTTATGGCTACCAGCGAGAGCCCGTTACCCCTACCGCGGCACCAACCCCTACCACCACCGGTGCTGAACCCGTCACCCCTACCCCTACTCTTCCCCCGGTAACTGAGGAAGAGTTCGAACAAGCGTACCAGCAAGAGCTGGCGGCCCTAGCCGAAGCAGGTATCTCGGAGAGGGTATATCGGAATATAGTCCGACGCAATCTATTGCGTTCCAAGATATGGGAGGTGATCGGGCAGGAGGTGCCCACTAGCGAGGAGCAGGTCCGCGTGCGGCGCATCGTTTTGGAGACAGAAGAGGAAGCCGAAACCGTCCGGGAGAGGTTAGAGGCGGGGGAGGATTTCGCCACTCTGGCCCAGGAACTCTCTATCGATGAGGTCACCAAGGAGAAGGGG
>DAOULQ010000129.1:0-5448 GCA_034419095.1 Anaerolineae bacterium | reverse complement strand
CTACCGAGCCAGCCAAAGCCTCCCCTTCATCCTCTCTAACACCATCTTTATCCAGGGTTATCCCACACATGACACCCAGCCACCCCTATATTTTATCCTTTTACATTTAGTCTTCCGGATCGCTGGCCGAAGCGAATTCAGCGGTCGCTTTCTTTCCCTTCTCTTCAGCGTTCTTTTAGTGCCCACGATCTACTTAACAGGGAAAAGGCTCTTCGGCCAGGCCGCAGGGATCGGGGCTTCCTCCTTGGCCGCCCTTTCACCGCTCTACCTCTGGTATGCCCAAGAACTCCGCATGTATAGTTTATTGGTGTTCTTGGGGCTCCTCTCTCTCTACGCCATACTGCGGGCTCTTGGAGTGGGGGAGGGTAGTCCAGAGATCAACCGATGCTGGTTGGGTTTTTACCTCCTAGTCGCGGGGGCTATGGTATACACCCATTATACCGCTTTTTTCCTCCTGCTCTTTGAGGTTTTGATTTTCCTAGCCGTCGGCCTGTGGCGCCGTCAGTGGGTGCTCCTCTTATTGCTCGCCCTGCTTTTGCTGGTGGCTCTCCCCTTGGTTCCCTTCGCTATGCACCGACTGCTTACACCCAGCGCCGAAAGAGGCTATAGGTTTGTCCCCCTTTTCATTATCTTACGGGACCTTTGGAACTCTTTCAGTCTGGGCATATCGGTAGATATGAAAGAGGTCTTGTGGCTGGATCTCTTCTTTTTGGCTCTTTTCCTTTTGGGCTGCTCCATGCTTGACCAGGGTGATTCCCGTGTCAGGCTGGGGAAATCCATTTTCCTTTTGGGCTATCTTTTTGTCCCCATCTTGACCCTCTATTCCCTCTCCCATATTAAACCCATGTATCAGGGGGTGCGCCATCTCATCATCGTCTCGCCGGCTTATTACCTGGGCTTGGGGGTAGGCTTGGATTCCCTTAGGAGGAGAGCCTTGCCGCTTTTGCCCCCAGTGGCTATCCTTCTTCTGGGAGGGCTACTCTATTCTACATATAACTGTTATTTCGATGAGAGGTATATCAAGGACGATTTTCGCTCTATGGTGCGATATATAGAGGAGTATTCCAGGCCCGGAGATCTGGTGGTCTTCAATGACGCGGTCATCTCTCATACATGGGAATATTACGCTCGGGGCGATCTCGATTGGACCGCCTTACCCCAGTATCCTGAAGAGACCGGCCCTTCCACGGCGAAGGAGATGGAGCGCTTAATCGAAGCGTATGAGGGGATATGGCTGGTCTACGGTCCTGGGGAGCCTCTGCGGGACCGCGCTGGTTTGGTGAAAAAGTGGTTTGATGAGCATCTCTTCAAGGCGGATGATACGCTCTTCCCCGCTACCACGACCCTGGTAGCGGTGTCCTACTACCCCTCTCGCTCCCCTATCCTGGAGAGCCTGCCTCCCATGGATGAGGAGGTAGGGGCCAACCTAGGCGACAGGTTGCTCCTCTTCGGCTATGAGAGGGGATGGCCAGAGGTTGGCGACAAGGTATATCTAAATCTTTTTTGGAAGGTCAAAGGGGCCCTAACAGAAGACTATTCCTTCTCTTTCCGGCTTATGGACGAGGAGGGGCAACTATGGAGCCAGAACGATATCATCCCCTTCAACGACCTCTATCCCACTTCCCATTGGCCCCCCCATAAAGTGATAGCCCAGCCCGTCGTTATCCTTCTCCCTCCTGGTACGCCACCTGGGCTTTACCAACTATTCTTGAGGGCATATTCCCGCCGAGATGGGCGGGAGTTAGAGGTGTTAGATGAGAGAGGGGTTTCTGTGGGAACCGCCGTAACCTTAGGGGAGTTCCAACTCTTCCCATCCCAACTTCCCAGCCCCCAAGTGCTTTCTCTCCAACATCTCCGTCGGGAGGAGTTTGGGGGCCAACTGAGACTTCTTGGGTATGAGTTGCCTTCCAAAGAGTGGCGGAGCGGAGAGAGCCTTCACCTGGAACTCTATTGGCAGGCTATGACCAGCCTGACCAAGGATTACGAAGTGGTGCTGCAAATGGTAGATACGAAGGGAGAGGTGCTCCGGGAGAGAGCCTTCCACCCATCTAAGGCCGACTATCCCACCAGTCGGTGGGCAGTGGGCTCCCTGGTGCGGGGTCAGTACGATCTCCTAATCCCCCCGGCCGCGGAGGGTGAGAAAGTGAGGCTGGTTCTAAAAGTGCGGGAGGAGAAAGGAGATAGGTTTCTCCCCCTAGGTCCCAACTGGTGGCCCATCAAAGGGTATGGCCTGGCTTTAACCACGTTGACCGTGGCTGAGCAAGAGCGCACTTTCCAGTTGCCCTCTGTTCAGTACCCCATGCGAGCCGATTTGGGTGGTGAGGTTGAGTTTCTCGGTTATGACCTAGATGAGAGCCGAGTTGTGCGGGGTGGGAGCATCACCCTTACCCTCTACTGGCGCGCCTTAACCGAGATGGAGGTTAACTACCACGTCTTCATCCATCTCCTGGATAGAGGGGGGGAGATCTGGGCTCAAAAGGATGGCCCCCCAGGAGAGGGCTCTCGTCCTACTGCCGGCTGGGTGAAGGGGGAGGTCATCCGAGACGAGTATCAGATAGCCTTAGAAGGGGAGATCCCTACTGGGGAGTATCTGTTGACGGCAGGCATCTATAACCCGGTAAGTGGGGAAAGGTTGCCGGTTTTTATAGAGAGGGAACGGGCTCAGGGAGATCGGATAACCTTAAGCAGGTTGCGAGTGGAGTAGACAAGTGGCTAGAAAGGTTAGGGCGCTTTGGCGAGCAGATTGGGCTATAGGGCTTATTCTCTTCGCCTTTATCGTGTTGGGGATCACTTATAGCCTAGTTACCCCTATCTTCGAGGCGCCGGATGAGATCCAACACTATTTCTATGTCAACTATTTGGCCGATGAACAGGCTCTTCCCGTTCTGACCATACCGGAAGAGGAGATGTTTCAGCAAGAGGGGAGCCAACCGCCTCTCTATTATCTCTTGGGCGCTCTGGCTACCTTCTGGATCGATACCGATGACGCCCTATCCCTTTTAAGACTCAACCCTTACGCTAACGTGGGTATCCCCCTGGCGCTGGGGAACAAGAACGTTCTGATTCACACCCATCAGGAGGCGTTCCCCTTTCGTGGCGCTGTCTTAGCCATCCATCTGGTTCGATTTTTATCGGTCTTGCTAGGGGCCGTCACCGTGCTCTCCACCTATCTCCTGGCCAGGGAGATATTCCCCCAAGATAGGGCCTTGGCCCTGGGTGCCGCTTCCATCAACGCCTTCATCCCTCAATTCCTCTTCATCAGTGGAGCGGTGAATAACGACGGAGCGGTGACGGTGGCCTCATCAATAGTTTTGCTCCTGGTCGTCCGTCTTATGAAGGGAGAACCCAACTGGAGGGGGTATCTGGGGCTGGGGTTGGTCTTGGGTTTGGCTGCTCTAACCAAGTTAAGTGGTTTAGGCTTGGTAGCGGTAGCCTTGGCTGGGCTTTTGATTGTGGCTGTGAAACACCGTTCGCCCAGGGTCTTGATAGAGGGAGGAGCCATCGTTCTCCTTGCGGTGCTGCTCATCGCCGGCTGGTGGTACCTCCGAAACTGGAGCCTTTACGGGGACTCGACAGCCCTCAACATGCATCTAGCCATTATGGGTGCTCGGAAAAGGACTCTTACCCTATCTCGCTTCCTTTACGAGATGAGGGGTTTCAAGACCTCATTTTGGGCTCTTTTCGGTTGGTTCAACGTTCTGGCCAGCTCGGTCATCTATCGTTTCTTCGATTTTCTCACCTTGGTGGCGCTCTTGGGGCTCATTTGGGTCCTGATCAAGGGTTTGCGAGGCGAACATTACCTCTCTTTCCGCTACCTGCCCCCCTTGCTTTTGTGGCTTCCTATCCTCGTTGTCAGTTTCTACAGTTGGACGGCGAAGACTCCGGCTACCCAGGGGCGGTTAGCCTTTCCGGCCATCTCGGTGATCTCTCTTCTCCTCTTTTGGGGTCTGAGCCAATTTGTGCCGCAACGTCATACTAAGTTCTTGACCGGCATTCTGGGAAGCACCCTTTTGGCCGTGGCGGTTATCTCTCCCTTCCGTTATATCGCTCCTGCCTATGCCAGGCCCCCTTTGCTTTCCGAGGAGGAGCTCAGTTCCATATCTCACCGATGGGAGGTCAACTATGAAGGAGAGGTCAGGCTCTTAGGTTACGATATCGAGGAAAGGGTGATTAGGCCTGGTGAATCCTTACATATCACCCTGTATTGGCAATCCCTAAAGGTTATGGAGCAAGATTACACTGTCTACTTGAAACTCTTTGGGCCTCACAATGAGGTGATAGGTCAGATCGATACCTATCCTGGTCTCGGCTCCTATCCGACCACCCTTTGGCAAGAGGGGGATATAGTAAAAGACACCTATGCTCTGGGTATTGAGAGGTCGGTAAAGCCCCCCTTCGCGGCTTTCATAGGGGTGGGGCTCTATGAGAGAGGGACCATGAGGGGTTTGGCCGCCTACCAGGAAGAGGGGCAAGCCATTGACCGCGTGATCATCGGGCGGGTGAAGATCGTCCCTAGCAAGGCTCAAGAGTATGTGATTTCACACCCTTTAGAGGTGAATTTGGGGAACCAAGTAGAACTCATAGGGTATGATGTAGCGGAGGGAGAGGTAGAGGTTGGGGAGAGGGTACAATTGACCCTTTATTGGCGGGCCCTAGTCGAGATGGAGAGAGATTACACCGTATTTACTCATCTGGTAGATGAAGAGGGGAGGATTTGGGGTCAGGACGATACCGAGCCTTTACGGGGTGGTTATCCCACATCCTTTTGGGATGTAGGGGAGATAGTGAAGGATGAGTATGAGTTGATAGTGAAGGAGGGAACCCCGGCTGGTGAATACCTCTTGGAAGTGGGTATGTATCTTCTCTCTACGGGGGAAAGGCTTCCCCTCTTAGAAGAGGGGAAGGTGGTGGGGGACAGGATCCTACTGCGCGAGGTGACCGTTCGAGGAAAGCGATGAGAGAGGTGATGAGGCGCCTTCTAAAGGACGAACTCTTTTGGCTGGCCCTTATCGTATTAGTAGCGGCTTTCCTCAGACTCTACGGACTCCATGAGGTGCCCTCTGGGTTATACGGCGATGAGGCGTTCAAAGGGATCGAGGCTCAACGCCTATTGAGCGGAGGTTATCTTCCCATCTTCTTCGAAGGGAACTACGGCGAAGAGCCCCTCTATACTTATCTGGTGGCCTTTTCCTTTCTTCTCTTTGGGGCCAGTGGCTGGGCTATTCGCCTCGTCGCTGCTACAGCAGGGCTGGCCACTATACCCTTTCTATACCTTCTGGTCAGGGAGTTGTTCCCTCCGGAGAAAGGCCAGCCATCGTTGGTTGGGCTATTGGCCGCTTTTTGGCTGGCCACATCTTATTGGCACATCATCTATAGCCGCTTTGGGATAGAGCCGGTACTCTTACCCCTCTTCATCACCCTCGGAGCCTACTTTCTATGGCGAGGGCT
>DAOULQ010000128.1:0-3896 GCA_034419095.1 Anaerolineae bacterium | reverse complement strand
TACTAGGTGATCCATGGGACATGAACAACCCCGAAGATATCGCCAAGATGACCCAGATCGCCCGCTTCTACTTCGCCGATGGTATCTTTCACGCCACAACCACAGGGGAACACAACCCTTGGGGTGATCCGACGCTTCTCCTTCCCGTTAGTGAGTCCGCCCCCATCGACACTAGCCGCTACAAGTATCTGACTTGGCGAATGTGGCATGAGGGAGAACAAGACGTCGGGAATGGGTGGACTGCTCGCTATCTATGGGCGAAGACCGCACTGGGTTCCGATCACTCTACTAGTGACGATTTTGTCATCTTGGAGGGGTGGAATACCTATAAGATAGATCTCTCCAAAGCGTTGCTGGAGCCTGGAAGTCCTAACCTCGGTTGGACGGAGAGCGTCAGAGAGTTCCGCTTCGATCCTACAGAGGTGCCCGCGCCGGCTACCTTTCACTTGGACTACATTCACCTCCGGGCCGTTGACAGGGCTGATCACTCTTTTCATATCATCTGGGAACTTATTGATCCAGATAGCACATGTACGGTTTCCCTCTACTATGACATAGACAGGGCGGGCTTCGATGGCCAATTGATCGCCATCCTCACCGATGAAACGGGCACCGGTTCTGCCTCGCTCTGGCCTAGGGATAATGACGCCTTCTCAGCGGCGAAGGCGCAGCTGCAGCAGGAAGGGGTGCACCGAGTATATCTGCCTCTGGTGGTCAAGAACCTTTTCCAATGCCCTGGGGCGTGCTATAATTGGAATACGGTCTCCGTTCCAGCGGGAGAGTATTATATCTACGCCGTGGTAGAGGATGGCTACAATATCACTCGTTGGTATAGTGAGACCCCGGTGATAATCTCCCATTGACCTCGAGGGCATCCCCGGATGAACGGGAAAGCATCGATCGTCGTTCTCAACTGGAATGGAAAATCCTATCTGGAGCGCTGCCTCTCTGCGGCTCTCGCCCAGAGCTACCCCGATTTTGAGGTCATCGTAGTGGATAACGGCTCCACCGATGGCTCTGCGGAATACGCCACTGCCGCTTTCCCCGAAGTCCGAATTATCCGCAATCAAGTAAACCTGGGCTTCGCCGCGGGGAACAACGTAGGCATCAAGGCCAGCCGAGGGAAGTTCATCGCCACTCTGAACAACGATACCGAGGTCGATCCCCTCTGGTTAGAGGAGTTGGTGACCGCCATGGGTTCCTCACCTCGTGTTGGGATGTGTGCCTCAAAGATGCTCCTTCACCACCAACCACGCATCATCGACTCCGCCGGTATCGATGTAAACGCAGCCGCCGTGGCCTGGGACCGCGAAGGGGGAAATCTGGATCGAGAGAGGGGATCTCAACCGGTGGAGGTTTTTGGAGCGTGTGCGGGCGCTGCTCTCTATCATCGAGAGATGCTGGACGAAATCGGGCTCTTCGATGAGGATTATTTCATCTATTTGGAGGACGTGGATCTAGCATGGCGAGCGCGGCTCAAAGGATGGCGCTGCCTGTACGTACCAACCGCCAAGGTGAAGCACATCCATTCAGCCACCATGGTGGAAGGCTCGCCGGTGAAGAATTACCTGTTAGGACGCAACAGAATCTGGACTATCATCAAGAACTACCCCCTGCCCCATCTCTTCCTCTATCTACCCCTTATCACCTTGTATGACCTGAGTGCCGTCTCCTACAGTCTCCTGGCCAGAAGAGACACAAGCCCGCTTCGAGGCCGGATCGCCGCCTTGACCAAACTGGGTAGATTCCTGAAGAAGCGAAAGGAGATACAGAGGGGAGGGTGCATACCTTTCTCCGATCTGGCCAAGCAGTTTCAGCCTATGGAGACCCCGTTCCAGATGTGGCGAAGGTATCGCTACCTACGAGGGCTCAACCGAGCAGAACGAGGTACAGAGTGACGGTTCCGGCTCATCTCGCTCTTCCCAGATAGGAGCCCCACCGATTGATGGAGCAGGCGCAGATCCTCCGGAAAGCAAAGAGAGTCCAGGATAAAGCGCGCCCTTCCCTGGCCTAGCCAAACCCCTTCAGCCTGTGACGGAACCCCTTGGCCTATTCTTTCCATGCCCTTTTCGTTTCCCAGGGAGACGATCGTCCGTGTTTTCGTCTGCCCCTCCTACCATGAAAAGAACACCTGCTGATTCAGAGTTCGCCTTCGGGACAACTATCCCAGTGAACATGCCTTCCTTGCATGAGGAGCCTCGTTGTAGATTACGAGCCATGAGGGTTCGGATGTCCCTACGGCTTGTCTTCCTGGGTGGCGTGGGATATAATGACCGCAATGCCCGAGGAAGGATGTAAAGAATGGTAGTGCGGTTCATCGCTTCGGGGCTCATCTTTCTTCTCCCCGGGTACGCAACTCTATCGGCTCTGCATCCAAGGCTTGACTTGGACGTCCCACAACGGCTGATGGTTTCCACTGCCTTGAGTGTCGCCGTGTTGCCTCTCCTGCTCTTCGGTTCTTCGTTACTGGGTCTGAAGTTGGGCCCACCTTCTGTAGCAGCACTTTTCCTCTTCCTGGGAATGGTCTCTTTTTGGCGAGTAAGAGGAGACCTTTTGAGACGGAGTGCATGGAAACGGTTCCGGGCCCAAATCGACGCCATCTATCTCCTGCTGCTCCTTGTTTTCGCTCTGGGCCTCCTCGTTCGCTTTCTCATGGTGCGCGATCGGGTCGCCCCTATGTGGGGAGATTCCTATCACCACACCATGATATCCCAGCTACTGGTGGATAACGGGGGACTCTTTAGCTCTTGGGAGCCCTATGCTCCCTTGCGATCGTTCACCTATCACTTCGGCTTTCACTCCCTAGTGGCCTTCTACCACTGGCTTACGGGGGTGGAGGTAATCGAGGCGGTGATAATCGTGGGGCAGATTCTCAACGCTTTGTCTATTCTCGCAGCCTATCTCCTGACGGCACGGTTGGTTAAGAACCGCTGGGCTGGGCTCATCGCTTCCCTCATTACCGGCCTTTTCTCAGCCATGCCTCTCTACTACGTGAACTGGGGCCGTTATACGCAGTTGGCTGGACAAATCATCTTGCCAGTGGCGATGATCTTTTTGCTCGATAGCCTCGAAGGTGGGCGATGGGCTCTCCGATCTTGGATTCTTGCCACCGTGGCCCTAGCGGGTTTGATCTTGACCCATTACTTGGTCGTGGTCTACTACGCGGCCTTCGCACTCGTCTACCTGATCTGGAGTTTAGTGGTTGAGAGAAAGAGTGGTGGTCTGATCCTCTTCCGGATAGTCACGGTCGCTTTAGGAGCAGCCCTCCTCACCACACCTTGGCTGGTGAACCTCTCTATTAACCTCCTACCCAGTTACATCTCACCACCTGTCCAGTTCAGTCAGGAACACCTTGATCTCTACTTCGCCTTTCCCGGAATAGAGCCCTATGTGAGTTATCCGCTCGGGGGGGTTGCCCTTCTCGGTACAGCGTTGGCCTTCCTCCGCAGGGAAAAGGGAGGCATTCTCGTGGTGCTCTGGACAGCGGTTCTCTGCCTAACGGCGAACGCTTACCGATTAGGGCTGCCAGGCACAGGTCTCGTCAACTACATCGCCGTCCTCATCGCAGCCTATTTGCCCCTTTCCATCTTGGCCGGACTTTTCTTCGCCCGTCTGATCGAGACCCTTGATATGGAAAGGTCCAGGGGCCAAGCGGTTCTAGTTGTCCTAGTGTTGGGGGCCGCCCTGGTAGGCACTCTAAATGCATTCACTCCCCTCAACAGTTCCTACATGTTGGTGCACTCAGCTGATGCGGAAGCCCTGGATTGGATCGCGGCAAACACACCTCCGAACGCCAAGTTCTTGGTGAACTCCTTCCCTGCCAGTGGCGAGGGGGGAGTCATCGTGGGCTCTGACGCCGGGTGGTGGATCCCTTTGTGGACCGGGAGGGACAACAG
>DAOULQ010000127.1:0-10348 GCA_034419095.1 Anaerolineae bacterium | reverse complement strand
ATGAATCCCCGCCCTGGGGAGGCCAGCCAACTGAGCCACGTGGATGCCGTAACTCTTGTCCATCCCCCCCGTGCCGACTCGCCGCAAGAAGATAACCTGGTCTCCTTCCTCGGCCACGGCCACGTTGTAGTTGCGTACCCGGGGAAGAAACTGAGCCAGTTCCGTCAACTCGTGATAGTGGGTAGCGTAGAGCGTCTTTGCCCTGAGGCGGGGATGGTTATGGATGTATTCTACCACCGCCCAGGCGATGGATATGCCATCGTAAGTACTCGTCCCTCGCCCTATCTCATCTAGGATGAGAAGGCTCCTATTGGTGGCGTGGTGGAGGATGTTGGCCGTCTCCAGCATCTCCACCATGAAGGTGCTCTGGCCAGCACTGATCTCGTCTTGAGCGCCAATACGGGTGAAGATCCTGTCCACCAAGCCGATCCTGGCCTCATCGGCGGGGACAAAGGAGCCCATCTGGGCCATGAGCACGATGAGGGCGACCTGGCAGAGATAAGTGGACTTCCCGGCCATATTGGGCCCCGTGAGGACGACGATCTGCTCCTCGCTGGTGAGATGGGCGTCGTTGGGGACGAACGGCTCCTCCCTTTGAGTCAACTCCACCACTGGATGGCGCCCAGCGATAACATAGATCTCCTTCTCCTCGGTGAGCAGAGGTCGCGCGTAGTTGTTGCACGCCGCCACCTCCGCCAAGGCAGCACAGACGTCCAAACGAGCCAAGGCCCGGGCGGTGGAAAGGAGCCGAGGGGCGTATAGCGCTACCTCCTGACAAACTTGACGGAAGACCTGAGCCTCCAGTTCCGCGCTCCTCTCTTGGGCATTTAAGATAAGGGTTTCGTATTCCTTCAGTTCCGGGGTTATGAACCGCTCCGCGCCAGCCAAGGTCTGTTTGCGAATATACTCCTCCGGAACCTTATCTAGGTTGGCCTTCGTCACCTCGATGTAGTATCCGAAAACCTTGTTGTAACCCACCTTAAGCGACCTAACCCCCGTCCTCTCCCTCTCCCTCCGCTCCAGACCGGCCACCCACTCTTTGGCCTCCTTGGCTGCGGCTAAGAGGCTATCTAACTCCGGAGAGAAGCCAGGAGCGATCACTCCTGGAGCGTTTAATGTGGCCGGGGCGTCTTCGGCTATGGCCTTGGCGATCAGTTCCGCCACCTCTGAGCAGGGATCTAGATTCAGTTCCAGCAACGGATGGCTGGGAGGGAGAGAGAACTGGGCGAGGGTCTCTTCGATTTGGGGCACCGCCTCCAGAGTCATACGAACCGCTAATAGATCCCTGGGCCCCGCTATCCCCTGCACCACCCTCCCCGTCAGCCGCTCTAGGTCCCTAACGCCCTGGAGAAGGGAGAGCATCTCCGCCCGCAGCGCCCCCTGGCTATGGAGAACCTCCACGGTATCCAAACGCCGGTTCAACCTCTCTATCTCCAGAAGCGGTTGGCTCAGCCAACGGCGGAGGAGCCGCCCCCCCATAGAGGTAGCCGTATGATCTAGAGCCCCCAGAAGGGAACCCTGGATGGAGCGAGTGCGGATGGTTTGGGTAAGTTCCAAGTTCCGCCGTGTGGCGGAATCGAGGGTCATGAAAGCCTCGGTGGAATAAGTCCTCAGGCCGTCTAGTTGTTCCAGGGCTGCCCTTTGCGTCTCTCGTAGATACTGGACGATAGCCCCGGCGGCGCTTATAGCCAAGGGCAAACCCTGACACCCATACCCCTCCAAGGACGAAACCCCAAACTGCCCCAGGAGCGCCTCCCGAGCCCGTTCCACCTCGAACCGCCAGGACTCATAGAGGGTGAAATGAACCCCCTCCACCGGGGGCCTAAACCCCTCACCCTCTTCCACCAGGCACTCTGCAGGCTGCAATCGAGAGAGTTCCTCCTCTACCTCTTGCCACGCATCATCCCCCTCCAATTGCGTGGTGGCGAACTCTCCCGTCGTTATGTCAACATAGGCTATCCCCGCTGCCTCCCCTCCTCGCTCTGGTGGGCCAACCTCAAATACCAAGGCAGCCAGATAGTTGTTCCGCCTCTCCTCCAAGAGCGTGGGCTCCATCACCGTCCCCGGAGTAACTACCCGCACCACATCGCGAAGCATCAGTCCCTTTTGGGGCTCATCTGACACCTGTTCCACGATAGCCACTTTGTGCCCGGCCCCGATGAGTTTGGCGATGTACCCATTGGCGGCGTGGTGGGGCACCCCCGCCATAGGCACTCGCTTACCCTTAGAGACCGGTCGGGAGGTGAGGACGATATCGCATATCTGAGAGACCGTCTTTGCATCCTCATCGAAGGTCTCATAGAAGTCGCCCAGCCGGAAGAAGACGATAGCGTCGGGGTACCGCTTCTTGATCTCTAGATACTGCTTGCGCATGGGGGTGGACATGGAATTCGCCCTTTGCAAACGCTCTTATATCTCTTATCTTAACACCATTTCCCCGTTTTGGCTATACCGAAAAGGCCGAGGATCGCCTTACATCGGTTCTGGATAGCGTTCAGTTTATGGAGGCCATAACTGTGCAGGGAGATGACCAGAAGGGTTCAAGGAGTAGGATATTTGGGGCTGATTTCCACTAATTGTGGGACGCCACCCCTTATGAAGGGCGTTAACGTCCCAGTAGTCCTACGAGGAGTCTTAATGATCGGCGGTACGAGCATAGTGGCCAAGAGACCGAGTACAATCTATGAAAACAGCCTTAGAGCGCTTCGCTCTTATGGCTAGATAACCCGCCAAGAGCAAGATCAGCGAGCCCGCTATGATTATCGACCCTGCACTCACAAGATACGGTGAAATCACCTTTAGTTCCAGGCATCGGATGTATCATCCGATGCCTCCCGCTGCCAGCCTGTACCGGGGCAGGCTGGTGCGTAGCAGGCCAGGGTCATCGCCAAGTCAGGGGGTAACTTCAGGCAGCCCCATTTGTCCCCTCAAGGGATCGTATCCGGGCTCTCCAGCGTTCCCACCACTTCCAAACGCGCCTTGTTCACGATAGCCACCTCCCCAGAGAACCTCACCTTGGGGAAGAGGGTGAAGACCACCTGAGCCTGGGTCATGGGCACGAAGTGACCCACCTCCATCACCAGAAGCGTCTGCAATTTCCCCGTGCCCCTAAGATGCAACACTCCCGAGATCTCATAGGGAGGAATGGTGAGAACCACCTCATAGGGTCTCTTCTCTATGAACTTGAAGATACGTCCCTCATTGCCGTCGCTCCCCTCGCCCGGGATTATGACCAAAGCGATAGCCTCTTTCATGAGCACCGCGGAGGGATAGGTATAGACCACCTTCTCCGGCTCGATGACCCGCGCCACCTCCACCTCGCTCAGTTCCACCGAGGAGTGCAATTCGTCATTGAGGGCATCGGTTAGCCGCCTGGGACCGGTGAAAATCTGCCCCCTGACCCGATGCTGGTTGATGAAGAAATCAGCGGTGATAACTTCCGGTGGCATGGAGAACCTCCTAGGCCATTTTAGACCCATTATATATTATTCGGCATCAGGGAGCAATAAGTTGACGAAGGCCCTTCTTGTAGCAGAACCCTGAGCATGGTATAATCGCTGGCGGAAAGAGCGGAGGGAGAAGAATGAGATTTCTAGATAGGCTGGCTCTTGGTGAGATAATCCTGGCCGATGGGGCCATGGGGACCATGCTCCAGGCTGCAGGGCTGGAAAAGAGGCAGGCTCCCGAGGAGTGGAACCTCATTCATCCGGAGAGAGTCCTGGCCGTGTACCGCGGATACATAGATGCCGGCTCGGAGATGATCCTGACGAATAGTTTTGGTGCCAATCAGTTTAGGCTAGCCAAGTACGGCTTAGAAGAGAAAGTCTATGAGCTTAACCGCAAGGCAGCGGGATTAGCCAGAGAGGCAGGTGATGCACTGGTGGCCGGCTCCATGGGCCCCACGGGGGAGTTCTTCCCTCCTCTGGGAACCCTAACCTCCGAAGAGGCGAAAGAGGCTTTCGCTGAGCAGGCCAAAGGGCTAGCCGATGGTGGGGTCGACCTTCTCATCATCGAGACCATGGCCGACCTCAAAGAGGTGGAAGCGGCCATAAACGGAGCGCGGGAAGAGGCTGATTTGCCCCTGATCTGCACCATGACCTTCGATACCAAGTTACACACCGTCATGGGGGTCAGCCCCAGGAAGGCGGCAGAGACCCTCAATAGTTGGAGGGTAGAGGCTATAGGGGCCAACTGTGGCACCGGCCCTCAAGAGGTGGAGAAGGTGATGGAGGAGATGAAGGAGGCCTGTCCAGATGCCGTTCTCGTGGCCCAGCCCAATGCTGGCCTTCCCCGTCTCCTCCAGGGACGCACCCACTATGACGCCACCCCAGAGGTTATGGCCCACTATGCTCTCCGTTACGCCAACCTGGGGGTGAGGATCATCGGTGCCTGCTGTGGCTCTACGCCGCAACATATCGCCGCCATGGCCCGAGCCCTGGGGAAGCCCTCAACCCTCTGATCGGGCGACCCACCAAATCTATGAGGCGAACGGTAACTATCCTGTAAAAGAAACTTGAACCAAGGAGCTTCCCCCCGAATGAGAATGACTCGCTTGAGGCAAACAGTAGCCCTTATCGTAACTATCTTTGGGATAGCGGGGATGATATTCGTGATCCTCGCCTGGAGTCGAGGGTCATCAGCCACCGCCCAGATGCGGACTCAACTCCACCAGATGGGAGAGACCCTGGAGAACGCCACTCTTGCCACCTATGCCGCTGCCGATACCTTGGAAAGCGGTAGCGCAACCCTCAGCGATGTGAGCGGTTTTGCCCAACAGGCGAGCGAACCCCTAGAGGAGAGCGGAAACAACCTGCTGGCTGTGGGGGAAGAGGTAAGCAAGGCGGCAGGGCTCTTGGAGAAGATAGCCGTTCCAGCAAGTGTTCAATGGCGCGAGAGCGTTGTGGCCGGAATCCGGGTCATAACCGGCGCCACCCTCGAATACCAATACCCCTTGGCCTCCGTAGGAGCCGACTTGAAGAGGGCAGGTCAAAGCCTCGACTCCACCGGTCAAGGGCTCTTACTGACGGCAGAAGAATTGAAGAAGATACCCCCCGATCTCCAAGAGACCAGTCAAAACCTGAACCGTACCTCTCAGGAGGTTCAAAAGACAGGCGAAGATATCGAAAGTTTTGCCCAACAGATCCACGATCTCGCCGATAGTGGTATCTTCAACCTGGGTCTGGTCGCCATACTTGCCTACCTGGGCACCTTACATCTCGTCTTGGCTCTAATGGGCATAACCATGTGGCTAGATAGCAGAGCCTAGAAGGGAGAGCGCTATGCCTATCTTGAAAGAGAAAGAGAGGGAACAGGTCCAGAAGCAGTTCGAAGCCCTGACCAACCCGGTGAAACTGGTGATGTTCACTCAGGAGATCGAATGCGAGTATTGCGAGGAGACTAGGATGATGGTGGAGGAACTGGCGGCCCTCTCCGACAAGGTAACCGCCGAGATCTACAACTTCATCATCGACAAAGAGGTAGCCGAGAAGTACGAGGTGGACAAGATCCCGGCCATCGCCATCCTAGGGGTTCATCCAGAGAACCCAGGGGAGAAGGAGTATGGCATCCGGTACTACGGCGTCCCCGCGGGGTACGAGTTCAGCGCCCTCATCGAAGATATAAAGACCGTCTCCTCCCGCCAATCGGGCCTCTTGGAAGAGACGAAAGCCGCCCTGGCCCAAATCGATGAGCCGGTACATATGCAGGTCTTCACCACCCCCACTTGTCCTTACTGTCCTAGGGCGGTCGTCCTGACGCATAAGATGGCTCTAGAGAGCGACCAGATCCGGGCCGATGCTATCGAAGCCATGGAGTTCCCCCATCTAGCCATCAAATACCAGGTGCAAGGGGTGCCCCGCACGGTGATCAACGAGACCCACTTCGTCGATGGGGCCGTGCCCGAACCCATGATGGTAGAGGGAGTCCTTAAGGCGTTGGGAAAGGATATAACTAAAGCCTAGATCGGTCGCGAAAGCACTCAATTTCGAGAAAAGCGAGGTTTCTCGTTGCCGCTAAACGGCCATTTCGACCTGATGGCTTCCTTCTATGACCGTATCTTTGGCCTTCCCCATCCCACCCATCTGAGGGTACTTCTAGATTTGCCAACCCCAGGTCGCCTCCTGGATGTGGGCGGAGGGACCGGACGGATGGCCCAAACCCTGCACCATCAGGTCGGGCAGGTAATCATCGTGGACAACTCGGCAGGGATGGTGCGGCAGGCTACCAGCAAGGGGTTGACAGCGGTGCTAGGCGAGGTGGAAGCCCTTCCTTTCGCCGAGGGGGTCTTCAGCCGTGTCCTAGTGGTGGACGCCTTTCACCACTTCCGCAACCAGAGTGAGGCTGCCCAAGAACTGGTGCGGGTCCTCTCCCCTCACGGTCGCCTAGTCATCCAGGAGCCCAATGTGAAACGGTGGGCGGTGAAGGCCGTGGCTCTGGGTGAGAGGCTGCTATTGATGCAAAGTCGCTTCAGCGGAATGGAGGATTTGGTTGATCTCTTCCAGAGACGAAGAGGAAAGGTGATAGCCTCCCAAGAGGAGGATCACTACCTTTGGCTCATAATAAAGAGGAGCGATTATGACCCATGATGAACTCTTCATTCGCATGGCCCAAGCGGTCATCGACGGCGAAAAGGAAAGAGCCGTTGAACTGGGGCAAGAGGCCCTCCACCTTGAGATCCCACCCCTGGAGGCGATAGACAAGGGCTATGTAGTGGGCATCCAAAAGGTGGGGGAACTCTTCGAGAAAGGCGATTTCTTCCTCCCCGAGTTGGTGATGGGAGCGGAGGCCATGCAGGCAGCGCTTGCGATTCTGGAGCCGGAACTCAAGAGGAGGCACCAAGAACGGGAGCGATTGGGCAGAGCAATAGCGGGTACCGTTGCCGGCGACATCCACGAGATAGGCAAACGATTAGTCTGCACCATGCTCGTGGCTAACGGCTTCGATGTCCTAGATTTGGGGGCCGATGTGGCCGCCGAGACCTTCATCGAGAAGGTGCGAGAATTGAAGCCCGATCTACTCCTCCTCTCGGCTCTCATGACCACCACTATGTCCGAACAGAAGGTAGTCATGGAGGCGCTAGAGGGGGCCGGGCTTCGGGAGAGGGTAAAGGTGATGGTAGGAGGTGCTGCTGTCTCCTCCTCCTGGGCTGAGGAGATTGACGCCGACGGCTACGCGGAGAACGCCATCGAAGCGGTGGAGGTAGCCAAGGGACTGGTGAAGGCTCCCTAGGCATGGGCCTTCAGTTTCCCTATTGAGATGTCGCCCACTACCAATGGAGATAACTCTCAAGGTACAAGGGCAAAACTCTGATTACAGTGCTGGCAGAAGTTACCTTCCCTGGCCTGCCATCGCCAGGGCAGGCTGCCAGCGGGGGGCTCTGGGCGTCAGATGTTACCATCTGACGCCACATAGAACTCTGAGAGGAGAACCATGACCGAATACCTACAGGTTATCACCACCACGAACACAGAGGAAGAGGCAAGGAAGATACAGCGCCTCTTGGTGGAAGAGCGCGCTGCGGCCTGCGTCCAGATCATAGGCCCTATCTCCAGCCTCTATTGGTGGGAGGGCAAAATCGAAGAGGCGGGGGAATGGATATGCCTAATAAAGGCCAAAGCCAGAGACTACCCGGGCATCGAATCTCTAATCAGGGAGAACCATTCCTACAGCGTGCCCGAAATCCTCGCTATTCCCGTCTCCGCCGGGAACGAAGATTACCTCGCTTGGATCGACGAGGTAACCAGCCCTTAGTAAGAGAAGACCTTAGAAAGTGTGGTTTTTGGGTTTGTCCGCCGAACACCGCTGCCCGCCCACTATTGACAACCCCTTCTTTGGATGATAGAATGGGTTTGAGACCACACAATCAATACCCAGTCCACGGAGGAGACGCCCAGCACACCGAGTACATCGCTGCTTATCAGGTCGAGTAGCAGTGTAGAAGAGGAGGACTACGAGGCACCTAGATAATCGATGGTGATAGTCTATCGCTTTGGTGCCTCTTTTCATTTGTAGAAACATTCTGGCCGGCGGCGATGAGGGAGGGCTGAGGCCCAAAACGTTGTGCGAAGTTAGCCTATTCAGTCTATCAAGAAAGGAGGTGATAAAATGGCAAAGGTGGAGAGAAGCGTCACCATCAATGCCCCGGTGGAGAAGGTCTTCGCCTATATTGCGGACCCGATGTCAGAACCGGAATGGCTGCCGGGCTCGGTGGAGGTAAAAGATGTGACCTTGACCGAGGAGGGGGTGGGGAGCCATTACCGATGGGTCTACAAATTGGTCGGGCTGCGTTTTGAGGGCGAGAGCACAACCCTCGAGTATATCCCCAACCAGCGGATAGTGACCCAGAGCAAAGGGGGCATCGTCAGCACCTGGACATATACTTTTGAGCCTCACGATGGTGGGACAAAGGCGAACGTCGTTGTGGAGTACACCATCCCCATTCCGGTGCTGGGCAAGGTAGCCGAGGCATTCGCGCTGAAGCAAATCGAGCGAGAGGCCGACCTGGCCGTGGCCAACATCAAGGCGAGGATGGAGGGCTGAGGCCCAACAAGCCCAGCCAGATGCAACTAGCGCGTAAAAGTGAGGGATATTCGCTGACTTCGCACAACAACAGGCCAAACGGTGGAGGGGCAAAGGCCCTCCGCCAGAGAGGAAGGAAGTAGGGCAGGTTTCTTACCTACCCTACTCCCCTATCCACTCCTCGCCCCCCTCCCAAACCTCCTTCTTCCAGATGGGGACTATCTCTTTCAGCCTATCGATAGCGTATCTTGCCACCTCGAACGCTTCCTTTCGGTGAGGGGCAGCCACAGCGATAGCCACGCTCACCTCCCCCACTTCCAGATGGCCTACCCGCTGCATGATGGCCGCCCTTACCCCCCACCTCTCTTCCATCTCCTGACCTATCTCTCTTAACTTAGCCTCCGCCATCTCCGGATAGGCCTCGTACTCCAGGTATTGCACCTTCCGCCCTCGGGAATGGCACCGCACCGTGCCCAGGAAAGTAACAATGGCCCCTGCCTCCTCGCTTTTCACCTCATCTATCAGTTCTTGTAATCGTATCTCCTCCTCGGTGACCCGAAAGGAACCTCCGCTCACCGGTGGGATGAAGGCCACCACGTCTCCTTCTTTCAAGGGCCTATCCAAGGGGGCATACTCCCCGTTGACGGCCACTACCAAGGAATGGCCAAACTGGAGAAGCGGCGGATGCTCCTTTACTAATCTCCGCCAAAGGTCTAAAGGAGAGACGGCCCCTTCCACCTCCAGGTTCACCTCCCCTCGACCGACCGTTTCTCTATAGGCGGCAAAAAGCCGGACTTTTATTCTCATGCTCCATACTTGGTCAACCGCAAAGCATGGGCCAAAGCCAGGCTCATCAGGTTGACCGTTGGCTGCCGTCCCAGGCCCCCGCCAGCGCAACTGATCTCGTCGAATCGCCCCACCTCGTCCACCCGGGCGTAGGTGGAGTGCAAAAGGACGGGCAGGGGATGCCAACTATGGGAGCGAAGTTTGGCAGGGGTAGAATGATCCCCCGTCACCACCAAGACATCTGGGTTCAACTTGGTGATCTCCGGCACCAAGGCGTCCACCTCCTCCAAGACTCGCACCTTGGCATCGAAATCGCCATCCTCCCCCCGGCTATCTGGCTCCTTAACATGCAGGAAGAAATAATCGAATTCCTGATACCTCTCCCTCAAAGCAGCGAACTCACCCCTTATATCTTCGCACACCGGATGCAACTCCATCCCCACCAGCCGCGCTAGCCCCCGATACATGGGGTAGTTAGCGAGAGCCAGGCATCTTAAGCCAAACCGCTCTTCCATGGAGGGGTATGGCCTGTATTTGGCAAAGCCCCGCAAGAGTATGATATTCGCTTTCTCTTCGCCGGCCAAGATCTCCTGGGCCTGGGAGAGGAACCGGTTGACCAACCTCGCCGTCTCCTCCGCTCGGGGATCGGCAGCCCGGCAAGGCAGAGGTGCGACCCCCAAAGCCTGGGGGTCGGTATCTGTGAGATCGTCATGCAAACCTTCCCCTCGCAAAACGAGGGCCACGCGGTAGTCCTTCACCGGCTCTAGGAAGTATTCCAGAGGCGAAAACCTCACAGTCTCGCCTATCTTCTGACACAGCGTACGGGTGGTCTCCATGCTTATACGCCCGGCCCGTCGATCCACCACTTTCCCCTGGGGATCGAGAGTGGCGAAATTTCCCCGGGCGGCCACTTCGTTCTCCTGCAAGGGAAAATCGATGCCGAAAGCCTCTAGCACCCCCCGCCCGATATTCCACTTCACCGGGTCATAGCGGAAGAGGGCCAGATGGGCCGGGCCGCTTCCAGGGGTTATCCCCGGCGCTACCG
>DAOULQ010000126.1:0-1765 GCA_034419095.1 Anaerolineae bacterium | reverse complement strand
ATATCGAGGCCAAGTGGGGCCGTTCATAGTGATAGCAAGTCGGATTTCCATATCCAACCTAGATAGTAGGACGGGTATAGAAATCTACCTACCAAAACCTGCCGCCACGTGCCATTCCCACTTCGGGAGATTACGAGGATCTCCCCTACCCCCCTTGTGCAGGTCTGATTGGCACATTCAACTCTACCACAGTTGTCCATTTCTAATGACTAACCGGCCCCCCTAGGTGGGCAGAACGAGCAAGGCAAAATTGCAGAGGAAGGGGGAAGGGTGTATAATACAAGAATAGGTGGGAGGATGTTAGACAAGTTAGCCGGTTTGGAGAAGCGATACGAGGAATTGACCCGCTATCTGGCCGATCCTCAGGTTGTTTCTCATCCTGAGAAAGTTCGGAGGTATAGCCAGGAACGGGCCCAACTGGCAGAGATAGTCAGCAAATATCGTCGATACAAAGCCGTGGAGTCGGAACTGAACTCTACCCACGCTATGTTGGAAGAGGATCTGGAGCCGGAGATGGAAGAGTTGGTGCGGAAGGAGACTCAAACCTTGGAAGGAGAACGAGAGGCACTCCTTGGAGAGATGAGACTTCTGCTCTTACCCAAGGATCCTTATGATGAGAAGGATGTGATCGTGGAGATCCGGGCTGGAACCGGCGGCGAGGAGGCAGGTCTCTTCGCAGCGGATCTCTACCGCATGTACACCCGGTATGCGGAGGATCACGGTTGGGCTACGGAGATCCTCAGTTCCAACGAGACAGGGGTGGGTGGATTCAAAGAGGTGATCTTGGAAGTCAAGGGCAGGGGTGCCTACTCGCGCCTCAAATACGAGAGCGGCGTACACCGAGTGCAGCGGGTTCCCGTAACCGAGTCCAGCGGGCGGATCCACACCTCCACAGCCACCGTGGCCGTCCTCCCAAAGATGGAGGAGGTGGAAGTGGATATCGACCCCGAGGAGCTGCGCATCGATGTCTTTCGCTCCTCAGGCCATGGCGGTCAGAGCGTCAACACTACCGATTCGGCGGTGCGGATAACACACCTCCCCACGGGGATAGTGGTCTCTTGCCAAGATGAGCGTTCCCAATTGCAGAACCGCCAGCGAGCCCTGTCCATCCTGAGGGCCCGTCTTCATGCTTCGATGGAAAAAGAACAGCTGGAAGAGAGAGGAGCGGCGCGGCGCTCTCAGGTGGGAACGGGAGAGCGTAGCGAGAAGATCCGGACCTACAATTTTCCCCAGAACCGGGTAACTGACCACCGCATCAATCATACTAGCCACCGGCTGGAGGAGGTATTGGACGGAGATCTGGGCGAGATCATCGACCAGTTAGCCATCGCCGATCAGGCAGCTAAGTTACAGTTCCTAGAGGTCGAATGATGGCCGAGGCCGCACCAGGAAGAGTTACTGTTCGCGAGGCCTTGCGCCTCGCGAACTTCATCCTAAGGGAAGCACAAATCGAGACCCCTCGCCTCGATGCCGAGGTGCTTTTGGCCCATCACCTGAACACCACCAGAAGCCAGCTTTTGGCTCGCCTCGATTTCGCCTTGGATCCGGAGATAGAGGATGGCTACCATGCCTTGGTGGAGCGGCGGAGTCTCCATGAACCGGTGGCCTATATCATAGGGTATAAGGAGTTCTATGGGCTCAAGATCCAGGTGGACCGGCGGGTACCGATCCCTCGGCCGGAGACGGAGATATTAGTGGAGGTGGCTCTGGCCTCGGCTAGGCAGGGGAAATCCTCTCTTGTTGAGGTAGGCACGGGGAGCGGGGC
>DAOULQ010000125.1:0-4485 GCA_034419095.1 Anaerolineae bacterium | reverse complement strand
GCAGGAGACACTCATCCCCAGAAGCGCGGTCACCAATCCGGCCTTCGATTATGTAGCCCTGGGGCATATCCATAAGCATCAGGTATTGAATGAGAACCCTCCGGTGGTCTATGCGGGAAGTATGGAGCGAGTGGATTTCGGCGAGGAGGGGGAGGAAAAGGGCTTTGTGGTGGTTGAGATAGACAATGGTCAAGCGAGATGGGAATTTATCCCTCTGGAGGCCCGTCCCTTTGCCACTATCAGCGTGGAGGTTAAAGGTGCAGACCCTATGTCCCAGATCCTAGAGGCCCTCTCTCACTTTGAGGTAAAGGATGCGATAGTCCGCGTTCTCATCTCCGCTACCGCCGAGGCCGCTTCCCTCATCAAGGAGAAAGAGGTGCGAAAGAGTTTGGGGGAGGCCTTTCTTGTGGCCACCATCTCCAAAGATGTGGAGCGGGCTCCGCGCTTGAGGCTGGGCAGGCGGTGGGGAGAGGAGATGTCCCCTCAAGAGGTTCTGGAGAGGTACCTGGAGGCCAAGAGGGTGCTTCCAGAGCGGGCGAAGGTGCTTCTGGCCCATGCCAGAAAACTCATAGAGGATTCATCCCCCGAGCCCCTGGCGGCAGGCTAAAGGAGGGGTCAAGATGACGCTGCGAGCGGAGATAGCCCAAGGCAGGATGGTCGAGGGGGTCTGGCAAGAGAGACCTCCCAACTTGGAAGTGGCGGCGCAGCCCTCTTTTGCCGCCTTGCGACTTCGTAAGGGGACTCTTCATATCTTAGTGGAGGTGGCGGGCCCTTCCAGTAGAGATGAGATCAGCCGCGAACTGGTAAATATCGTCAAGGACGAATATTTCCGGGTCCCGGGAGGGATCACCAATGGTCTCCGGCAAGGGATACGAGCGGCCAACGAGTTCCTCTATCAACGGAATCAAGAACTTAGCGAGGGTATGCCCTATGTGGCGGGGATCTCCTGTGCGGTGCTGAGCGATGACCATCTCTATCTGGGCCAAGGAGGACCGGCCTTCGCTTGCGTGGTGCGGAATGGCGAGGTGTGGCCTTTCCCTCCTCTGGCCTGGGACGAGGGAGGACGGGTCTCTTTCTCTCCTTTGGGCGTCAAGGAGCGTTTAGCCGAGGTGGGGCTTAATCATCACCGCTTAGAGGCTGGAGACGTCGTGGTGCTCTCTTCGCCGGCCCTGCCCGAACAGGTGGGCCAGGAAGAGTTCAGAGAGGCTCTGGCCCCCGGAGCCAAGGAGGCCTTGGCTAACTTGGCCGAACTGGTCGAGGGAGGGGACTTTTCGGCCATCATCATAAAGCTCTCCGAGGAGATACCTCGCCTCCCCGAAGAGGCCGCCAGAGCCCCTGAGGTGGTGGCGGGGATGGCCGCGGCCTGGAAGGGGTTCTTCTCGCGCCTCTACGTTCGGCATCCTGAGGATGCCTCAGCATCCGAAGGAAAAGAGAGCGCTCTCTTAGGGGAACTTGGAGAGCGGTTATGGGGTAGCCTTTCGTCTTTGCCTCAGGCTTTGGGGACCTTGACTCGGCGGATGTTGCCGGAGGAGTATGCGAGGGAGCCCCGAGCCAAACCCTCAGTGCGTCGGGCAAGACGAGAGCGTCTCACCCGCAAACAGAAAAGGAACCTCTTTATCATTCTTGGCCTCCTTCTGGTGATGGGGATAGTTGGCGCATGGGGGGCCAGCTGGTGGAGAGCCCGAAAGGCTCAAGAAATCCTCTTCCAGGATATCCTGACCCAGGCCCAGGAACGGTTGACGCAAGCCTTGGCTGCTACCGATCCCTCTGCTGCCAGGGAGTTCCTTGCCGTGGCCCAGGGTCTCTTGGAGGAGGCGAGGGAGATGAAGCCCCACCATCCCGACATCGAGGGGTTGGAGTCGAGGGTGTCGGAGGGGTTGGACAGGCTAGACCATGTGACCAGGTTGGCCCTTCATCAACCCTTGGAGTTCCCGGAGGCCGAAAGCGAGCCCCTCAGGGTTGTGGCCCAGGAGAACAACCTCTACATCCTCGATGTAGGGGTGGACCGGCTCTATAGATACCGCTGGTCGGAAGCCGCCCGCACCCTCCAGACGCCCCCGGAGGGGGCGATCCTCATAGATTCCAAAGAGCAGGGGGAACTCTTGGATATCGTCTGGCTAGAGCCAGGAGGAGGGAGGGAGAGGGGGTCTCTCCTCATCCTGAAGGGCGACGCTCTCTTGGAGTACGACCCCTTGAAGGGTCTCTCTTCCCCCTCTGTGGCGGAGACCGCTAGTTGGCAAGAGCCAAGAAGGGCTGGGGGGTTCGAGGGGAACTTCTATCTCCTCGATGTGGAGGCTAAGCGCATTTTGAAATATTTGCCCACGGCGCGGGACTATAACTCGGCTCCTCTTCATTACATAGTCGAGGCGGAGTTCGAGAGCGCAGTAGATATGGCTATAGATGGGGATATATACGTTCTCTTGGCTGAGGGAGTGATCATGAAATTCACCGCTGGGGAGCGGCAGCCCTTCGTGGTTGAGGGGCTGGAAGAGGGGTTCTCGAACCCCCAAGCCATCTTCACTAACCCGGAGACAGAGCATATATACGTAGTAGAAAGTGGGCGGGTAGTGGAACTCAGTAAAGAAGGGCGGTTCGTGCGGGAACTACGTCCTTCCCGTGAAGAGGGGGAGGCTTTCCAGCAGTTGAGTGCCGTTTTCGTCGATGAGGGAAGGGGGAGGCTATTCATCCTCAGCGGTAAGAGGCTCTATCTGGCTGATCTACCAATGGAGTAGACCTTTGACGGGAGGGGCGAACCCCCTTCCGTTCTTATTTGGTGCTTTCCCCATTTTATTGGTATAATTCTTAAAGAGGATGGAGGTATAGGGTTGCGTCGGGCGATAGGAAGGGGGAGGAGCCTAGTCCCTTGGCTTTCTCTCTTGCGATGGGCTTTGCCGGTCCTCATCTTCCTGGCCGTACTGATGGAGCAGTTATTTCTTCACCCCTTCACCGGCCAGCGGTGGCCCCAATGGAGTCTCTTCTCAAGCGTTTTCTTCTACGGGATGGTGGGACCTCTGGCCATCTGGTGGGTCCTCACCTGGCTTAGGGGAAGCCTGGCCGAGCAGGAGAGATCCCAGGACAGGATCCAAGAGTGGGAGGAATATTTTGTCAGCATCACCAGCGCCTCGGCAGACGCCATCATCAGCCTGGACACCGAGGGCATCATCCGCACCTGGAACAGAGGGGCGGAATTGATCTTCGGCTACCGTGCCCAGGAGATGGTAGGGGGGCATTTCAGCCGATTAGTCCCCCAAGAACTTCTGAAGAGCGGCGAGTTGAGGCTAATAGCCCGGGAGATAGAGAAAAGAGGCTACGTCAGAGATTACGAGACGGAGAGGATAGCCAAAGATGGCCGACGGGTGAAGGTGCAGCTGACACAGACCCTTCTGGGGGATAAGGAGGGTAGAGCCATAGGAAGTTCCCTTATCCTGAGGGACATCACTGATCGGAAGAGAGCCGAGGAGGAGATCCTTCAACTCACCAGGGAGTTGGAGGAGAAGGTAGAGCAGAGGACCAGGAGGTTGGCGCGAGCCTATAAAGAACTGGAGGAGAGGAACGAGGAGTTGAGGCGGGTCAACGAGGAACTCCGAGATCTGGACAGACTGAAGTCGGAGTTCGTCTCTATGGTCTCCCACGAGTTGCGTTCCCCCCTCACCAATATGAGCGGTGCCGTGGAGTTGCTTCTGGATCCCGGTGCCGAGGTGGATGAGAAGAGGATGTTAGAGGTCATAGGCGAGGAGAGCGCCCGTCTAGCGAGACTGGTCCAGGGGATATTGGATGTCTCACGGATAGAGGCTCGAAAGTTGGATTTGAGACGAGAGAGGGTTGACATCCTTTCCCTCTTGCAAAGGGTGGTAGTGAACCTTCAGGGTAGCACCTCTCTGCACCAGTTTGTCCTTCCCCGTGCTGATAGCCTGCCTAGGGTATGGGGGGATGAGGATCGGATCGCTCAGATATTCTTCAACCTCCTGGATAACGCGGTGAAATACTCGCCTGAGGGAGGGAGGATAACCGTTACCGCAGAGGCAGAGGAGAAGGAGATGGTGATCTCCGTCGCCGACCAAGGAGTGGGCATCTCAGAGAAGGAAAAGAAGAGGCTCTTCAGGAAGTTCCATCGGGTCAACGGTAGCGATGCCCGGGAGACCTATGGGCACGGCTTAGGTCTTTACATAACCAGGGGTTTGGTGGAGGCTCAAGGGGGTCGGATATGGGTGGAGAGCAGTGTGGGGAAGGGCTCCACCTTCACTTTCACCCTCTCCTTGGCGGATAGAAAGGGCAAGAAGAAGGCTCAGGAGTCGAGGTAAGGGGTGGAGGATAGGGGGAAGATACTGGTAATCGATGATGACCGCACGCTCCTCGGACTTTTGCGACAATCTTTGGAGAAGGCTGGCTATCGGTTCATAGGGGTGACGAACGGGATCGATGGACTGCAATCGGCCTATAAAGATCAGCCCGACTTGGTGATTCTAGACGTGATGATGCCCCGTA
>DAOULQ010000124.1:0-4199 GCA_034419095.1 Anaerolineae bacterium | reverse complement strand
TAGCTACAATGCAGAAACTGTTTGGCCTTGAGGAGCGTGGACGATTCGTTCTCGCCCTCATCTACGGTCTGCTGGTGACGCTGGCTCTGATTCTAGCGGCCGGCGCGCCATACGTTCATTGGTGACGCGTAAAAAACAGACTTTTCGAGTCTAGGCTGCCAGCCTGCTTAACTCTGATTGGGCTGATCGAGGAGAGGAGGTCTATAGGATTTCATGATCCTTCTGCTAGCAGCTCTAACAGCGGTCTTTGTTGCCTTGCTACGAGGTGGGACGTTGCGAGGCCTGGCCTCTCTGCCTGTGCGAGGCCGTGTCGTAGTTCTCGCGGCCTTCCTGATGCAACTGCCCCTCCTCTACTTTCCGGCGGAAAAGGCATCCAGTCACCTCAACCTTGAACGCTACCTACTTCTTCTGTCATACCTTCTCATACTCGTCATAGTCTGGAAGAACAGAAAGCTATCTGGCTTTCGAGCTATTGGTCTGGGCCTCCTGTTGAATCTGACCGTGATGATGGCCAATGGCGGCTTCATGCCTATCGAGCCGTGGGTTCTGGAGACCTTCGGACACCAGCATATGGCTACTAAGATGGAGTCAGGCTATCGCGTTCTGCATAGCAAGGACATCCTGCTTACAAGGGAGGAAACACGTCTTTGGGTCCTGTCTGACGTATTGGTCCTTGGCCCCCCCCTCCTTCCCCCAAGAGCACTCAGCCCAGGTGATCTTCTCATTGCGGCCGGCGCTTTTCTGTTTATTGAAAGCGCTATGCTTTCCTCCCGTGCCGAAAGGCCCGTGGCTCCTCTACGCCATGCCCTATCCAGCGCTCGAGCCAACTCTACATCTTCAGAGCGCGATCGCAAACGCTGACGGAGCCTCTCCTCGTGTCGAGGGAGGCCCTGGAGCTCGTAGTTGGAATGGCTCTTGTGAACCCTCGTTTTCGATTCCACCTCCTAAGGTATCCAATACAGACACTTTCAGGATTCGATCTCACGCCTCAGGAGCGTGAGATGATCGTGAGAATCCATGAGGAGATCCTAGAGGACTTCATCGCGGAACTCTGGACAGCGATCATGAACGAGGAGTAGGGGTTCTATCAGATCGAGAGCCAAATATCCCGACTGTCGTTTGCCAAGATGAAAGATGGCCGGCAGTGGGTCACACCCTTCGTCAGGCACAGGACATCATACCAACGATAGACCCCCCGCGGATCCCTGAGCATCTTCTTCATCCTCACTTAGATGCGATCCAGGCCATGGGAACCTACTACCCTACCAGACACCACAAGGCTTCCAACCCCCTCAGCCAGCTAATCCGAAAGTGCAAAGAGGGCGACCGAGGATCACTGGATACACTCTGTCTCCTCATGGTGGATTTCCTCGCTTCAACTATAGGGACGCTTCTACCCATAGATTTGATCCTTCACGTACCAACAGACCCTCGGCGCCGGAAAGAGAGGAGGTTTTCCATACCAGAAGCCCTCGCTACCGCGGTGTCAAGGAGACTCGGTGTGCCAGTCTCCGACTGCCTCGTCTTGACGCGGCCGGTTAGGAGTCTCAGGGGGCTACCTCCAGAGGAGCGGCCCGCAGAACTCACCGACGCCTTCGCCCTTTCGAATCCCGCCCTCATCGAGAAGAAGCGTATCCTCTTGGTTGACGATGTCTTGGCCTATGGAAGTACGACGACTCAAGTAGCAAGGCTAGTGCGTAGCAAAGGGGCGCAGGGGGTATCAGTTGCCATTCTGGCTTATGCTGCGCGAACTTGAGTGCTAAGCCACCACCGATTCTACTGAGCGTTTTCCAGATGTGCACTGGATTTGCAGGCCCACGTCAGGGCCTAACCGCGACCACTTGACCTAGCCCATGTCTATCTCCAGCCGCATAGAAGGTTCGGACAATAGGCCGGAGAAGACAGCGTTATGCTGACTTTACGCCGTAAATCCGAACGCCCGCGATGCGACTGCCATAGACGTGGGACCATCCATTCCTGGGAGTCAAAACAGCCAAGGTCGCGTCGGACCATCTACTCCCAAAACCGTTCTTGAGTAAGCCGCAAGACACCTCTACTTTCCAACAGACATCGCAAACCTTGACAGATTAGCACACTTGTGCTATACTATTATTAGTCTATGTGAATGGGTTTCTGTGCGGCTCCCAGGAAAAGTTGCACGAAAGGAGGGAAGGCCCAACAGATCGTTTCCCTCCTGAGGATTCTCATCGGTCCGGCAGATAAATGGTCGGTAGAGCTCAGCTCCCGATGGAATCCAAAGGATCGGTCACCATTAGCTAGTTGACTAGCGAGGTGAAGATCCAAGACAGAAGCTCAAGGTAAGCCGGAGAAGGCTGAATGAGCTCAGCTCCCCTGAGTGACTGCCAAGGGCCTAACAGACCGGAGGAAAGTGCCTATAGACTGAAAAACAGACCAATGCTCTCCTCATAACTGAATAGAGAGAATACCTTCCCCGAGGCATCGCTCCCCACAAGAGGCGCAACTGCGTCGGGCAGAGGTGTTTGTGTAGCTCATCGAATGGAAGGCCCCTCGGAGATGAATTCTTCTCCTTGGAGGGGTTTTGCATTTCCGGGACCCACCTCCAGCTCTTCTCCCAACCCCTCTGGTTATTTGTGAGCGTAAGAGGAGTATTATTCGCCCTTCGCCTTGGGGCGTCAGGTAGGTTAGTTCACAACCCCCTTCATCCATGATATACTCTATCTTGATTGGAGGTTCACCTATGGAAGGTATTCCCTCAACGTTAGCTCCTTACTTCCCTGAGTGCGATTTGAGTGAGATCGATTTGGAACGGGATGGCGACATCCTCATCGAGCGCACCCTGGAGTACGGTGATCGAGGCGAGGTCGCCTGGCTTTGCAAAAGGCTGGGAGAGTCTAGGATCAAGGAGTTCCTCCGACGAAGGGGCTCCCGCGCCCTCTCCAAGCGAGCTTTCGCCTTCTGGTGCCTAGTAGTTGGAGTCGAACAATGGCACCGCCCAGTCTGGGCAGCTATGGCAGATCTGCTCTGGGGAAGATAGGATGAATGAGCTCCACTGGCAAGCGGTCCCAGAAACAGCCCGAGCCGTACTAGAACTCCTGGGGCAGACGGAGGTAGCGGAGCAGTTCTACCTCGCTGGTGGCACGGGCCTCGCTCTGCTTCTGGGTCATCGCATCTCGGCGGATCTCGATCTGTTCTCAAGGGAGAATACACTCTCCTCCAGCGAGCGACGAGAGCTCTTGCGCGCCCTGGCCGAACCGTGGCCTGGTGATGCTCTGAAGGTCGCCCTCGAGAAGGACGGCACTCTCATCGTCGCTCTCCAAGGCGTCGCCACAAGCTTGTTCCACTACCAGTACCCTCTGGTGCGTAGCACAATGTCCCTCCCTGGTAACTTGAGGCTCGCTTCCCTGGAGGACATTGGGTTGATGAAAATCGCAGCCATCATCGGGCGCGGAACGAAGCGCGATTTCGTAGATCTCTTCTTCGTGACCAAGGAAGTGCCCCTGGAAAGGTTATTGGAGCTTGGGGCAACGAAGTTTCCCCAGGCTAGAGATCTCCCCCTGCAAGCCTTGAAAGCGATAGCTTACTTCGCCGACGCGGATAGGGATCCTCCTCTGAGAACGCTAGTGGAAGTAGACTGGGAAGAGGTAAAAGATTACTTCGAAGGGCAAGCACTAAGCCTCGGCCGACGATGGTCGGGGTTGACGCCTTAGGCCCCTTGCGGCAGCGATGCTTCACAAGCGCCTACCCCATCAGACCTCAGATAGCCCCTAAGTAAAGGTCGCCTCAGCCCTTCCTCGACAACCCAAGGGATACCACATCCCACCGTTGGCCGGATCGCTCAATACGTGGAGCGGTAGTAGTGTGCGACAACTGAATAGGTGAGAACGTCTACGCTCTGAATCTCAATCAAAAGCCCCTTTGGACGGAAGCGTTCCTTCCCGAGGGGCTTTTCCTATTTCTCCAGAGAGGAGGTGATGTAAGGAAATGCAGCGTGGCATACGCAGTAGCGCATTGACCCAAACAATCTAAACAGGAGGTAAACATGTCAGATCTACTGGTCGAACGAAACGGCAGCCTCGTGGGGAGGGGCCTGGAGTCCCTAGCTGAAATCCTCTCACTGCCGAAAGGAGACACGAGCCATGAGACCGACGAAATGGCCCTTGACCTGCTCGAGGCCCTGAGGGGGGAAAGGGCTGAATCTCATCCCGACGGTCCTCTGG
>DAOULQ010000123.1:0-6635 GCA_034419095.1 Anaerolineae bacterium | reverse complement strand
GTTCCATCAGCCAAGCCCGCGCCAACTCAGCGGTTATCTCCCCCTCATCGGCCCCGTCGAAGACGGGTGAGATGACCTTGAAGCCAAGATGGTCCGCGGCCCAACCCAGATGGGTCTCGAAGACCTGCCCTATATTCATTCGCCCCGGAACCCCAAGGGGGTTTAGGATCAGTTCCACCGGGGTGCCATCGGCCAAAAAGGGCATATCTTCTATAGGCACCACCTTGGAGATGACACCCTTATTACCGTGGCGGCCCGCCATCTTATCCCCCTCGGTGATCTTCCTTCGTTGAGCGATAGAAACACGCACCATCCGCTCTACCCCGGCTGGGAGGTCGTGATTCTCTTCCCTGCCGAACTCCTTTATGCTCACTACCTTCCCTTTCTCGCCGTGAGGCAATCGGAGGGATGAGTCTTTCACCTCTCGAGCCTTCTCCCCAAAGATGGCGCGGAGGAGTTTCTCCTCCGGAGTGAGGTCTGTCTCGCCTTTGGGCGTGATCTTTCCTACCAAGATATCTCCAGGTGCCACCTCGGCACCGATACGGATTATCCCCCTCTCATCGAGATCCTTTAACGCCTCCTCGCCCACGTTAGGGATATCACGAGTGATCTCCTCCGGCCCTAGTTTGGTATCCCGGGCCTCTATCTCGTGCTTCTCGATATGGATGGAGGAGTATTTATCCTCCCAGACCAGGCTCTCACTGATGAGGACGGCATCCTCGTAGTTGCCTCCCTCCCAAGAGAGGAAAGCCACTATCACATTCTGACCCAGAGCCAACTCTCCTCTATCGGTGGAAGAGGAATCAGCGATCACTTGCCCTGCTCGCACTCGATCCCCCCTCTCCACGATGGGGCGCTGGTCGATGCAGGTCCCTTGGTTGGAACGGCGGAAACGTTTGAGGGGGTAGACCTTCTCCCCATCAGCCCCTTTCACCACGATTCGCTCAGAGGTGACGCTTATTACCTCCCCATCTTCTTCGACCACCAACACCTGACCGGAATCGAGAGCCGCCTGGTACTCCATCCCGGTGCCCACTAGGGGGGCCTCAGGGCGCACCAGGGGTACCGCCTGGCGCTGCATGTTGGAGCCCATCAATGCTCGGTTTGCATCGTCATGCTCCAGGAAGGGGATGAGGGCCGCGGAGACACTGACGATTTGCTTCGGCGAGACATCCATGAAGTCCACCTCATCAACCGGAGCCAAGAGGAACTCATCCCCCCGCCGCACCGACACCCGATCTTCGATGAACTGCCCTTCCTCATCCAGAGAAACGTTGGCCTGGGCGATGGTGTACTGTTCCTCCTCAAAGGCGGGGAGGTAGACTACCTCCTCCGTGGCCAACGGGCGAATCTCCACCTCTTCTAATGGTAAAGCCGCTATCTTCTTAGCCAATTCGGGAGAGATCTCGGTGTCCGTAGTGGCCACTACCTGGCCAGACGAGGGGTCGACTACATCGGATCGCAGGCGCTTTCCCACAAGCAGAGAGGGCTCATGGGGAAGACTCTTTATCACCCGCCGATAAGGGGTCTCAATGAAACCATAATCGTTCACCTGAGCGTAGGTGGCCAAAGAACCGATGAGGCCGATATTAGGTCCCTCCGGGGTTTCGATGGGACAGATACGACCATAGTGGGTATTGTGCACATCTCGTACATCGAAACCAGCCCGCTCGCGACGCAGTCCTCCGGGGCCGAGGGCCGAAAGCCTCCGCTTATGAGTCAACTCAGCCAGAGGGTTGGTCTGATCCATGAACTGGGAGAGCTGGCTACCCCCGAAGAACTCCCTAGTAGCCGCCACTATAGGACGGATGTTGACGAGACCAAGGGGGTTGATCTGGGAAGGATCCCGAGTGCTCATCCGCTCACGCACTACCCGCTCCATCCGTAGGAGCCCGATCCGCAACTGGTTTTGGATGAGTTCCCCTACCGTCTTCACCCGCCGGTTGCCTAGATCATCTATATCATCGGGATCCTCCACCCCGTTGTTCACCAGGACCATATGCTCCACCACCCTCACCAGATCCGTCTTGCTGAGGATCCGGTAGTCGAGGGGAAGGGAAAGATCCAGCCTAGCGTTGAGTTTATACCGCCCTACCTTCGCCAAGTCGTACCGGCGAGGGTTAAAAAGTAAGGAGGTAAGATAACCCTGAGCATTCTCTAGAGTGGCAGGGTCCCCAGGACGCATCTTGCGGAAGAACTCTAGAAGACCCTCCTCTGAATTTCGACTCGGATCCCGCTCCAAGGTAGCCTCGATATATCGATGGTCAGGCATGCTGTCACTCCGCTCAAAGAGACGAAGGAGTGCCTCATCGGTGCCCTCACCCAAAAGATCTGGATGGGGATCCTCCTCTATCTCCACAGCCCCCAGGGCTCTCAGAAGCACAGTCGCCGGGATCTTGCGCTTACGATCTGCCTTGACGGAGATGACATCCCTCTTGCTGGTCTCAAACTCCAGCCAGGCTCCTCGGTTGGGTATCAACTTGGCTACGCAGAGTTGCCGGCCAGTGGTCCGATCCTCCTCCACATCGAAGAAGACACCCGAAGAACGGATCAACTGGCTGACCACCACCCTCTCTGCCCCATTGACCACGAAGGTTCCATTGTTGGTCATGAGGGGAAAGTCGCCCAAATAGACATCCTGTTCCAGTTTCTCCCCCGTCTCCTTGTTATCCAGACGGGCACGGATATAAAGCGGCGCGGCGTAGGTCATATCCATAGCCCGACAAGTATCTTCGCTGTACTTCGGCTCCTCAAACCAGTAGTCGATAAGTTCAAGGCACATCTTCTTGTTGAAACTCTCGATGGGGAAGATCTCTTCAAAGAGCTCTCGAAGCCCCTCTTCCCGGAACCATTTGAAGGAGCGAAGCTGAACCTCGATGAGAGAAGGGATGGGATGAACGTCGGTTATACGGGCATAGGACTTCCGTCTGCCGGAGGGACGAAGTAGGGAGGGGACCTTCAGGGCGTCAAGATCAAAGAGCGTAGCCTGAACATCGGACGCCGGAGGTTCCCCTGCCTTGGCCCCAACGGCCGTAGCCTTCACCGACCTAGCCATCAACTCCCCCTTTTCCGTTTCTTAGCACTGAAGACGGGCCCTCACGGCCCGTTGAGAGAAATATGACAAATAATAATTATACCACATAATATCCAATCCGTCAAACTGCGGTATCTCTCATAGCAAATGCGACAAATATGGCAGAAGGGTTCACATATCGAGGCCAAGTGGAGCCGTTCATAGTGATAGCAAGTCGGATTTCCATATCCAACCTAGATAGCAGGACAGGTATAGAAATCTATCTACCAAAACCTGCCGCCACGTGCCATTCCCACTTCGGGAGATTACGAGGATCTCCCCTACTCCCCCTGTGCAGGTCTGATTGGCACATTCAACTCTACCACAGTTGTCGCATTTTTAATGAGACTAACCGCTTCGCGGAGAAAATTCTACAGACCTCGGTACCAGGTGAGTACGTTCGGCATCCTGAGGAGAAGAACCTCATCTTCTGGTGTCGTAGAGATGGCATTCTCTCTACCGCGAGGTCCGTATGCTCACATATTATACAATCCTTCACCCAGAAGGAGAAATGGCTCTACAGGCGTCTAGGGCTCCCTCTCTACCAGTTTACAGCCAACCAGAGCCCGGTTTATCTCTTTTTCCTGAACTTCTTGGAGTACGTCTTCTCCCCTCTGGAGAGCCGTGGTGCTCCCTTCCAGAAGACCATCTATCTCTCCCCCAGGGTCCTATAAGGACAGAGCGATTGGGGAGCAGAGTACGGTGGCCATCAAACCAGAAGCGTCAAGCGATACCATCAGGATCTCCATCAACTCATGTTAACAAGAACCCCTCCCTTCACCCATCTTCATACCAGGAAGGGGAAGCCGGAGGATAACGGCTTCGTGGAACGCTCTCATCGCTCCGATGACTCGGGGCCTTCTCTCTTACAAAGCCAAAGCCAAACAGCCTGGGATCAAGCGGCTCAACGGCCTAGAGCTCAGCCACCGCTGAAAGACGCGGTGGCTCTATCTTCTAGTGCCATCAGGGGTTAACTCCTGATACCACTTAAGCTTGCGCGGAACCATTATACTCTATTATCCGTCTATTAGACAAGAGGGCCTTACTTGCGAAGGAGGCGCGAGATGAAAAGGATAGTGTTCTCGGCTTTGACGATTCTGGGGTTGATTCTCTCCAGCGCAGGAGTGGCCTACGCCGACGGGATCATCATCCCCGACCCCCCACCTGGCATACCTCCCATCGAGGTCCCCAACCTGGCGATAAAATATCACCGAGTGAACGTGACCATTGATGATCAGGTGGCCACTACGGAGATCGACCAGGTCTTCGTCAACGATTCGGAATGGGAACTTGAGGGGATCTATATCTTCCCCCTGCCGGAGGAGGCAGCCATCTCTGACTTCGCCATGTGGGTGGATGGGGAGAAGTGGGAGGGGGAACTTTTGACCCGAGAGAAGGCTCGACGGATCTACGAGGATATCGTAAGGCACCGTAAGGACCCGGCGCTTTTGGAGTACATCGGCCGCGACGCCTTCCAAGCCAGCATCTTCCCCATACCAGCGGGAGGGGAAAGAAGGATAGAACTGGCTTATAGCCAGGTGCTTCTGGCCGACCAGGGATTTGTGAAATACGTCTACCCTCTGGATACGGAGCGGTTTTCTTCTCGCCCCCTGGAAGAGGTGGTGATCACCGTCCAGATACATTCCTCCCAGGCGATCAAGGCGGTCTACTCTCCTAGCCACGAAATAGCCATCGACCGGGTGGATGACCATAACGTGAACGTCGGTTTCGAGGCCGCGGATGTGACCCCCGACCGGGATTTCGAACTCTACTATACCCTTGCCGATGAGGAGTTCGGGGTGAACCTCCTCACCTACCGGGAGAGTGGTGAGGATGGTTTCTTCCTCCTGCTTTTGGCTCCTAAGGTGGAGGTGACGACCCAAGAGGTAGTGGCCAAGGATGTTATCTTGATCCTCGATACCTCGGGCAGCATGGAGGGCGAGAAAGTGAGCCAAGCGCAAGAGGCCCTCAGATACGTCTTGGAGCATCTCAACCCTGAGGATCGGTTCAACATCATCGCCTTCAGCACCGGGGTCAGTCTCTACGCCGACGACCTGCAGCCCGCTACCAACCGCCGTGACGCCCGATCATTCATCGATGGGTTAGCCGCCGTAGGCGGGACGAATATCCATCGCGCTCTCCTAGAAGCCCTAGAGATGGCCAAAGGCGAGCGCCCCCAGATCATCGCCTTCCTCACCGATGGCCTTCCCACGGAGGGGGTGGTGGATATGGAGGAGATAATCGCAGATGTCAGAGAGACGGCTTCCCAAAACGCCCGTATCTTCGCCTTTGGGGTGGGTGACGATGTGAACACTCTGCTCTTGGATACTATCGCCCAGGAAAACCGAGGAGCCAGCGTTTACGTGCGTCCCTATGAGAGCATCGAAGAGGAGGTGTCCAGTTTCTACGCTAAGGTCAGCACCCCCCTCTTGGCCGATATAGACCTGGACTTCGGTGGGATTCGGGTGGAGGATACCTACCCTTACCCCCTGCCCGACCTCTTCTTGGAGAGCCAGTTGGTGATGGCAGGACGGTATTCGAATGACGGCCATACTACCATCGTCCTGCGAGGAGAGGTAAATGGCGAGGAGCAGGAGTTCCGCTACGAGGCCGACTTCCCAGCCCAAGGGGGCGAGGAGTTCATCCCCCGCCTCTGGGCCACCCGGAAGATCGGCTATCTCCTCAACCAGATCCGGCTTCATGGCGAGAACAAGGAACTGGTAGATGAGATCGTAGAACTGAGCATCCGGTACGGGATAATGACCCCCTACACCTCCTTCTTGGTGGACGAGGAGGTGGAGATCTTCGCTCCTGAGGGCAGAGACATCTTGTTAGAGAAGGCAGCCCCCATGGTAGCGGCTCCCACGGCCGTCTCCGGGAGCGGGGCGGTCGAAGATAGCGAGGCTCGACAAGGGCTTTGGGGATCGGAAAGAGCGGCGGAGAGCCAAGTGGTCAAAGGGGTGGGGGATAAGATCTTCATCCTGCGAGATGGCATCTGGACCGATACCACCTACGAGGGACAGGACACGACCAAGGTGGGCTTTGCCACCGATGACTACTTCCGCCTCCTGAGCACGCACCCGGAGTGGGCACGATACTTCTCCGTGGGTGAGAGAGTCATCGTGATCCTAGATGGCACGGCCTACGAGGTAACGGAGGAGGTTCAGCCCGGCATAGATCTCCCGGTCACCCCTCCCGACCGTGGCTCCTCCGAAAGCCTCCTCGATTTCCTGCTTCGGCTCTTCCACTGGCTTGTCAGCCTGGCGAGTTAAAGAAGGGGGCTGGGAAAATCCAGCCCCCTCAGTTCTGTTAGCCTCTCCCAAGATACCTTGCCGTTTCTCCCACGCACTCGGAGAACGAGTAGTCAAGAACTAAGCAACTAGCCGAAATTGTAAGCCACCCCGTCAAGAGATGGGGTGGCTTTGTCTTTTTGGTGGTATCGGGAGTTAACTTGTGACACCACAGAAAACGAAATGCGTTACATTCCTTGGAAATGCTTGAGTGAAGTGTAGTCAATGATGTTTTTCACTGTTTGCAGAGTGAATAGCTTGCCTTTGGTAGC
>DAOULQ010000122.1:0-15112 GCA_034419095.1 Anaerolineae bacterium | reverse complement strand
TAGCTACAATGCAGAAACTGTTTGGCCTTGAGGAGCGTGGACGATTCGTTCTCGCCCTCATCTACGGTCTGCTGGTGACGCTGGCTCTGATTCTAGCGGCCGGCGCGCCATACGTTCATTGGTGACGGGTAAGAAACAGACTTTTCGAGTCTACGCTGCCAGCCTGCTTAACTCTCATTCGGCTGATCGAGGAAAGGAGGTCTACAGGATTTCATGATCCTTCTGCCGGCAGCTCTAGCAGGGCTCATTGTTGCCTTGCTGCGAGGTGGGACAGTGCGAGGCCTGGCCTCTCTGCCTGTGCGAGGCCGTGCCGTAGTTCTCGCGGCCTTCCTGATGCAATTGCCCCTCCTGTACTTTCCGGCGGAAAAGGCATCCAGTCACCTCAACCTTGAACGCTACCTACTTCTTCTGTCATACCTTCTCATACTCGTCATAGTCTGGAAGAACAGAAAGCTATCTGGCTTTCGAGCTCTCGGCCTGGGCCTCCTGTTGAACTTGATGGTGATGATGGCCAATGGGGGGTTCATGCCTATCCAGCCACGAGTTCTGGAGGATTTTGGACACCAGCACATGGTTCACAAGATGGAGTCGGGTTATCGCGTTCTGCGTAGCAAGAACATCTTGCTTACGAGGGAAGAAGCACGTCTTTGGATCCTGTCTGACGTATTGGTCCTTGATCCCCCCCTCCTTCCCCCAAGAGCACTCAGCCCAGGTGATCTCCTCATTGCCGTTGGCGCTTTCGTATTCATTCAAAGCGCTATGCTTTCGTCCCTTGTGACAAGCCCCGTCGCTCCCCTATACCATGCTCTGTCCAGCGCTCCAGCCAACCCCAGGTCATCGGAGCGCGACGTCAACTGCTGAAGGGGCTGTCCTCGTGTCGAGAGAGGCCCTGGAGCTCCTAGTTGGAATGGCTCTTGTGAACCCTCGTTTTCGATTCCACCTCCTGAGGTATCCGGAAGGGACGCTTTCTGGATTCGATCTGGAGCCCCATGAGCGCGAGATGATCCTGAGAATCCATGAAGAGATCTTGGAGGACTTCACCGAAGAACTCTGGATAGCGATCATGAACGAGGGGTAGGAGTTCTATCAGATCGAGAGCCGAATATCCCGACTGTCGTTTGCCAAGATGAAAGATGGCCGGCAGTGGGTCACACCCTTCGTCAGGCACAGGACATCATCCCAGCGATAGATCCGCCACGGATCCCCGAGCATCTCCTGCATCCCCACCTAGATGCGATCCAGGCCATGGGAACCTACTACCCCACCAGACACCGCAAGGCTTCCAACCCCCTCAGCCAGCTAATCCGAAAGTGCAAAGAGGGCGACCGAGGATCACTAGATACACTCTGTCTCCTCATGGTGGATTTCCTCGCTTCAACCATGGGAACGCTTCTGCCGGTAGATTTGATCCTTCACGTACCAATAGACCCTTACCGCCTGAAAGAGAGAAGGTTTTCCATACCAGAAGCCCTCGCTACCACGGTGTCAAGGAGACTCGGTGTGCCAGTCTCCGACTGCCTCGTCTTGACCCGGCCGGTTAGGAGTCTCAGACGCCTCCCTCCAGAGGAGAGGGCCACGGAAATCACGGACGCCTTCGCCCTTTCGAATTCGGCCATCATCGAGAAGAAGCGCATCGTATTGGTTGACGATGTGATAGCCTATGGCACCACCACGGCTCAAATAGCAAGCCTGCTGCGTGCGAAAGGGGCACAGAGCATATCAGTTGCTGTTGTAGCCTATGCTTCCCGGACTTGACCCCCGGACCACCTGTGACTACCCAAATGAGCCTGGCTGTGCATTCCGCAGAAAGATGGATTACCTTTCGAGCTGAAACTGTGCCTGGGGTGATCTCTCCAACGCAGTGTGAGTGAGAAGCAAAGGGAGAAGGATCCAGGGCGAGAAGATCGAATTTTGCGTTGCGGAATCTATGCTGACGCTGTGCAGAAGAAGCTTGTGAGGGTGACCTCGAAGGTGGCGTTCTGGTTGTTGTTTGCGTGAACACCGAACCAACCGAAAAACAGTATGCGTCTGGCCTGACAATCGACAACAGTCTACCATGTAGTCGCAGGGCTCGCAAGAACCGAGCGGCATAAGTTAGAGGAGCCAAGGGTGGCTCCTCCTTCTTTTCCTTTATGAGCAGGCATTCAGATTAGAAGGAAGCGATATTGCTTGATAACAGGTTCATTTCTTATCTTGAGCCTCTGGAGGCTTTGGGCCGGTTTCCAGCCAGGATCGAGGAAGTGATGGTCATGTACTTTGGTAAGGGGATTAGTCAGGAGAAGATGGCGGAGATATTCAGGGTATCAATCCGTACTATCAGAAAATGGATCGGCTAGGGGCTGGATCAGATGGTGGAGATCATCTGGGACCAAACCTTGCCTGGTGATGAAGAGCGCCATACAAAAGAAGACGGATACCGCATCGGGCAGCCTGAGCAGTTGCAGGAATCATGAGAGCCGTGCATATTGGCCTGCGGCATCCACTGTCTAGCTGAGGAGCAGAAATGGCTTCAAAGGCCTGCGCCTCAATGAGCGGTGGCTCGGGACGGACGACCAGAGCGACCTCCCGTATGAACCGGCCTATGCTCCACCCGTGCAGTAGCGACTTCTGCTCGTGAGAGTGCTGACCTAGTGTACGGCCAACATGACCGAAACGTGAGGGGGAACACTCGAGCTGGGCCAGTGTTAGCAGCCACAGCTCTTCATACTAGTTCCCGCCCGGTGGATCCCAAGTTGCGGCGAGCGCAATGAGAAAGGAGGCCAGAACAACGGCAGACTTCGCAAGCAACAGAAACGTGTTCCCTGAAAGGCGCCACAGAAATCGCTGCCCTTGCACGTGTGCTAAGCGTACCTGCGGCCTTAAGTATCCCAAAATCGCGATGAGCATCACCCAGACGAACGCGGTTATTACGAAATAGTACCGGTCTGCGCTTCGCTGGACTAGGAGGAACGTGGTGCTGAAGAGAGACAGAAGAGGGGCAGCAGCAAGCTCTACAAGGCTGTGTGCCAGCCATGCCAGGCCCACATACAACTCCGTTTCCTTGGCCTTACCGATGCTAGAGGCCTCGCGCTCTACAATGGCTGCCACATACGAACGTGCCAATCTGCCTACCAGGACCCACAACCCGGCGAACACGTATGGCGCCGCCTCGATCCACTCCATACCGCTTGCTCCTCACGCGTCCCTGGCCTTTGCACGGAATCCGGTCGCAGACAGTTAGCGTTGCTTGAAGCGTTACGTTCCTAATAAGGTTCGATCAACAGATAGGCCCTACTGCGCGGTTCTGAGTACGAGTTGGCAATTCGACGGTGACCACCCAATCTCCAAGCTCGACGCGATCCCCACCCTCCAGCGCAAAGGTTGCCCGGCAATATATGGAGCAACTGGCCCCCCGCAATTCACCCCACCTGCGTAGGTCCGTAGACTCGTGGATCACCACCGGGGCCCTTGACCGACGGAAGAACTGGGGGCACTTCAGTGTGGTCGTCCTGGTCGCGGGCCCACCACGGCCGGAGAACCGTACCGACGTATTCTCGATTCTCGATTCCAACGCGAGCTCGGCCTGTAATGCGTGCCAATTGGCGGCTGCTTCCCAATACCTTAGGTCATCCTCGAATTTGCAAGAAGGATCCTCAAGCCACGTCTTCGCTGTCCAGGTGAGCGGGACAACTCCCCTCCTGGGATCCCCACCGCCCAAACAATCCAGTCGACCCACCTCCCGCATCAAAGTGTCGAAGAACTGCTCTGAGGTTCTCCTTCTCACACTACGTCCTCCTCCCCTGGCTTGCCATAGTCTTTCAACTCTATTCCGATTTCCGCCTCGATTGTCGGGTATGGAATCCATCGACTGTTAGACCCCGAGTACAATCTGGCTATGATATCGGCTCTTTCGACATCAGAAATCACTCCCATCATCAAGGGAGATTGGATCGGATCAGGCATCACGTCATAGCAAAATGCGCCAAGAGCAGTGTCTATGCGTAGGTACGTCAGTGGTACGGACTTGACGACACGCCTGAGATAGAGAGGCTTCAACGGTAGTTGCAACGGAACAACGGACATCTGCCCACTCGCAAAAAGGCGGATCTCAGGTCGCACATCAGACTGCATCACAGTACTCTTGCGGGAATCAAGAATCTCGCTCATTAACCTGCAGAACGTCTGGATATCGGCGTAGGTCGGCCAAAACACAGAGTAGTAGTCCGGGTACTTGTCCATCCCAAGGACTAGCTCGCCATCTGAGTCCGTTACGCGAAGCTCAGTGCATTCCAGCTGAGTGTTTGTTGACTTGGTCGAGTGAAACCCCAAAGCGAGTAGAGCTGGGCTTTCCCACTCGCCTTCCCGCGGCAGAAACTCCACGCCACGTAGAGCGAGACTGCCAAGCGAATATAGCAGCTCTCTCACCCTTCGTGCGCTCGTCACTAGAACGGGCAGCAAATGTGTCACAGGCCCACGCATCGGTAGACGGGGCCGAGGTCTATTGACATCAACAACCTCGTCCCGCGCGAGAACATCTTCGATGCTGCGGAGAGTAGGCGAGCGGACATACCTATCAAAGTCCTCAAGATATGCTTGGAGTTCGGAATCGCCCAGGCCAACAAGTTCTTGGGGGGATCGCATTCGGCTAACGGACAATGCGTAGCTGGATAGCCGCTTGCGCCTGCCCAGGCTCTCTCTGTCACTGCCTAATAAGTCCCTCAAACGGTCTTGCGCCGTCTCACAAGCGCGAATTGCCACATTCGCATGGTTGATTCTGACGTCGCGGCTTCTGTACTGCTGGGATAGAGCGAGCTTGTGCAACAGCTCTAGTGGCGAGCGCAGAGCCTCAGACGCACGCGACAAGATGCCGGTCGGGTCTGGAACCCAATAGTTTATGTTGATTAGACTTGGCGTATGTGTGATCAATACCACCTCATGGGGCGTTACTCTCGAGCTTATTCTCGCTGAGGTTACCATCTCCTTGATGGCCTGCCGATAGTAGATCAGCTCTGCGAGATTGAGTGCATCGGCGATATTGTTGTTGCTTTGAAGCGGCCGAATCACGTCCAGTGCCCCTTGGAAGGCAGCCTGCAACTCACGGTCCAAAGGAGGTCGGAAAGCCTCTGGCAAGAGGGTATCCAGGGTTACGAACTCGTTGCTCCTGAAGAACTGGTGCAAGCGCTGCAGAGCGAACTCGTACTCTAGTAGGCTACGTGAAGCTGAGTAGACAAGTTGGCTCAACTCCGCTCGTCGAATGGATCTTAGTGGCTTTCGCATCGATGAGAGAAGAGGGCTATGCTCTGCGGCGAGCCCCGCAACATCGACCTCGCCCCGTCTAAGGGCCGATGCAAGTAACTCCAACCTAGGCACCTGTCTCGCGATGGTATCCAAGTGACGCGCCAGCTCACGTATGGTACCGCTGGGTAGCAACACTGGGCCATCCAAGTTGTTGAGGATGAAATCGACGACAACAGAGTCTGGCGCATCGTCCTTCCAAGGATACATATAGGCGTATATCTCCTGAAAATCCACCGCATAGGCCATCTTCCAGCCCCGTGTCTCTTTGCGATAGTCCCGCCACAGGGTGCGCAACACATGCAAGTGTTCCCCGATCAGATGATACATGGCTTCGTAGTCATCTCCACTGACGGACGGTGTCTCTAGCTCAGATTCACTCTGTCCCTGCTCAATGACCCTTGTCCTATTCACCACTCTCTCCTTTCGGATCAGACCAGAGGCAGTCGAGAATCAACTCACTTCAGATCGTTTCCGAGATTGCTGACCATATCGTGGAATTCCATCTCAAGCTTGCGGTCTTCGGGCGAGTTCCATTCGACCCAACCAGATGTGACCACTCACGAACCCGTCTCATCGGCCGCCGCCGGAGTACCGCTCGACAGAGCCAACCATTCGGACAACCTCCCAAGCAACCCTGGAGTTGCCTGGTTTGCGCGATGACGGAACGCGAGCAGTAGCGCGCCTACCACTGGTGGACGCTGTGACCTGATCATCTTTGCCCTTGGCTCGACCTGAGAGACTCGCATCTCGGCAACTTGGAATACACGAGTACTACTGAGTATCACTGGCCCCGAGAGCACCACCGGTATTCCCGTCTCACCAAAACCAAGCCTGTCCCGCACCGCTATGACCATCGCGGCCAGTTGTTCCCCGGCCTTCTGCAGAATAGCGCCCGCCACAGGGTCATAATGCAGCTCAGCGGCTTCGACAACTGCTGGCACCAGAGAAGATGCCGAATTCCGGTAATGGTTCTGGGCAGTACCCTGGAGTGCAATCAGCAAGTCGTTGATCTCGCTGACATCAGCCAGTCGCAGTACGTCATCGGTGAGCGCTGTGCACACTTCGCCTCTTCCCTCATGACCGGCTATGATTGCGTCTACGGCGGCTTGTCCCACGGAGAACGCACTTCCATCCGCACTCAGTCCGAGCTCCCACCCCCCCAACTCCACGGCTTCGCCGGCAGAGGTCCTCCCATATGCGGAGGTGGTGATATCAGAGCTCACCGCAATCCCTTCACCCGAACCAGTCCCTGCCCAGAGAGAAACTTCTCCTTCTCCACCAAAGCCTTTCCACGCACTATGGAAGCCCTCCCCATCCAGATACCTCACCATCTTCTGCCGAATGTCAAGTAGATGACCTTGAGTGGCTGAAATGAAGACATGAGTGCATTGCGACGAGAGCTCGCCGCGCCTAAGACCAGCCCTGCCCGCAATCGCCTCTAGGAGGTGGTGCAGGTCCACGACCTCGAAAGGGCGCCCCTCTTGTCGGAATCTGCTAGCGGCCAGACTTCCGCGGCAAACTGGTGTACCAGAACTCCCAGCCAGGAGTCCGTCCCCAACACCACCCAGGTGAATACCTAGCAAGAGCTCCATCACAATCGTCTGTGCGCGCCGCCAACCCCTAAGGCTTCTAACCCAACCGCGCGAATGGCCAGAGCTGTTCACAAGCCATGTCGCCAAGGTCTTAGGCTATCTCGACGACATTTTACATATTGTACCACAAGCGGGTACGCGTGTCAACGAAGCGCAAACTGCTAGGATGCGTGCCGCTCTTAGCACCTGACAAGGGAGGGCAAGCAGTAGGCTCACCTTGCATAGATCACCACTAGGAGTGGAGGTGAGCCTAAATGGGGTGAGAGTGTTCGTACAAGATCCTGGGAGGAGAGAAGAGCCTCAAGGCAAGTATGCCGGGAGAACGGGGCGAAAGGGAGCCCTCCGGAGGGGGCTTTGCTTAGGAAGTGCGGTGCTTTCGGGAGGAGTTAAGAGGGATGTTCTCGCTCGCTCCCTGCCTGTCCTCGCGCATCCTAGCCCAGACCCGACGGCGTCTAGCGATAAGAGGCCTGCGGCTAACAGCTTGTTGAGGCTGCGGATCGACGGGCAAGACCCAGATGGTTGGCCAGGATAGGGGAGGGTGGCCTAAGGAGCCAACCTTGCGCAACGTGAGCGAGGTGCTAAGTGGCGAACACAACCTGATCGGCCAAGCTCCTTTGAGCGACTCCCACGGGTGACCCATAATGCGGTTTGACCGCAAGGGAAGGCGAGAGCGGTCGGTCAGGCAGAGGGTTCGTCTCCGAGTTCCAGAGCCGACAGTGTTGCTTACGCAGGACCACAAGGTGTCCTGTCAAAGGCGCGCGCTTCGCACGGGAGATGGCGAAACTCAAATTGAGACTGAAGACTTTGAGTCCACTAGGGACAGGTCAGGCGGACATGACCCGCGACCGATTGCATGAAACCGCGGTCATCGGCAGTTTGCATTGGTGGTATGAAGTGATTGTGCGCGGGTTAGGAGTCACGGTATGTGATGTCCTCAAGTTCAAATGTGAAGGGAAGAGTGTTTGTGACGTTTGTAGATGATGTGGGACTACAGGGCATGGCAGGCGGTTCAGCGCGGAGCTTAAGGGTGGCCTCCCTATCTCCGGCGGAAGACCTATCGATGTCAAGCCAAGCGACACAAGACGCGGTTGGCATCTCGAGTCAGGTCCTGTTAAGTGCCTATTCCTTGAAATCATCGGATTGCATGCGGATTCCCGACTTTGATCGTTGCTCATATGCTTGAAATTGGCGTTGAAGTGGGGTGGACTTGGGGCTGAAACATAGCATGGCTACGCAGTAGCAGAAGTCCGTGAGCGAAATGGCAAGGAATCGCAAGTCTCTGAAGAGATGATGGCATCATGGCTTTTCGGGATCTGTCGTTGCTAGGGAGCCTTTTCCGTGCTATGATGGATGTGTTCAGAATCGGAGTTTGTCGGTGGCGGAACGGGCGTCAGGAACCTCAACCGACAAAACCCGGAAAGACAACAGTCGGTCTTGGCAATCAGCCAATCCAAACAAGCCGGATTGATGAGCGAAAGGAGGGTCCTGAACAGTAAGAGGAAACGCTTGGGTTCATAGATGGCAGGTTAGGTACAGACAAAGCGAGGGCGGACAATTGCGGTCTTTCAGTACTTGAGGACCCAGGGGGCCCTGGGAACGATAAGGTGCATTCTTCTTACTCTCCGGTGGGGAGAGACTTAGGCTTAACAAGGAGGTTCATTGTGAGAGATTGTATGAAGTGGCAACTGTGGTCTGCCGAACAGGTTGTTCAAGCGCTACCTGAGCTTGTCAAGAAAGTGGAAGCCCACCTTGAAGACTTCCCGGAAGAAGTGAGAGAAAAGGATCGGGCTGCAATCCAATCTTTATGCGAGAATCCACCCTCGCCCGACGAAGTCCATAGTGGTGTCCGGGATGGGGATCTCATAACCATTGGATTCGCTCTCGACGTTGTGGCCCGGCAGTATGCCAAAGAGGGAAACCTTGAGGACAGCTTAGACCTCTTCCAGGCAGCACACGAGCTGTTCCGGGCAGGGCGTCCACTGTTGCGTCCCACCAAACCTATGCGCCATGTGCTGAGCAATGCACTGAGGACCATCGTCGTCCACGAGGTTCATCGGGCCACGAGAGGTGAAACCTATGCTACCGACATTCGCGATCTGCTCAAGGACTTCGTAATTTCCGCCTGGGGCAGCATCCCTGAGCCACTCGCCCTCAGTATCAACGAGAGGCTCCTCACAGAACTCGAGCGTGTGCGGGTAGAGAGGGAAGGCGATCAGCAGTTCCAAGAGCAGTTCGTCCGCGACAACGTTGAGACCGTTCTAACCTTAGAAATCCCTTCACGTCTTAAGAGCATCCAAGACCGATGGCAAGAGATTGGCGAACACGTTGCGCCCGCGGCTGTGCGCATGGCGCAGCGAACCCTTAGGCGACCGGAGAGGCTCTCTAACCTGCTGCCACAGGAGGTCTGGCAAACGATCCGGCAGAGCGTCACACAGGGGGATGTCGAAGCGCTCAGCCATACTGTGTCTCAAGTGGAGGATGCTGTCGAGACCAACCTGCGTTTGCGGCTGGATGCGGAGGCCGAGTATCGTGAACCGGCCTCGGAAGTACGCTTCAGGCGTGGGCCAGACCGCTTCTTCATAGAAGCACGTGAACTGCTGCTGCGCCAGGATCCACAGGCCCTAGAGAAGTTCAAGAACATTCACTACCACAAGCCCCAGCACACGATCGTCAAAGAGTGGTACGCGTACGCTCTGAGCAAGTTCGGTCAAGCAACCGATATCTACGACATAATCAAGCTGCTTGAAGACGCCATCGCTTCACGATACTTCCGTGAGGACCTGGGCTGGACTGCTCGTTGGAACCTTGCCTGTGCACTGAGGAGAGTACCCCCTCGTGCTGACGAGGCCCTAGATATACTGTTGCCCGTTCTGAAGAGTGATTTCCACGCCCCGGAAGCCTTCGAGTTGTCCCTGTTGTGGGCGTTGGAGCAGGAGCGGGAGGATGTCCTGCCTGCTTTGCTCCTCAAGTCCCCATACTATGAGGCCCACCTTCTGGCTGCGCTCTATGATGCCGAAAGCGTCGGGCCAGAGGAAACACCAGCCAACTTCTGGCACCACTTTCGGCGGATCAACCGAATCCTGCAGGACCCTGATCGCGTCTTTCCGGATCCCAAGGAACGCTTGAGTGGACAAGAACTGGATCAGCTTACGCGGGATTTCATTGAGACATCCCTTGTTGATGCCGGCGTCGAATGGTTCCGTCAAAGGCTGTTCTACCCAGGGCAGAAACGCTACTACAAGAACTGGGATTGCGCCCGGCGACTCAACGAGGAGGCCGGCGATCTAGATGCTGCTTGGCGCTGCCTCGAGCGTCAGTGGGAATGCACCCGACGAAGCCGAAAGGTTCGTAAGGAAAAGAAAGCGGATGAGTTGAGGTCTCTGCTATACTGGGCGGAAAGCCAGGGTTTCGAGGACGACGCACTTCGCGTCCTCAGGAAGGGCTGGCGGGACACGAGTATGTCCGAGTCCGACGTGAGGTTCTGGGAACAACGCTTAGCAAGAACCCGCGTAACTACCGAAGAGCCAGAGGAGCCCCCCACGGAACAGGAAGACGTTGCCCCCGAACCTGAGCAGCCAAGCCCGGCTTTGACGGCAAAAGAGGCCGAAAGGGTTATTCAGCAGGTAGCGCCACTGTTGAGAAGGATCAAGGATGTCCGGGCCCTAGCAGTCAGGGCAGACGATGTCGAGCAGCTTCTCCTTGCAGTGAGATCGAAGCAGCCGGAGATGCCAGACGACACGGTCAGTCCAATCCGCGAGGTGGTTCGCCTCGCCGTCACCTTCCACAAGGGAGTGGACGAGGAACGAGGCCAAGCCTTGGCCCTGAAAATGGAGGAACAACTTGACCCACTCCGCGCGCAACAACGGAATCTACCCTATGAACTCCAGGACTTAGCACTGGCCTGCGAGCGCGTTGCGGAGAGCTTTCCCGTGCGGATCAGGGCAATCCCCGAGTTGAGTATCACGCCGCCATCGGACCTGAGGTTCACACTTGATCACCCTGCTGCAAGCGAGACCTACCATACACGCATCTTCGCCCGCTTGACGAACCCGGCGTCAGAGGACGCGCACAATCTCAGAGTTGCATTTATGTCGCCATCCCCATGTGTCCGCTTCTCGGAGGAGGAGATCACAGTTCCCGTATTGGAGCGGGGCGAAAAATTGATCGCGGAGTGCCCCATGGAGGTCTCGGAAGGCGTGGGGGATACGGTCGAGATCCGGGTTCACGTCATATACGATATCGCTGGCATCCGGCGGACTTCACACGCTAGCGGCAATGTCCCTGTTCGCCCGATCGGCGCCCCGATCCCGGTAACCGAGAGGTACGTCACGCTTGCGCCCGTCGGGCCGGATCGCAAGGATCTGTTCCACGGCCGAGACAAGGAGCTGGCCGACCTCCTTGACGCCTTTGCCGGTGGACAACTGCGCAAACTCTACTTCGTCAATGGCATTCGGCGCGTGGGAAAATCCTCGCTCATGCAGCACCTCGGAAGTCGCTGTGGCCCCCAAGTACTGCCACTGCTCCTGAATGTGGAAAAGACTCTGGGGGGTCAGAGGATGAACAGCGCTCAGTTCGTCCGGCAGCTTATCCGCCAGTCAATTGAACAACTCCAAAAGATGTCAGACCTTTCTCCTGGCTCCCTCTCACTTCCAGGAGCGGAGGCTTTCGAACTTGACCCGCCTTGGGTAGTCCTCGACCTCTTTCTCAAGGATCTCAAGCGACAAACACAGCGCCCCAATATCCTGCTGTGCTTTGACGAGGTCCAGCGCTTAGTCATGCGAATCGCGGATCCGGAAGATCCAATGGACGAAGGCTTCCTGTCTTGGCTCCGAGGGAAGGTTCAGGCAGGTTCCGATACTCTCCTGGTCTGCACCGGCTCCGAGCCCTATGCCCTTATGCGAAAGCGCTATGAGAACCATACAGTATGGGGCAACATCGAACCCTACAACGTCTCATTCGTTGACAAGGCGGCAATGAAGAAGATCGCCACCTTGTGCCGGTAGCGCAGGACGGCGTTATGTGGCTCCCAGAGGCCCTAGACCGTCTTTGGGATATGACTGAGGGCCATCCCTGGGTCACGCAGATCCTTGCCGAGAAGGCCACCGAACGTCTCAACGCCGAGCGCCGTCGCTTGGTTGGACCTCGGGATGTCGACTGGGCTGCCAACGAAGCGGTGACCTCTGACTTGCCCATCGCTGATCTATGGTGGAATGAGGGAGAGGGCCTCGTGACTACGACACATCGCGAGATTGCCTTTCTCATCCTTCAGAGCCAACCCGGAAGCCGAGTGGGCGTCCCGGAGTCTCAGCTCGCAGAAGTCTGCCAAAGGGCCGGTATCCGAACGATCGGAAAGCACTTAGACGAGATGCGTGCCTTGGAAGTCCTCACTATAGTCAAGGAAGTCGACGAGCCACGGTGGGGCATCCGTGGCGCCTTCCTGGAACAGCACCTTCTGATGCTAATGCAACGCGCCTTCCAAGAGGCTGGAGCAGAGGTGAAGCGTCCTCTGCCTGGCCAGGCTCTTGCGCTGATGCTGGACTGGGAGAACGTCAAAATCAGCCTCCTCAAGCTTCTCGATGAGATGCCCACCGACAAGGCCGACTCTCTGCGCCCAAGACTTACTACTGACGAGATGGGCGAGCGCCTCTTCGACGCGGCCTCTCGTCATGGAGTGCCCCGTCAGAGGTGGGCCGTGGCCAATTGGGATCGCCCTGCTTTCGAGGGCGACCAGAGAGCCCTTACACGAGCAGGCCGGTATTGGACCGCCATGGCTGGGGAAGACAAAGCCAACGCCTCTGACCACGTCTTGCGCGAGAAGATCCACTATGTCCTACGGGAACACCCTGAGATCAATGTGTACATCATTGGGACAGGCGATGCCGATTTCGGCGAGGTAGTTGGGACGCTACTGGAGCAAGGCAAGCACGTCGTCATCTGGAGCACCAGGGGATCAATCAGTGGTGTGTACAAGCACTACATCACCGGTCCTGATCCCATCCGCATCGAGTGGGTAGAAGACTTGATATTCGGACAAGAATCCTAGAGCTAGAAACAGGATCCAAGTCGCTCTGGTCTGATAGAGGATTGAAACGACCCTTGCGACCTAGTGCTCAGGCCTATGCCAGATAGACCGGATGAGTAGGGCATCAGTAGGTCAATAGGTTGCGAGTGCCCAACTATCTCTTCTTGGTTCTGCCCCACGGAGCGGCGCCCCTTTCCTGCGGTCAGTTTTGCGGCGTAAAACCCATCCCAATGTCTCACTGAACGGTGCGTGGGAGCCCTTGAAAGATCTACGTCCTAAGATTTTGGTGTTGCCGCGATTGGCGCTCTCTTCACCATGATTCCTAAGACCTGACTACCCCCATCAGACTAGCCCTCCTCCGTCCTATGGGTGTGTCTCGTGGTGGAGGTCTCTGAAAAAACCTCCTTTGGAAGCAACCTCCGAGGGAAGGGGCGAATTGGGCGTTTGTCGGATACCATGGTGGCGAAACGGCCCCTATTGGCCCCCAGCTGGGTCATGCTCAACAGTGCATCTCTGTAGCAAGTTCTTTCAAAGATCTCACTTCTTGAGATTGACAAGGGAGATGGATATCTATAGTCATGATCGACATATCCCACCGATAGAGAATGATCACCGACTTGACGCTACAGTGGACCTCGAAAACCTGATGCTGGGTTCCTTGGCTAGTGGACGATGAAGAGGATCACCAGGCGAGGGGATGGCTATCGGTGGAGGGAAAGAGCGGTGTCGTGGGCGTGAGTGCTAACTAGATACTATAAGTCTCACGCCTGCTGGGCCTTCTCACTCGCAATTGTGTGCAAGGTAGGCATCGGATCTTGCCTCCTCGCGAAGCATCATACGGAATTTACGTCGTAAAACTCGTGCACAGCGTTGGAGTCTCACAGAGCAACGTACATGACCATCGAGTGGATTCCACAAGAAGAGATGAGGTGTTTGGGTTGACAAGGGAAATGGATATCTATATTGATGGTCGATCCATCTTAGTGGGAGAGAGCTATCACTAGTGTTGTGAAGAATTGGATTTCCTAGATCTGATGATAGGTACTTCCGTGAATGCAGGATGAAGAGGATCACTAGGCGAGGGGATGGTTGTCAGTGAAGGAAAGGAAGGCTGTAGTGTGAGTGCTAGTTAGATACTATAACTGTGAGCCCTAGTCAAGCGGGTCACCGTGTATCATCTGCAAATGGGCTATCCATCTTCTTTGGCTGTCGAAGCGCGATGCAAGATTTACGGCGTAAAACCTATCACAGTGTCTCGCTCACCGGCGAATAGGAGCCCCGACAGATTTACGGCGTAAAACTCGTCACGGTCTCTCTGGCTGGTACGCTGGAGAACTCAAGAAATTTACGTCGTAAATTTCTCGTTCGTGGCCCCATCTGTGCTCCATTCACCACGATGCGCAAGAGCTCGCTAGCCCCGGTCGGAGCCGCCCACGGCTATCAATGGGGCTGTGCATTCCACTGAACCCCTTGACAGATTAGCACACTTGTGCTATACTATTGTTAGTCTATGTGAATGGGTTTCTGTGCGGCTCCCAAGAAAAGCTGCATGACAGGAGGGAAGGCCCAACAGATTGTTTCCCTTCTGAGGGTTCTTATCGGTCCGGAAGATACCAATCCGGTAGAGCTCAGCTCCCGATGGAATCCGAAGGATCGGTCACGATTGCCTAATTCACCAGCAACGTGACGATCCAAGACAGAAGCTCAAGGTAAGCCGGAAAAGGCTGAATGAGCTCAGCTCCCCTGAGGGACTGTCAAGGGCCTAACAGACCGGAGGAAACTGCCTATAGACTGAACAGGTTACCGAAAAGTCTCCTCATAACCGAATAGAGAGAATACCTTCCCCGAGGCATCGCTCCCAAAATGAGGCGCAACTGCGTTGGGTAAGGGTGTTTGTGTGAGTACTGCTCGAGTGAAAGCCCCTTCGAGGTGGGATCTTTCCCCTTCAAGGGGCTTTCGGCATTTCACGAGAGGAGGTGATGAGCAAGTGAACCCTGGCGCAAGGTGCAGCGTGCAGACCCATCAGTGAAATAGGAGGTGAACATGTCAGAGTTAGTAGTCGAACGAAACGGCAAGTTCGTGGGCAAGGGGCTAGAGTCCCTAGCTGAAATCCTCTCACTGCCGAAAGGAGACACGAGCCATGAGACCGACGAAATGGCCCTTGACCTGCTCGAGGCCCTGAGGGGGGAAAGGGCTGAATCTCATCCCGACGGTCCTCTGG
>DAOULQ010000121.1:0-11046 GCA_034419095.1 Anaerolineae bacterium | reverse complement strand
CGGGGGTGGAGGTAATCGAGGCGGTGATAATCGTGGGGCAGATTCTCAACGCTTTGTCTATTCTCGCAGCCTATCTCCTGACGGCACGGTTGGTTAAGAACCGCTGGGCTGGGCTCATCGCATCCCTCATTACCGGCCTTTTCTCAGCCATGCCTCTCTACTACGTGAACTGGGGCCGTTATACGCAGTTGGCTGGACAAATCATCTTGCCAGTGGCGATGATCTTTTTGATCGATAGCCTCGAAGGTGAGCGATGGACTCTGCGATCTTGGATTCTTGCCACCGTGGCCCTAGCGGGTTTGATCTTGACCCATTACTTGGTCGTGGTCTATTACTTGACCTTCGCACTCATCTACCTGATCTGGAGTCTGGTGGTTGAGAGGCGGAGTGGTGGTCTGCTCCTCTTCCGGATGGTCACGGTCGCTTTCGGAGCGGCCCTCCTCACCACGCCCTGGCTGGTGAACCTCTCGATCAACCTGCTACCTAATTACATCTCACCGCCTGTCCAATTCAGTCAGGAACACCTTGATCTCTACTTCGCCTTTCCCGGAATAGCGCCCTATGTGAATTATCCGCTCGGAGGGCTTGCCCTTCTCGGTACAGCGTTGGCCTTCCTCCGAAGGGAAAAGGGGGGCATTCTCGTGGTGCTCTGGACAGCGGTTCTCTGCTTGGCGGCGAACGCTTACCGATTAGGGTTGCCAGGCACAGGTCTCGTCAACTACTTCGCCGTCCTCATCGCAGCCTATTTGCCCCTTTCCATCTTGGCCGGACTTTTCTTCGCCCGTCTGATCGAGACCCTTGATATGGAAAGGTCTGGGGACCGAGCGGTTCTAGTTGTCCTAGTGTTGGGGGCCACCCTAGTAGGCACTCTAAACGCACTCGCTCCCCTGAATAGTTCCTACATGTTGGTGCGCTCAGCCGATGCGGAAGCCCTGGATTGGATCGCGGCAAACACACCTCCGAACGCCAAGTTCTTGGTGAACTCCTTCTCCGCCAGCGGCGAGGGGGGAGTCATCGTGGGCTCTGACGCCGGGTGGTGGATCCCTTTATGGACCGGGAGGGAGAACAGTGTTCCCCCCATCAACTATATGTGGGAACGCATAGAAGAAGCCGATTTCGACGAGATTTACGCCCTTGCAGGCATCGATCTGAAACGGATAGAATCACCAGATACGCTGTCCGTCCTTGAAAGATATGGCATCACCCACGTTTACATAGGCCAGCAGGGAGGACAGATGGAGGCTGAGATCTTTGCCAGAAGCCCGATCTATCAGGAGATCTACGCTCAAAGGGGGGTGACTGTATTCGAAATCGAATACGGTAGCCATACCGGAGGAAGAGAGTCGTGAAGTTCTGTGTGATCGGCCCGACCTATCCCTATCGCGGGGGGATCGCTCACTTCACCACCATGCTGGTCACTTACCTGCGGCGATCCCACGATGTATGCTTCTACTCCTTCAGTAAGCCTTATCCTCGGCTCCTGTTCCCAGGCAACCCAGAGAAGGACCCCAGTACTCACCTTCTCAGGACGGACTGCGAGTACCTCCTTCGTCCGCTTAACCCGTTTACCTGGCTCAGGGCCTTCAAGCGGATAAGGGAAGAGCGGCCCCAAGTGGTCATCTTGCAATGGTGGGTTCCCTTTTGGACTCCCATGTTGATGACTATCTCCTCCTTAGTGAAGCGGTTCACTGCGAGCAAGATATTGTTCATCTGCCACCACATCACCCCCCCAGATGGAGGCCCCTTCGATTTTCTCTTCGCCCGTAACGTCCTTCTCACTGGCGATTATTTCATCGTTATGTCCGATGAAGACTACGCGCAACTCCGCTCTGTGCTTCCCCGAGGGGATATAAGAAAGACATTCCTTCCCACTTACGACATGTTTGACCTCTACACCCCTTCCCACGAGGAGGCCAAGAGGCGGCTGGGGATCAGCGGTGAGGAAAAAACCATCCTTTTCTTCGGCTTCATTCGACGGTATAAGGGGCTTCACTACCTTCTCAAGGCCATGCCTCAGGTGCTCGATCGTATGCCGTTGAGGCTATTGATTGTGGGAGAGTTCTGGGAGGAGGAGCAACCCTATGAGGAGATCATCGATCGCTTGGGGATAAGAGAGCATGTCTCTATGATCAACGCTTATATCCCCAATGAAGAGGTGGGCCTCTATTTTTCAGCGGCCAACGTTGTGGTGCTTCCCTACCTGGAAGCAACCCAAAGCGGCGTTCTGCAAATGGCCTACGCTTTTGGTAAACCGGTTATCGTTACCAGTGCCGGCGGGCTGGCCGAGGTGGTCCGCAATGGAGAGACGGGTCTCGTGGTGCCTCCTAAAAATAGTTCCGCCTTGGCAGAAGCGATTCTCCGATATTTCGAAGAGGAACTAGAGACCCCCTTTGCCACGAAGATCGCTGAGGACAAAGACACTTTCTCCTGGATAAAGCTGGTGCATCTGATTGAGGAGTTAGCGACAGACCGTCCTGGCTACAAGAGATGAGGATAACCCTTCTGCTTACACAGAGCCTGGAGTACCCCTCCGGTCTAGGCCGCTATTTTCCCATCGCCAAAGAACTTGTCAGGCTGGGCCATGAGGTGAAGATCCTGGCTCTACACCCCAGTTTTGCCACGGTATATCCCCGCTTATTTAGCCTCAACGGGGTACAGATCAGCTATGTGGGCCAAATGCACGTTCGCCAGGTGGGCGATCGAAGGCTCTACTACCATCCTTTGGTTCTGATGTGGGTTGCGTCCCTGTCCACTTTGCGATTGACATCGAAGGCCCTCGGTGCCAACACTGACCTATTTCACCTGGGAAAGCCACAGCCGATCAACGGCATGGCCGCCCTCATAGCGGCAAAGTTCTTACGGCGAAAGCCACTCTATCTGGACTGCGACGATTACGAAGCCGAATCTAACCGCGTTTCTGGCAACTGGCAAAAGGAGGTGCTGGCTCTATTTGAAAACGGGCTGCCCAGATACACCCGGGGGTTGACGGTCAATACCCGTTTCCTTAGGGAACGCATCATCGGCTTGGGTTATCCACCGGAACGTATCGTCCGTGTACCTAACGGCATCGACAGGGCTCGCTTTACCGGACTGGACCCTGAATACATCTCCAAGTTGAAGAGCAGCCTTGGTCTAGAGAACCACAAGGTGGTAGTCTATCTCGGCAGCATCAGTCTAGCCAGCCACCCTTTGCAGTTGCTCCTCCAGGCATTTGCAAAGGTATCCGAACGCCTGTGCACAGCCAGACTCATCTTGGTCGGAGGTGGAGAGGACCTTGAGACCTTGCGAAATATGATCCCCAAGATAGGCCTTGAAGGGAAGGCATTTCTCCTGGGCCGAGTGAACCCTGAGATCGCTCCCTATTACCTGGCGATGGGGGATATTTCAGTCGATCCGGTGATGGATGATCCGGTGGCGCGGGCTCGATCGCCTCTCAAGATCATGGAGAGTTTGGCGGTAGGGGTGCCGGTGGTTACCGGCGATGTCGGCGACCGGTCAGAGTATCTAGGAAATGGTCTGGCGGGCATCTTGGTGGAGCCTGGCGATGCAGAAGCGCTGGCTGACGGTCTTTTAGGCCTCCTTGCCGATGAAGACCGCGCATATGCTATGGCTCAGGCCGCCCAAGAGTTGCGCGAAAAGTACTATTGGGATGTGCTGATCCGCGATTTCAGCAAAATCTATGCCTTATAAGTTGCTCTCGGAGGATAACAGAGTCACTCCCAGGGGTGGGTGGCCAGGTGTCATGTACTCTTGAAGACCCCGCGGGGCATAGCATGGAAGAGGTTTACGTCATCATTCTCAACTGGAATAACGCAGAAGACACGATAGAGTGTCTTCGGTCTGTGAATGCTCTTCGCCATGTCCGACCTCGAATCGTGGTGGTGGATAACGGCTCTCACGACGGTTCGCCAGAGAGGATCCATAGCGCATTCCCCACTATCGATCTGCTTGTCAACCCAGAGAACCTAGGCTATGCGGCAGCCATCAATATCGGCATCCAAAGGGCTTTGGAAAAGGGGGCAAAGTGGGTTCTTCTCCTGAATAACGATACAATTGTGGATAGAGAGTTGTTGGTAGAGCTACTGAACGCGGGAGAGGCCTATCCTAGAGCGGGGGTTCTAAGCCCCAAGATCTATTACTACCATGATCCAGAGCGAGTATGGTTTGCTGGAGGGGTACGCCGAAGGTTTCCTCCCGGTATAGGTATACTAGGCTACGGTCGGAAAGACGGTCCAGCCTATGATCGCCCTAGAAAGATCGACTATATCACCGGATGTGGGATGATGGTGAAGGCGGAGGTCTTTCGCGCCATCGGTCTTTTTGATGAAGCCTACTTCATGTATCACGAAGATCTGGACTTCTGCGAGCGCGCCAGACGGGAGGGGTATGAGTGTCTGTACATCCCCACAGCCAAGATCTGGCACAAGGTCTCCGCCAGCACGGAAGAGGACCCTGACACCAAGTGGTATTACTTGGGCAGGCATATTGTACCCTTCTATCACAAATACTATGCCTTCCCTTCTGTGTCCCTCTCAATCTACGTGGTTTGGGTCCTCCTCCGCGAGACCTTCAAGGGCAACCCTCGAAGGATGCCGTCCTATTTGCGCGGTATCTGGGACGGCCTGCGAATCGATAAGGGGAGGGTGGCCTCCTAATGATTATGGAAGAAGTGGATTGTGCGCTTTGCGGGCAGCGAGATGAAGAAGATTTTCTGGAAAGAGGGGATAGGTTGCACACCAGCCCTGCAACCTTTCGATATGTCCGGTGTCGCCATTGCGGGCTGATCTATCTCAACCCCAGGCCTATCCAGAGCCTAATGGAGTCATATTATCCAGATAGATATGAGGGCTTTATCGCTGAGAAAGAGAACATCCTCTTTCGATTGGGAGCGCGGTATCGGATGGTCAAACGGTGCCGGGCGGTGATGGCCCGCTGTGGCCTCAACAAAGGCAGGCTCCTAGACGTCGGGTGTGCCACCGGTGATTTCCTGGTCACCATGAGGAGAGAGGGGTGGGAGGTCTATGGTGTGGAACCGATGAGGTCGGCTGCCCAAGAGGCTCAACGACGGCTGGGGGAGAAGATCTCTCATGGGCTATTGGAGGAGGCTTCATTCCCAGACGCATATTTCGATGTGGTCACACTGTGGGATGTCCTAGAGCATCTCCACACCCCTCTATCCAGCCTGTCCCAGATCCATAGGATCCTGAGCCCGGATGGTCTGATGGTCTTGGGCGTGCCTCACTTGGCCAGTTTCGACGCTGCTCTCTTCGGCCGCTATTGGATCGGTTGGGATGCCCCCCGCCACCTCTACGCCTTTGACTCAGATGTTTTGAAGGCCCTCTTGTCTAATGCTGGCTTCATCGCCTATGATAGAAGTTGTTTCTACGGTGGTTACGGCGCCTTCTATCTAAGTCTCCGTTTCTACCTTGAGGAAAGAGTGGAGCCCAACAAAGCGCGGGAGATCCTCCTTTTGCTCTCCAGCCAGCGACTGTTACGCTACCTCCTCTGGCCATATTTCCGCACCTCTTATATCTTGAACCGGGGGCCCGTCATGGTCTATTTCTGCAAAAAGGCGGAGGCCTTTCCATGAAAGAAAACCCCCCCAGAATCAAGGGGTCTCCTTACCTCATCCTCGCCTTTTTGCTCCTGGGCTGGGCCTTGCGCCTCTTCCAGATCACTCGTAACAGTTTCTGGGTGGACGAGGGTTTTTCTGTTTTCCTCGCCTCCCAGGACATCGAAGAGATCGTCATGGGCACGGCGATGGATCAACACCCACCTCTATACTATATCCTGCTTCACTACTGGATGGTATTGGGGCGCAGCATGTTCGTCATCCGGCTTCTTTCCGCTGTCCTCGGCCTAGCCGCCATCCCGCTCCTCTATCGGATCGCCTCTTCCATCTTCTCGGCACGTGTCGCTTTGGGGGCCACTTTCCTCCTAGTCATCTCTCCGGTTCACATTCAATACTCGCAAGAGGCGCGCATGTACATCCTTCTCTCCCTCTCGACCCTAGCCTCTACACTCCTCGTTTGGCACCTTGTGGAGGGGCCATCTAAACGCTTGTGGCTTGGGTATCTATTCACCACTTTGGTCGCCCTGTACACTCATTACTTCTCGCTATTCATCCTCGTCTTCCAGAACCTCTTTGTGCTGATGGGTTCCCTTCGCCAAAGGCGAAGGGAACTGACTGGCAAATGGTTGTTGGCTCAAGGAGCCCTTCTCTTAGGCTTCCTCCCTTGGATGCCTACACTGATATTCCAGGTTACACAACACCACCTATCTTGGATCCCCAGTCCAACGCTCACATCCATCCGAAACACTCTCTGCTACCTGATATTCGGCCTGCAAGGCCCTTCTAGATCCCAGATAGTCCTGGTAGCGATCACAGCGGGTAGCCTTCTTCTAGCAACCGGCTTTCTTATGGCGCTTCGAGAGTGGCGAGACAAAGGCCTTTTCGTAGCCTCCTGGTTTGCTATCCCTTCCATAACCATTGTCGCCCTTTCCACCCGGTACCCCCTTTATCAGGAGAAGCAGTTCTTAATTGTCCTCGCGCCTCTTCTTCTGCTTCTCGCTCTTTCTACCTCTGGGATGAGAACCTCAGTCCAAGCGCTCTCCTTCCTAGTTCTCCTCTCTATCACGTTGCCGTCCCTGCATCGATACTATTTCATTTCACCGAAACAGGAGTGGCGTGAAGTAGCAGGCTACATCGATGCTCACGCGCAGCCGGGAGACGCTATTTTCCTGAACGCCGCGGCGGGCGCTTTGACCCTAGACTACTACCTTACGAGCGGCCTTCCGGAGGATGGTTATCCCCACCCCTACGATCTATATCGGGGGGGCTTCGATGGCCAGCCCACGACGCCCGAAGTCATCGATCAGAGGCTCAGTCGTTTGGCTCAACAGCACTGCCGACTTTGGCTGATCCAATATGCCCCGGAATTTTGGGACCCGCAGGGTTTGATCCCGGCTTGGTTAGATCGAAGGGCGACACAGCTGCCTGTGCCCAAATTCTTCGGGCTCGATTTGCGATTATACGATCTGACCACCGAGGGGACGCAAAAGAGTTGCGTGAATAGACAATGACCAAGGCTTTCGCCCACCTGAGAGAACGCCTCTCCTGGAAATCGCTACTCGCTCTGGCCATGGTAGCGCTCACGCTCCTTTTCTGGGGATATGGGCTGTACACGAATTGGAACAAACTGGGGCAGTACGAATGGAGAGCCGATTTCCGTTTCCTCTTTCTCGCCTTGGCCCTCTTTCCTGCCGGCTTCTTGCCTAGCCTTTATGGCTGGCACCGCATCATGAGCCATTTCGCTAGAGGGACAGATTTCAGAGTCAATGCCCAGATCTACTGCTATTCTACCCTGCCCCGCTACATCCCAGGGCTAGTTTGGTATGTGGCCGGAAGGTCACTCTTGTATAGAGAAAAGGGGGTCCCGTCTTCTATCACCATCCTGGCCACGGTTCTTGAAACCGTTTTACTCACGGTTTCCGGGCTGACGCTCGCCCTACTATCCATTCCATCCCTCGGCGCCCTGACGTTGGGTGGTAAGCCGTCCCCCCTTATTCCCGCTCTGCTTATCTCCTTGACCATCCTACTCCTCCCTCGAGTCCTGGAGAGAACTCTCAGATTCTTCACCACACTTCCGGACAAGGTGATCCCTCGTCTCACCCACCTGGAGATAACGTTGTTTCTGGTGGTCTATGGCATCGCCTGGCTAGGAGGGGGGTTGCTTCTGTACCTACTCGCAAACGCCATCTACCGGGTAGAGCCCCTTACCGCCATGATCGGGATCTGGGCCGCTTCAGGAGTGGCAAGTTTCTTGTTCGCCTTCCTGGGAGGATCAGGAGGACGAGAAGTCACCATGAGCGTTCTTTTGGCCTTCTACGTTCCCCTCCCCGTCGCCATCGCCATCTCCTTGCTATCGCGGGTTGTGATCATGGTTACCGAAGCGCTCTGGGTCGTTCTCTTCATCATCCTTTTGGGGGGAGGCGTGAGGGGTATCTTCTCTCCCCCTATGGCGATCCAAGAGACAAAGGGCTCCCTTTCTAGCCATGATGGGCTGAATAATGTTGAGAATCACCCAAAAGGGTGATTGACTTCCGCCTCTCTCCCGGTTAAAATAAATAAAAGTCAGGCAAGGTGTATCTATATCTCGCCCAACAAGGGAGGCATAGAGATGAAGAAGTGCAAGGTAGCGATATCGTTAGCCCTCCTGGCGGTACTCCTCATTGTACCGAATGCGTTTGGACAATTGGGGACTACCGATAACGCCAGTTTCACGGTGCAGAACCTGAGCACAAGCACCGCAACCGTACAGATCGATTTCTATGACGCGAATGGCACCAAGACTACCCCCAACCCCCTGAACAGCGGGAAATCCAACCCCTTTACGCTAGCCAGTGGGGCGTCTTTTGAGGTATATCTGCCTGGCATACCAGGGCTAGCCGACGGCCGATACTCGGTGGTCATCTCCTCAGATCAGCTAGTGGTAGCCATCGCCAACCTCATCGGCCAGGCAGGGACTACCTTCTACAACGGTAGTTACTCGGGGGTCTCGTCAGGGAGCACTACGGTTTACCTCCCAGCGGTGGTCTACGAGTATTACAACTGGAACAGCCTCATCTCGGTGCAGAATATAGGTTCAGGCGCGACCAACATCACCGTTAGTTATTACTCTGGAGCCACGTTGGTTGCCACCAGTCAGGCGAACAATGTTGCCGCGAACGCCTCTGTCCACTTCGATCTAGAGACCGCTGCGCCGTCTGGTTTGCCCACGGGCTTCAACGGGTCAGCGATCATCACCTCGAGCTCCCAATCCATCGTCGCTACCGACAACCAGACAGCCGATGGAGGGTTAACGCAGTCGTACAACGGATTCGTCTCTGGAGCAACCACCCTCTACGTGCCAGCCCTATATGACAACTACTATACTTGGAATGCCAGTCTCAACATCCAGAATGTGGGCTCTGGGTCAACCACGGTCACTGTAGATTATTCCGATACTGTGGCCAACGAGACCTATACCCTAGGCCCGGGGCAATCCCGCCTAATCTACATGCCTGACACGCCCGCTCACGCTTCTATCTTCGCGGCTACCATCACTTCGACATCTGCGGACATCGTGGCTGTGGTCAATGCGGCTAACTCTGCCAATCAAGCCCAGACCTACAGCGCATTCGCAGGCGGATCGACGACAGTGGGTCTGCCCACAGCCATGAAAGACTACTATGACTGGGACACCTCCTTCACCGTACAAAATGTTGGCTCGGCCAGCACGGTGGTCAGGGTCTGCTACTCGGGTGGCTACGCCTGCTACAACCTGCCTTCGTTGGCAGCAGGAGCCTCCACCGAGGTCTATCAACCTGGGGAAACCTTCCTGCCCAGCGGCTACCGGGGTTCCGTCACCCTCACCAGCAGCGGTGGTGTGCCCATTGCGGCCATCGTCAACGAGACGAACCCGCCCGGGCAGGCTGCGGGTACCGGCGACTGGTCGATGAGCTACAACGGCTTCAACCAATAAGTTTAAGTAGCATCAGACATGAGGAGGAACTCGCAGTTTGCGAGTTCCTCTTTTGTCCTATCCCGTAGACACCTCCTACATAGGCAAATGGGACATCTGGGTTATGGTCAGCGCTACGGCAAGGAAGAGATATCTTACAACTCTACGGCCGGGATGAAGATCCGGTAGAGGGCTTGATATACCTGGGTTTTATCTAGATAGTCGCCGTCCCACCCCCCGATAAGATATAGCCTCGTATCCATGGAGGCCACACCTCCCTGTCGCCACGGCTCGGATGTTGGGCTCTCAAAACGGATCCAGGTACCCTCTTGAAGATCGTACCACTCGCTATACCCGATGGGTTGATCCCATCCCCCCCCGATGACATATAGGCTGCCCCCTAGCGCGGCTGCCCCCAGCCCGGCCCGACCGACCGACATGGACATCCCAGACCTCCAGGGGGATTTCCCTTCACCCTCTAGGGCAGGGTCATACACCTCCAAGGCGCTTAAGGACCGCTCCCCATCATAGCCACCCACCAAATAGATGCTACTTCCCAACGCGGCGGCGGCGGAATAGCCTCGGGGGCTGGGAAGGGACGTTCCGGGTTGCCAGGTGTCGGCATGGGGGTCGTATCGGTAGACCATCGCCGAATAGGAACCCCCGTTCCAACCGCCAAAGAGGTATAGCCTTCCCTCCAAGGCGGCGAGAGCATAGCCGCAGAGAGGCTCGGGCAAGGAGGCCGCGGCCTCCCAGCCATCCGAACGTGGGTCATAGACTTCCACAATGGAGAGGGGTTCACCTGACCCGGTGCAACCACCAGGCACATAGATCTTGCCCTGCAAGACCACCGCCGAGATACCCCTCACCGGTGTGGGCTTGGAGGCTCCCCTATGCCACTTATCTCCGGTGCGGTCATAAATCTCCAGGAACTCTGTTACACCCCCCACCGTTTCGCCACCGATGGCGTAGATCAGCCCCTCATGGGCCACCACCGCCAGCCGGGACCTGGCCGTGGGCATAGGGGCCAAATCGGACCATCGGTCGGCCTCTAAGGGGGATAGGGACGTCTCCCTGGCAGGAGCGCGCACTTGGGGCAACGCCAGGAGGAAGATCAGGATCAAGGCCAGCCCAAAGAGGGCTGCCAGAGTCCACTTCGAGAGAGGACCGCCTCTCCCCAGCCCCTCCACCCTTTGCCCGGTGTCCACCCACCCCTCTTCTACGGCTCGCATAGCCAGTTCAGTACGGGATTGTACATCGAGTTTAGCGAAGATGTTAGCAAGATGGGTTTTGACCGTGTTGATGCTTATAGACAACTTCCGCGCTATCTCGAGATTGGTAGCACCTGTGACTACCAATTCCGCGATCTCCAACTCGCGAGAAGAGAGGGGTTCTCCCTTTTGGACCATCTACTTCTCTTTACCCCCTTTGGCCCTACGCTCAAGATTATATGACACCTGGCGCCTTCATTCAAGGCTCCCTCCCTAAGGATGAGCAAATTGTAGTTAGGCCCTCTTCCTCTTCCCATCATTGCCAGTAGACC
>DAOULQ010000120.1:0-3070 GCA_034419095.1 Anaerolineae bacterium | reverse complement strand
TAATCGCAGCCATAATCAGCGTCTGTGGCACTATCATCGGGACGCTGCTAGTTACCATTCTTGCGGGCTTCTTAGAGGGAAGGATTGGGTTGGGGTCGGCCGTTGGCGTTATCGCTTTCCTTGTGCTTCTTTCTATCTGGGTACTTTTAGCCTTCCGGTGGGGGCTACGCTTGGCCAGCGCCGCCGCTGCGGCGATGGTGGTCGTTGGCTCGGCCATCTTCTTCATCGTCTTCTTTGCCCAAGTGAAGTTGGGTATCAGGCTCCCGTTCATAACCACCTCAGCTGTTGTAACTAACACACCTACCCCAACCATCACGGTTACCCCCTCACCCACTACCGAGCCCACGGCTACTCCAACCTTTACCCCTTCGCTCACACCTACGCCCACTCCCACCCTTTCACCCACGCCTACCGCGACCCCATTGCCACTTCTCTACTCCGATGATTTCAGCGATCCCTCCAGTGGCTGGGATGTGTTTGCCGATGAGGATGCCGAAAAGGGCTACTCTAATGGGGAATACTATGTTCTGGTCAAGAGTCCCCAGTTAGTCGCCTGGGGTGCCCCTGGTCGCTACTTCACCGATTTTAGGTTAGAGGTGGATGCTCGAAAGGTAGCGGGCCCAGACGATAACGAGTTTGGGGTGGTAGTGCGCTACAGCGATCCTGATAACTTCTATACGTTTCAGATCAGCGGTGATGGGTATTACAAGGTGCGGAAACTAGTCAACGATGAGTGGAAAATCCTGGTCGCATGGAAGAGTTCTCCTCACATCAATCTAGGGGAAAGCATCAACCATCTTACTCTCATAGCGCAAGGTTCCCAATTCAGTTTCCATGTAAATGGTGAACATTTGGTTGATGTGGTGGACACCTCATTTGTTGAAGGAGATATTGGACTTTTTGCTGGCACAATCGATGAAGGGGGGGTGAGGATCAACTTCGATAACCTGGAGGTGTGGAATCTTACCCCCACAGCCGGTGTAGAGGTAACCCCCACTCACACTCCAACCCTCGCCACTCCCACTTTCACTCCAACTGCTACACCTTTACCCACGCCTACTCCAACCCCTTCACCAACGCCTACCGCGACCCCATCGCCGTTTCTCTACTCCGATGATTTCAGCGATCCCACCAGTGGCTGGACTGTGTCCTCCGATGAGGATAGCGAAAAGGATTACTCCGACGGGGAATACTATATCCTGGTCAAGAAGCCCCATTTGGTCTCCTGGGGCTACCCCGGCCGCACCTTCGCCGATTTCAGGTTGGAGGTGGATGCTCGGAAGGTAGCAGGATCAGACGATAACGAGTTCGGAGTGATAGTCCGCCGCCGTGATAATGATAACTTCTATGTGTTCGAGATTAGCAGCGACGGTTACTATGGAGTATGGAAACAGGTCAACGATGAGTGGGAAACCCTAGTCGACTGGACCACCTCTCCTCACGTCAACCAAGGAGAAGGCACCAACCATCTTATCCTTATAGCCCAAGGTCCCGACTTCAGTTTCTATGTGAACGGTCGGCCTTTGGTTGATGTGGTAGATGCTTCATTTGTGGAAGGGGATATCGGCCTCTTCGCCGGTGCAATCGATGAGGGGGGTGTGAGGGTCCACTTCGATGACCTGGAGGTGTGGGCCTTGCCATAGGCGTTTCAGGGCCTCACTGGCTAAGGGGAATGAGGATGTTAAGAGTTGGCATCAGCCAAGAGGGTGTAGGCAAGGGAGGTCGGAGATTTAGTGTCAATCGAAAGCCTTAGAGAGGGAGGAATAGATGAGTGAGAGAACTAAAGTCACTTTGCCTCAACTCTTGGAGATGAAGAGAAGTGGTCAGAAGATCACCATGATCACCGCTTACGATTACCCCACCGGGGTCTTCGCCGATCGAGCAGGCATAGATATCGTCCTGGTGGGCGACTCCATGGCTATGACCGTGCTGGGGTACTCCACCACCCTGCCGGCCACCATGGCAGAGTTGATCCCTCACAACCAAGCGGTGACCAGGGGTTGCAAGAACTCCTTTGTCCTGGGGGATATGCCATACATGTCCTATCAGCCCTCCATCGAGATCGCGGTGCAAAACGCCGGTCGCTTTATGAGCGAAGGTGAATGCGATGGCGTCAAACTAGAGGGGGGGATAAGGATGGCCGATAGGGTGGAGGCTATAGTTAACGCCGGAATCCCGGTGATGGGCCACCTGGGACTCACCCCCCAGAGTATGTCCATGTTGGGAGGGTTCAAGGTCCAGGGAAAGGACGCCCTGATGGCCAAGAGGATCATCGACGACGCCAAAGTCTTGGAAGAGGCAGGAGCCTTCTCCATACTCTTGGAGTGCGTTCCCTCCAAAGTGAGCAAATTGATCACCGAGAGGGCGGAGATACCGATCATCAGCATCGGAGCAGGGCCAGATTGCGATGGGCAATGCTTGATCTTCCACGATATGTTCGGGCTCTATCCGGCCTTTACCCCCAAGTTCGCCAAGCAGTATGCCGACCTGGGGGAGATGATAGTCCAAGGTCTCAAGCGTTACGCGGAGGAGGTGCGAGAGGGGCTATTCCCGGAGCCCAAGCATGGCTTCACCATCTCTGACCAGCAGTATGAAGAGCTCTTGAAGATGCTTAAGTAAGGGGGGAGAGAGCCCAGCCTTGGAAGGGCTGTCATCCACTATCTTGGGGACTTGGAAGGTGTTTAGCGAGGTTTTAGACCCAGCGGAGGAGGTATGGTTTAGTTGGCAGGAGCCCCATGATTTGGCGATTGCCTTGGCCGAGGAGATGCGAGTCTGGGGGATGAGGAGGGTTTTGGATGTGGGTGTGGAGGGGGGAGGCATCTCCTCTACCTGGCTCAACAGGGATTCGAGATCTATGGCACCGACCCCTCGGCGGCTGGGTTGACTATCTCCCGAGAACGGCTGGAGAAGGAGGGGCTGAAAGCGATAGTGCGCCGATGCGACATGACCGAAGTGCCTTTTCCCGATGAGTTCTTTGACGCGGTCTTGAGCGTTTATGTCTTGCACCACAATACATTGGAGAACGTAGAAAAGGCGGTAGGGGAGATAAGGAGGGCGCTAAAGGGGGGAG
>DAOULQ010000119.1:0-4070 GCA_034419095.1 Anaerolineae bacterium | reverse complement strand
GTCATACATCGCCCATTGGCTAGAGAAGGGAGAGTACGACCAGGAAGCGCTGGCTACCGACCATCTCTACGCTCGACGTAGTGTGCTGCGCGAGTGGTTAAAGGAGCATGGCTATAACCCCGAGGAGATCTTGATCTTTGAGAATGACCCCCGTCCTTTGGGGGCCCGGCAGACAGCCGATAGGCTCGCTCGTGAGGTTTGCCTCCGGTTCTGGTTGAGGCATCGTGGCTACCCCGCCGATGAGTTGGAGGGCCAGGAACTGGAGAGGCGGGCAGAGGAGGTGAGCGAAGCGAGCGGTTGGCCGTTGCCTACCTCGGGCAAGATGATCCTTTTCGATGGTCGCACCGGTGAGCCCTTCGACCATCCGGTGGCCGTAGGGGTGATCAACATGATGAAACTGGCCCATCTGGTGGAAGATAAGGTCCATGCCCGCTCCACAGGCCCCTATTCCCTGGTAACTCAGCAGCCCCTGGGTGGCAAGGCGCAGTTTGGAGGACAGCGGTTCGGCGAGATGGAGGTCTGGGCCTTGGAGGCTTACGGCGCGGCTCATACCTTGCAGGAGATGCTTACCGTCAAGTCCGATGATGTGGTCGGTCGGGTAAAGACCTATGAATCGATCGTCAAGGGGGAGCCGATCGACGAGCCAGGCCTTCCGGAATCGTTTCGCGTTCTGGTGAAAGAACTGCAAAGTCTGGGGCTCGCTGTAGAGGTAGTCGATGAGGAAGGGAATCGGATGCGATTCGGCAAGGAGGAGAGGCCGGAGAGGTACCCTCGTTTTGGAGTGGGTTTTTTGGGCCTAAAAAGTTAGCTTGACTTTTGGGGCCAATGGAGCTAAAATTATTTATGTAAACCTAGGAAGGGAGCGATATATTTGCCTACCATTAATCAGTTGGTGAGAAGGGGGCGCAAGAGGCCCAAGAAGAAGAGTAAGGCCCCGGCTTTAGGCTATAGGTTTAACGCCCTGGAACAGAAGAGGGTCAAGGGGGAGTCTGCTCCTCAGAAGAGGGGGGTTTGCACTCTGGTGCGGACTGTCACCCCCAAGAAGCCCAATTCAGCCCTGAGAAAAGTGGCCCGGGTGCGGCTCCCCAACGGGATCGAAGTGACCGCTTATATCCCGGGTGAAGGCCATGGGCTCCAGGAACACTCGGTGGTTTTGGTGCGTGGGGGTCGAGTGAAGGACTTGCCTGGCGTCCGTTATCATATCATCCGTGGGGCCCTCGATGCTGGAGGCGTAGAGGGGCGCAAGAAGGGCCGCTCTAAGTATGGCACGAGACGCCCCAAGAAGAGCGCTCTTTAGCGGGTGGCTTAGGGAGGCTTCATCAAGTCTGCTTAGTTGAGAAGATTAGGATGTTTAGTCTTCTCAGGTACTGGGGGGAGTTAAGATGCCCAGGCGCTATCGCCCATCTCGAAGGGGGGTGGAACCAGATCCGAAGCACGATAGTGAACTGGTGGCTCGTTTCATCAATCGAGTTATGCAGCGGGGGAAAAAGAGCCTAGCCAGGCGGATCGTCTACGACGCGTTCGATATCATTGAGGAGAGGTTCCATCGTGAGCCTTTGGAGGTCTTCAACCAGGCCATAAGAAATGTTACACCGGTCTTGGAGGTTCGGCCCCGGCGGGTTGGGGGGGCCACCTATCAGATACCTATAGAGATCCGGGGAGACCGACGTCAGTCTCTGGCCATTCGGTGGCTAGTAAAGGCCGCGCAGGCTCGTCCTGGCAAGACCATGGCCGAAAAACTGGCTCATGAACTGCGGGACGCCTCGCAAAATACAGGGGCCGCGGTCAAGAAGAAAGAGGACACTCACCGCATGGCCGAGGCCAACAAGGCGTTCGCCCACTATCGTTGGTAGTTGTAGGCTTTAGAATATCGCCTATCCCTCCAACTTGCAGGATAGGCGATCTGTTGAAGAAGAGATGTCTGAGCCTTTTCCTTTGGAAAGAACCCGAAATATCGGGATAATAGCCCATATAGACGCTGGGAAGACTACCATCACGGAGCGGATCCTCTTCTATACCCGGAAGATCCATCGCATGGGGGAGGTCCATGAGGGTGCGGCTACCATGGATTGGATGGAACAGGAGAAGGAGAGGGGGATCACCATCACCGCTGCGGCTACGACCTGCTATTGGCGGGATCAGCGGATCAATATCATCGACACACCGGGCCATATCGACTTCACCGTGGAGGTCCAACGATCCCTCCGGGTCTTGGATGGGGGGATAGTCGTCTTTGACGGGGTGGCCGGCGTGGAGCCGCAGTCGGAGACGGTATGGCGTCAAGCCGACCGGTACCATGTGCCTCGCATCTGTTTTGTCAACAAGATGGACCGACCGGGGGCCGATCTTTGGCACACTATCGACATGATCGCCGACCGGCTAGGAGCCAGCCCTGCGGCTTTGCAGGTGCCCATCGGGGTGGAGAGCGAGTTCACAGGGGTGGTGGATCTCATCTCCCAGGAGGCGCTCCTCTATGCTGATGAGTTAGGCGTGCAGCAGGAAGTGAGGGAGGTTCCACCCCATCTGCGTGAAGAGGTAGCCAGACATCGAGAGATCCTGGTGGAGAGAGTGGCGGAGACCGATGAAGGGTTGGCCTTGCAGTTTTTAGAGGGGGAGCCGATAGAGCCCCCTGAACTGAGGGCTGCCTTGCGGCGGGCGACGTTGGAGGGGAAGTTGGTTCCTGTCCTCTGTGGCGCGGCTCTGCGAAATAAGGGGGTTCAACCTCTCTTAGATGCGGTAATCTATTACCTCCCTTCTCCTTTAGATGTCCCCCCTATCACGGGGATCAACCCCAAAACGGAAAGGGAGGAAGTCCGTTCCGCCGAGGGGAAAGAACCCTTCGCCGCTCTGGCCTTCAAGATAGTCTCCGACCCTTATGTGGGGCGGTTGGCCTATCTCAGGGTCTATTCTGGATCTCTGAAAGTAGGGTCCTCCGTCCTCAACTCCACCAAGGGGACCAAAGAGCGGGTGGGGCGGCTTTTGCGTATGCACGCCAACCATAGGGAAGAGATCGATATGGCCTATGCAGGGAATATAGCCGCCGTGGTGGGCTTGAAGAAAACCTTCACCGGGGATACCCTTTGTGACTCCAAACACCCCATCGTCCTGGAGTCGATCAGATTTCCAGAGCCGGTCATCTCGGTGGCCATCGAGCCTCGCACCCAGGCGGATGAGGAGAAGATAAGCCTGGCTTTGGCGCGGCTAGAAGAGGAAGACCCCACTTTTGATGTGCGTATCGATGAGGATACCGGCCAAACCATCATATCCGGCATGGGGGAGTTGCACTTGGAAATCTTGGTGGATCGGATGCTCAGGGAGTTCAGGGTCTCGGCCAGGGTGGGGAAGCCTCAAGTGTCCTACCGGGAGACGATCACTCGTCCCGCCCGAGTCGAAGGGCGGTTCATCCGTCAAACCGGTGGGCGAGGTCAGTATGGTCATGTCTGGCTGGAAATCGAGCCCTTGGGTCGTGGCGAAGGTTTCGAGTTCGAGGATCGGACGAAGGGAGGCGTCATCCCCAAGGAGTTCATCCCAGCTGTAGAGAAGGGTGTCCGGGAGGCGGTGGAGAGCGGGGTCTTGGCTGGATACCCGATAGTGGATTTGAGGGTGGTGGTGGTGGATGGTTCCTACCATGAGGTTGACTCCAGCGAGTTGGCTTTCAAGATAGCCGCTTCTATGGCTCTGAAGAACGGCTTACAAGAGGCCGGCCCCGTGCTTTTGGAGCCCATCATGAAACTAGAGGTGATTGTGCCCGAGGAGTTCACCGGCGAGGTGGTGGGGGATTTAAGTGCCCGTCGCGCTCAGATAGGAGGGATGACTCCCCGGGGGGGTCTCCAGGTGATACGGGCCCAGGCCCCTTTGGCCCAGATGTTCGGCTACGCCACGGCGTTGCGCTCCATGACCCAAGGCCGGGGCACCTTCACCATGGAGTTCGATCATTATGATAGGTTGCCCCCTGAACTAGCCGAGGAGATAACCGGCGGTATCAGGCAGCAGGTGATGGTATAAGAGATTTACATTTCAGGAGGTCTTATAGATGGCTAAGGAGAAGTTCGTAAGAGACAAGCCCCATG
>DAOULQ010000118.1:0-1887 GCA_034419095.1 Anaerolineae bacterium | reverse complement strand
ATACTTGTCAAATAGCCGGTTCAAATCCTCAGGTGCGATGCCAACCCCTTGATCGGCCACGCTGATTATCACCTCCGATGGGCCAACCTCTCCCCGCACTACGATTAGTCCCCCATCTGGCGAATATTTCACCGCGTTATCCAGGATGTTATGCAATACCTGACGGATGCGTTCAGGATCGGCCTTCACGATGGGGAAATCATCGGGAAAGGTGACCAAGAAGCGATGGGGCTTAGTCCGCCGTGCTATATCTCTCATCGCTTGCCCAGCCAACCGGTGCAAGAGGACGGGTTCCTTTTCGATCTCCAGCAAGCCAGCATCGATGATCGAAGATTCCAGTAGGTCCCTAACTATCTCGCTAAGGTTGTCACACTCGGCATCGATGATCTCCAAAAACTCGCACCGTTTTTCTGGCTCCCACTGCACATCTTCTAATAGGAGGGCAGTGCTGTACCCCTTGATAGAGGCTAGCGGTGTTCGCATCTCGTGAGCCAAAATGGAAAGCAGTTCTCCCTTCAAGCGGTTGGCCTCATCCAAGGCCCTCGCCTCCCGGGCCTCCTCCTGCAAGTGCACCCTATCTATAGCGGTAGCAATGAGACCAGCCAGCGCTCTAAAAAGAGAGAGATCTTCTTCTTGAAAGCGCTTCCCATCCTCGGCAAAGCATTGTAGGAGCAGGACACCGATCTTTCTTTCGCCAATCAACAGGGGTAAAGCCACGGCGCTTTGGGGCTGGCCTAACTCTTTCGTTGCCTCATCGAAGAGGGCCCGGTTCCTTGGACTTATGGTAGCCATTGCCCTCTCGATCTCCTGTTGCGTGCTATACGCCTTGGCCTCCCCTGACTGGAAGACGCTGCCAGAAATGGACTCTCCTGGTTTGAGGTGGGCCCGCAATGCCGGTTCCCGCCGGTATCCCAAAACGGCCCTGACTCTCAAGTCGCCACTTCCCTCATCGCAGAGCAAGATAGCTCCGGCGTCAACCACCTCCGGGTTGTCCCTCAACATCTTCATAACCCCATTCAAAAGGCTATCTAATTCGACGGCCTGCGCCAGAGCCGTGGCTATCTCCAGAAGTACCAGGAATTCCCTCTCCAGTTTGCTCAACTCAACTCCCTCCCCCGAGAAAGAACTCCAACCCGGGCATTCCGGTCAAACGGCTGGCTCTCCTCGATTCTAAGGATAGTCCAGAGAGTCCAATCTGTCAACCTGGTGAAAAGTCTATGGTTATGTTGACCACCTAGCGCCTGGCTCACCTTGTCTGAGGCCCGCTCCTCAGCCAGCCCTTCTCCGCCATCACTCCTTCTCTTGGCGCTGTTTCGCGCGGGTGACCAGCGTGAATCATCCCCTATTCTGGCCTCTTCCGATTTATCGTAGACGCGAAGATAGATAGGTAGCCAAAATAGGTATTTTTACCTATCTGAGTCGGGCATTATCGCTCATGAGATCTTAACGGAGGCGGGCTATACTTGTATCGGAATAAGGAACTTCCCTCCTTTATTCCAAAGTGGACATAGTGTTTAGGCCCTCGGGACGGAACCGAGGGCCTAACACATTCCTGCGGGTGTTGCAGATAGAGAACAGTTGTCTAAGTCACTGCCTCCTCATCGAACCCCTCCTCTAGAACTCGCCTCTTATGTAGGCCCGTGTCCTTGCTTCCTGAGGGTGGCTGAAGAAATCAGCGGCGGGGCCGTGTTCCACGAGTTCGCCCAAGTAGAGGAAGATCACGTAGTCGGCAAGGCTCCGCGCTTGTCGCAAGATATGGGTAACAACCACTATAGTGTAGTTCTCCTTATGGTCATGGAGCCGTCGCTCTATATGTTGGGCGGACATAGGATCCAGAGCCGATGTAGGCTCATCGCCTAGTAACACCTCGGGCTCCACGGCTAGACC
>DAOULQ010000117.1:0-1561 GCA_034419095.1 Anaerolineae bacterium | reverse complement strand
AGAGAGAGTAGAACTCATCGATGTGGGAGAGAGCCCGCTTACGGTGATAGAGTTTGTAGAAGAAGAAAGCGGTAACCACGGTCACGATCTGAATACCCATCACCCCTAGATAGCTGGGGAAGGGAGGGATACGTAGCAACGGAGGGTACTCGGTGCGGAGGCGCAGGTGGTAGGCGAAGAAGAAGGCTAAGGCTATCATCAAGAGATCGATGAGGATGAGGGAGATGGTAAAGGCGAGGCTGCCCCTTCGTTTCATGGTGCCACCTCCCTAATCCGCTTATTATCGCCATGCGGTCGGAGAACCTCTTGCGCCATCGCCGTCCCACCTAGCAAGAGGAGGCCTGCCATCACCAACCAGTGAAGCCAGAAAGGGGTCGTCCTTGCGTAGTGTTTCCGATAGAAGAGGTGCATGGCTCGGTAAAATTCGTATCGGGCTCTCTTTCGATTTTGGCTGGTGGATCGCCTCTTATAATGAAGTACCTCCACCTGGGGGTTGTAGTAGACCTTCCAGCCCATCTTTTTGGCTCGGTAAGCGAAGTCCAGATCTTCACCGTAGAGGAAGAACTCCTCATCGAGGTAGCCTACCTCTTCCAGGGTCTCCCCCCGGATCATCATGAAGGCCCCCACTACTGAGTCCACCTCGGCCACCTGGTCAGGGTCTAGATAGGTCAGGTTATAGCGGCCGAACCGCTTACTTCCAGGGAAGAGCCTGCTCAGACCACTGAGCCTGTAGAAGGAGACCTCGGGGGTAGGGAAACCACGGCGACAGGCCAGATCCAACCCGCCATCGGCCATTATCAGTTTGGGGCCGGCGATGCCTACCCCGGGGTGCTCCTCCATGAAGGATAACATCCCGCTTAGGGCCTCTGGGGGAAGCACCGTGTCGGTGTTGAGGAGAAGGTAGTAGCAGGCCTTCCGGCTCTTGAGCCCCTGATTGTTGGCCTGGGCGTAGCCCACATTTTCTGGGTTCTCCAGGAGGTGGACCCGAGGAAACTCTCGGCGAACGACGGCCGCGCTCCCGTCTTGGGAGTGGTTATCGACTACGATGACCTGATAAGCGAAATCACCCTCGCTGGCGAAGAGAGAACGCAAACACTCCCCCAAGAGATCGCGGGTATTATAGTTCACTATGACGATAGATAGATCGAGCATCAAGAGATATTTTAGCAAAGATTCGCCCTTTGGTCAACGAGATCTCCATCGCCAAAGAACACCCACCGGATAACCGGCCATCTTGGCTATATCCCCTGTAACCCGTATGAGAGGGACGAGGAGTAGGGCTTTCAGTTTGTCGAGGGGGCTGAGCATGGGGAGCAAGGGGAACAACCGCTTATAGGGTGTCCAAAGGTAGATCGCCGCTCCTAGGAATAGCCCTCCCCACCAGAGAGGGTGGCGAAGGAAACCCAAGGCAAGAAGTAAGGGCCCAAAAACAAGGTAGGAAAGGTAGCGGATGGCGTGGCGCCTCCTCCAGAGATCGGCTTTGCCGTCCCCGCGGGCGTATCTATAGTATTGGCGGAAGAAAGCGGCTAGGTGGGGACGGGGGCGGAAATAGACCACCGCC
>DAOULQ010000116.1:0-2164 GCA_034419095.1 Anaerolineae bacterium | reverse complement strand
GAGGGGAAAGAGAAAGGAAGAGAAAGATAAAGCGTAGAAAAGAAGGGTAGAAAGAGTCTTGGAAGAGGGGGGATCGCTTTCGTTAGGGGCCAGAAATGCTCAACCCCTTCGTTTTTCGACAGTCTCGAATACGGAGTCTTGACAAGAATGGCACACTTGATGTATACTTAAAAGCGATCTAAGGGTCTATTATCCTCAGGGGGGAGAAAATGGCTAGCGTGACCTACGAACATGTGACCAAGGTTTTTGGCGAGGTGGTAGCGGTAAACAACTTGGACATCGAGGTTGAGGACAAGGAGTTTCTAGTTCTTTTGGGGCCCTCGGGCTGCGGGAAGACGACCACTCTGCGTCTCTTGGCAGGATTAGAGGAGCCCACGGAGGGGAAGATCTACATCCGGGAGCGGTTGGTCAACGACGTGCCGCCCAAGGATCGGGATATCGCCATGGTCTTCCAGAGTTATGCCCTCTACCCACACATGAGCGTCTATGACAATATGGCCTTCGGGTTGAAGTTACGGAAGACGCCCAGAGTGGATATAGAGCGGAGGGTAAAAGAAGCGGCGGGTATATTAGGGATCGAGGAACTCCTAGATCGGAAGCCCAAGCAACTCTCTGGAGGGCAGAGGCAGAGGGTAGCGGTAGGTCGAGCCATCGTGAGGGAGCCTCAGGTCTTCCTGATGGATGAGCCATTGAGCAACCTGGATGCCAAATTGAGGGTTCATGCCCGGGCGGAGCTCTCCAAGTTGCACCAGAGGTTAGAGACGACTTTCATCTACGTGACCCACGATCAGATGGAAGCGATGACCATGGCTACCCGCATCGCTGTTCAGAAGGATGGGGTCTTACAACAACTGGACACCCCTCAGGTGCTATACGAGAGACCAGACAACCTCTTCGTGGCTGGCTTCATCGGGAGCCCAGCCATGAACTTCTTCGACGTGATCTTGACAAGCCAGGATGGGGCGATGTATGCCAAAGGGGAAGCCTTCGAGTTATCGGTACCGTCGGATAGGCGGGATGCCCTGGCGAGTCATGTGGGGAAGGAGGTCATCTTGGGGCTCCGGCCCGAAGATATCCATGACTACGACTTCACGCCATCGCTTAGATCGCCTTGTAACATGAAGGCCAGAGTAGAGGTGACAGAGTTGATGGGGAACGAGGTCTTTCTCTACCTGATGGCAGGAGAGAAGAGCTTCATCGCTCGGGTTGATCCCCGGACTAGAGCCAGAGTGGGGGATGAGGTAGAGGTGGTGGTGAACATGGACAATATGCACCTCTTCGACCCCCAGACGGAGAAGGCTATTCGATAAGAACGATCTAAGTTAGAGACCATATTTCCCCCTCTTTAGGGTTGTGTTCACGGCTCTTCTAGAAGAGCCGTGAACCATTTTCCAGATCCGTGAGATAAGGTCGAAAGGTGGTCAAAGGGTAGGGTGGCGTTAGAACGGAATCAACAGCCCGGTTTTAATGGCTTTCCTACTCAGTTTGACCGTCATTATCGCGCCAGCCCCTCTGAAACCGCGATTTCCAGGGTTTTTTGAATATAGAACCAAGAGAGACCCATCTTAACCCGGTTAAGCTCACCCTCCCGGTATCAACCATACCTCCACCCGCAAAATCGGGGCTTAAGACGGATCTTAGACGATGAGATCCCGGCCTGAGCTTGTTGTTATGGGTTCGAGTGAGAACGGAAGGGACTTCCCCTTCCCCGGGGAGAAGGCTTCCACTACTCCAACCCCATCGTGCGCGGCTGTTCTGAGCCTGTGGTACTCCCGCCTGTGGCCATATCCCAAGTTAGAAGCCCTTTCCATACCTGGAAAGGGCTCTTGCTTTCCCCATTCAGCGGTGCTAGGTGAAGAGGCTCTTGCCTAGGTGGGATACTCCAACATCAGTTTCTTGAGTGCCGCCGTTATGCGCAGACCTTCTTCGTATGGCCTTTGCCATAGGTTGCGGCCGAAGAGGAAACCCGTAACTCCAGCCTCCAGCGCAAGGCGAGCCTTCTCAAAAAGGTCCTCGTCGCTGACCTTGCTACCTCCGGAGAGCAAGACCATAGCCTTTCCCGCCGACCGGACCACCTTCTTTATGGCCTCCGCTGGACTGAGGGCCAGTTCTCTGTATTCTTTGGGGTATTGGTCCTTCCGGCTGGGGTCGTATTCTGGCATGT
>DAOULQ010000115.1:0-2236 GCA_034419095.1 Anaerolineae bacterium | reverse complement strand
ACATGCCAGAATACGACCCCAGCCGGAAGGACCAATACCCCAAAGAATACAGAGAACTGGCCCTCAGTCCAGCGGAGGCCATAAAGAAGGTGGTCCGGTCGGCGGGAAAGGCTATGGTCTTGCTCTCTGGAGGTAGCAAGGTCAGCGACGAGGACCTTTTAGAGAAGGCTCGCCTTGCGCTGGAGGCTGGAGTTACGGGCTTCCTCTTCGGCCGCAACCTATGGCAAAGGCCATACGAAGAAGGTCTGCGCATAACGGCGGCTCTCAAGAAACTGATGTTGGAGTATCCCACCTAGGCAAGAGCCTCTTCACCTAGCACCGCTGAATGGGGGAAGCAAGAGCCCTTTCCAGGCATGGAAAGGGCTTCTAACTTGGGATATGGCCATAGGCGGGAGTACCACAGGCTTAGAACAGCCGCGCACGATGGGGTTGGAGTTGTGGAAGCCTTCTTCTCGGGGAAGCGGCTTCCCTTCAGGATGACTGCGATCCATGCAGAGTTCTGCGCGGGGAGGCACATCACCGTATGAACGGCCCATCTGGGCCTCGATAGGCGAGCCCCCTCTGCCAACCATTTGCCGCATTTGCACGAGAGATACTGTAACTTAACATCTTTATTCGCTTGACATTATTGAGGATAATGGATAGGCTGGGGGACGAGGATTCGAACCTCGGCTGGCGGATCCAGAGTCCGCTGTCCTACCGCTAGACGATCCCCCAGCGCATTTTCTATTCTATCATAATCGTTCCCCCGCTGCAAGGGTCGCCTTATACCACCCTCAATTTCCAGCGGCCACGCTTGAACCAGAAGGCCATCATCAGGCCGTTGCCCACGTTAGCCAGTCCCAAGGCCACCCAGATGCCGGTGGTGCCCCAGAAGCGGGAGAAGATGTAGGCCAAGGGGATCTGTAGAACCCAAAGGGTGAAAAGATTGATGAACATGGCGGGCACCGTGTTCCCTGCTCCATCCAATGAGCGTCCCATAACTATCCCTAAGGCGCTGAATATGTAACTGAGGGCCACGATCTGGAGACAATTGCCCCCAGACTCCACAACTCCAGGGTTGGCGTTGAAAATGGAGATGATCCGGTGGGCCAAGGGGAGGAAGAAGACAGCGGCGGCAGTCATAAGGGCCATATTGTAGCCGCTTACGAGCCAGGCGCTCTTTTCAGCCCGCTTCGGTTGCTGGGCTCCCAAGTTCTGCCCCACCAGGGTAGCGGAAGCGTTGCCCAGGCCGAAGCCGGGGACCAAAACCACCAGAAGTATGCGGTTGGCGATGCCGTAGCCGGCCACGACGAAGGTGCCATAAAGGGCTATTATGCCCAGTAGGGTGACTCGAGAGAGCGCCCGGAGGGTCATCTGTATCGTACTGGGGAGGGCGATGGTGATGATCTTCCACATCAAGCCCAGATCGATGCGCAACTTATCTAATTCGATACGCACTCGGGCGCTGCCTTTGAGCAGGATGTAGAATTGCAGAGCCAAACCAGCCCCGTAAGCGAGGACTGTGGAGAGTGCAGAGCCTGCTACACCCAATGCCGGCAACGGCCCCAGCCCAAAGATGAGAAAAGGCTCGAGGAGTATGTTGAGCCCATTGACAAAAGCCAAGACCCACATGGCGGTGGTAGCGTTTCCTGCCCCTCGGAGGACGGAGTTGATGGTGGGCACCAAGATGATGACCAGGAGGCCAGCGAAAGTGATGTGAAGAAAGGCCAGGCCCAAGGGGACTACCTCTGGCCCAGCGCCTAGGAGAAGAAGCATCGGTTTGGCCAAAACAAAACCTACCAGGCTCAATGCCAGGGAAACTAGGATGGAGATGGTAACCGTCTGAAGGGTGGCGTAGTTAGCGGCGAGGCGATCCTTCTCTCCCATGCGACGAGCGACCACGGCCATGCCGCCGATGCCCAACCCCATGGCTAGACTGTTGATGCCCCAGCGCAGGGTGCCACTGATGGTAACCGCGGCCAGAGCAGCGGGGCCGATTCTCCCCACCCAGAAGATATCGATGATCTGGAAGATGCTGATCATCGACATCTCGAGGGCCATAGGAACTGCTAGGAGCCAGATATTTCGGTTGAGGCTGCCCTTTGTGTAGTCGTGCTCGGGCCAAAAGCCGACTTCGCTTACTGCTCCTTCATCAACCATGAAGCAATAGCCCTACTCGCTCCGAGCGAGCCTTGTCAGATGCTCTAGAGCCAGGTCTATCCTCCGCAGGGCCCGCTCTCTCCCCAGGACAGTG
>DAOULQ010000114.1:0-4048 GCA_034419095.1 Anaerolineae bacterium | reverse complement strand
CACCTCTAGGCCCTCCCGTACCGCTTTGGGGCGGCCCGGCAGGTTCACGATGAGGGTACTACCCCTGATGCCGGCTACGGCCCGGGAGAGCATGGCGTGGGGGGTGCTCTTCAAACCTTGGCTGCGCATCGCTTCCGTTAGGCCTGGGGCTGGCCGCTCGATGACCGCTCTCGTGGCCTCGGGGGTTACATCGCGCGGGGAGAAGCCTGTGCCACCGGTCGTCAGGATGAGATCCACCCCTGAGACATCGGCCCACTCCACAAGCATCGTCTCGATCACATCCTGCTCGTCGGGCACGATCTCATATTCGACCACCTCGGCCCCCAGCCTCTGGGTGACCATCTCCTTTATGGCCGGCCCGCTCACATCTTCCCGCCGCCCCTGGGCCCCCAGGTCGCTTATGGTTAGAACACCCACTCGGATGGTCATCTATTGCCCTTCGGCTTTTGCCTTCTCTACAGTCTCATCTTCCAGGGCGTTTCGAAGCATCTCGTCCACGTTCTCCACCAGGATGAAATCGATACCCCTTTTTACCTCTGGAGACAACTCCGCTAGATCGGCTTCGTTGCGCCGAGGAAGAATCACCCTGTTCAGCCCTGCGCGGCTGGCAGCCAGGACCTTCTGTTTTATCCCCCCTACAGGGAGGACGCGCCCGCGGAGGGTTATCTCCCCGGTCATGGTGACGTTGGATCTCACCGGTCTATCGGTGAAGAGGGAGACGAGAGCCGTGGTTGTAGTGACCCCTGCCGAGGGGCCATCCTTGGGGATGGCTCCCGCTGGGAAGTGGATATGGATGTCGTTCTGGGAGAAGGTATCCTCATCAATCCTCAGTTCCTTGGCCTTGCTCCGCACGTAGGAGAGGGCTGCCTGGGCCGACTCCTTCATCACCTCTCCTAGTTTGCCGGTTAAGATGAGGTTGCCCTTCCCCTTCATCTTAGTAGCCTCGATGAACATGATGTCGCCCCCGGTAGGGGTCCAGGCTATACCGGTGGCCACTCCGGGGATGCCTGTCCGCTCCGCGGGTTCATTGTAGAACTTGGGCTTCCCCAAGAATTCGGGTATCTTCTCTTTAGTGACTACTACCTTCCCTTCCTCGCCACTGGCTATCTTGGTGGCTACCTTGCGGCAGATAGTTCCGATCTCTCGCTCCAGGTTGCGCAGCCCGGCCTCGCGAGTATAGTCGCGAATGATAGTATGAAGCGCCTCCTGTTGAAAGTATATCTCTTCTTCCCGGATGGAGTTCTCCTGCATCTGGCGGGGGATGAGGTATCGCTGGGCGATCTTGACTTTCTCCTCCTCGGTATAACCGTCTAAGCGAAGGGTCTCCATGCGATCCAGTAGGGGAGGGGGGATCGTATCCAGGATGTTGCCCGTGGTGATGAACATCACCTGGGAGAGGTCGAAATCCACATCCAAATAGTGGTCCCGGAAGGTGTAGTTCTGCTCTGGATCGAGGACCTCCAGGAGCGCCGAGGCTGGGTCTCCCCGGAAGTCCATCCCTATCTTGTCCACCTCGTCGAGCATGAAGACCGGGTTCTTCGTCTCCGCCCTCCTGATAGATTGTATGATCCGCCCGGGGAGGGCTCCGACGTAGGTACGGCGATGGCCCCGGATCTCCGCCTCATCTCGCATCCCTCCCAGGGACATCCGCACGAACTTCCTCCCCAAGGCACGAGCGATCGATCTACCTAGGGAGGTCTTCCCCGTCCCCGGAGGCCCCACGAAGTTGAGGATCGCTCCCTTGAAGGCTTCTTTTTTCCCTTCCTTGGCCCTCTCCAGATGCAGCTTGCGCACAGCCAGATATTCTAGGATCCGCTCCTTTATCTCCTCTAGATCGTAATGGTCCTCGTCCAAGATCTGGCGGGCGCGCCCGATATCTAGATTGTCCTCTGTGGTCTTATTCCAAGGCAGACTGGTCAGCCAATCGAGGTAGGTCTTGATAACCGAATACTCTGCTGCCGCAGAGGGCATGCTAGAGAGCCTATCCAGTTCTCTCGTAGCCTCTTTTTTCGCCTCTTCGCTCATCCCTGCGGCCTCGATCTTCTCCCGGAGTTCGTTGATCTCCTTGGTCTGCTCATCGACCTCGCCCAGTTCCTTCTGGATAGCCTTCAGTTGCTGCCGCAAGAAATATTCCCGCTGCGTCTTCTCCATCTCCTCCTGGGCCTCGGTTTGGATCTTCTTCCCCAGTTCCAAAACCTCCAGTTCGCGGCTCAAGATGGAGTTCAGTCTCCTCAGTTTTTCAACTATGTCGTCGATCTCTAGGATCTGTTGAGCGGCTTCCGTCTCCAGCCGTACACCGTTGGCTACCAGATAGATCAATTGCCGGGGAGCCTCAGCGTTGATGATGGCCACAGTAAGTTCGTCAGGGAGGTAGGAGACGAGGGATACGAGGCGGCGGAAGAATTCCAGCGTGTTGCGGGATAGCGCCTCCACCTCTAGCGACTCCTCCTCTCTATCGGGGGCTGCCTCCACCAGAGCCTTGAGATAAGGCTCTCTCTGGGTGAACTCCTTAATCCTGATCCGCTCAATCCCTTGGACGATGAGCCCCACGCTCCCTGTGGGGGTCTTGATGAGGCGATGGATCATCGCCGCCGTACCTACGGTATAGAGATCTTCCGGCAGGGCTTTGTCCGGCTTCTCCACCTTCATGGTCACTAGGCCGATGATCCGATCGCCTAGGGCCGCTTGATCCACCAACTGGATCGACTCCGGCCGCTCCACGCTAAGGGGGACCCAGGTTAAAGGGTATACCACTGTCTTCCGCAAGGCCAAAATGGGCAACTCAGCGGGGATAGTGAGAGGTTCCCTATCTTGGTCAGGAGATGGCACCTCCAGGGTGGGAACGGTTACCATGGCAGGGATGGCTGGTCTCTTCTCCTCTGGTTGCTCTGGCGGCCTCTTCTCCTTCTCACCTCTTCCCATCAATCTTCCTCCACCTCTGCACAGATGGGTACCTTATCTGCTCCCTTCTTCGGCAGGAGGATGACCAAAAACCCGTCCTCATAGGTAGCCTCTATCTCCTCCTCATTCACCGGCCAGGGTATGAGCACATCGGTTCGGAAGTCACCGTACCGGATCTCCATCTGCTGGTAAGCCAGTTTCGCCGCTGGATCGTGTCGCCGTCCCATAACGGTTAAAACTCGATTGGCGAAAGAGATCTTTAGGTCACTTGTCCTCACGCCAGCGATCTCCACCCGAACTACAGCATGAGCGCCTGTCTCATAAACGTCGGTGGGAGGTCGGAACCCCTTGTATTGCTGCATGGCGGTCCACTGCTCTGGGGAAACGAGTTCCCGGATCATACGGTTGATCTCCGAGTGCATCCGTTCGATCTCGTCGATGACCCACTTTTCTGTCTCATGCATCCCCGGGGTCCTCTCCCACACCGAAGGGGGCGAACCATCGCCCTTAACTTATTTTACCATAGTTGGGTGGTATTCTCAAGAGAGGGGTGGCTTCCAGGATCTCAGGCCAAGTTGAGTCGTCTTGCCAAGGCGATGATGAGGGTGGAAAAGGGGCCAAGAACTAGATCCGCTCTAGTGGCGAGGTGGGCGGCGAACACCCCTACCAGCGCCCCGCTTATCACGTCCAGGGGGTAGTGGACGCCGCAATAGACGCGTGCGATGGCGAAGAGGGAAGCCAGGAGCCCCATGATGGCTCCCAAGTTGCGGCTCCGCTGCCAGATCACCGCCGCGAAGGTGAAGCCTATAGCAGCAGGGTTGCTGGGCAAAGAGGAGTCCGAGGGGCGGTAGAAGAGGAGATTGACTTCCTGGGTGGAGAAGGGCCGAGGGCGAAAATAGAGTAGGTTACAAGCCTTAACTATGGCGTTGGCCACCAGGAAGGCTGCTATCACCCGGATAACGGCTCGCTGATTCAACTCTCTATCGGCCACTGTTGTTCCTTCGAACCAGAAGTAAAGAAGGAAGAGGAAAAGGGTGGTGGGCACAAAGTAGTCGTTCACCAGGAGGCGCATAGCGCCATCAAGGAGGGGAACGCGGCCCGCAAGGCCATTTAGGAGTTGGAAGAGCGCCTGGTCCATACGTAAACT
>DAOULQ010000113.1:0-6991 GCA_034419095.1 Anaerolineae bacterium | reverse complement strand
AGCCTTGGTACCCCTGGAGGGATTCGAACCCCCGACCCACTGCTTAGAAGGCAGTTGCTCTCTCCAAACTGAGCTACAGGGGCCAGCCACAAATCTATTCTATCCTAGAGGTAGAGGCTTGTCAAGGAACAGACGTTTTCTGTGGCGTCAGCCTGTCCTGGCACGTGACAGGCCAGGGATGTTACCATCTGACGCTCCTCTTGCCCTTGGCTGTCAGGAGTTACCTCCTGACAGCACGGAAAATAGGTCGGATTTCCATATCCTGACCTACTACCTGCTAAGCCCCAAATAGGCGTAATTTAAGCGCAGGATTAACATAAGGAAATAGTTATGTCAAAAGGTTATGCTTTTCAAGGGAGACCAGAAGGTTGGAATCAGTCTCCCCGCGCGATGGGCTTGTTCCGTGGCGTCAGCCTGTCCTGGCACGTGACAGGCCAGGGATGTTACCATCTGACGCTTCCAGCCTTGGCCGTCAGGAGGAAACTCCTGACGGCACCCAAAAAGGGCGAAGACAACAGGCCCCAGAGGTCTGAGAGCCTCCTCTAGAGCCCCGGCCTCGGCTTGCAGAGTATCTCTAGAATCCGCAGGTCGAAGAAGGCTTGGGTGTTAGCAGGCACCAGGACTACAGCGGTATCTGCGCCCCGCCCCGTGCCCGCGATGGCGATCACCTCCTCGTCGGTGCGCACCAAGCCGGCATCGGCGGCCATTAGGGCTATCTCGCAAGCCACCTTCATCCCCTCTCCGAAGATGCGCAGAGTATAGGCCATGATCTCTTCCAACTGATAGGTGCCTAACTTCTTGCGCACCGCCCTACCCACCCCGCCGAAAGCGTGCTGGCAAGTCAGTATCTTGGCCCCTGCTCTTTCCATGACCGCCCGGTTTTCCTCGATGAGTTCCTGCTCGTTGGGCTGGCGGAGCCCCGTGGAGTGGGTGACAACCACCAGGTTGTACCCCTGGAAGAACTCTGCCGCCCGAGCCCCGGTCTCTCCGGTGGTAGTAGCCACCAAAACAGTCCTGATCCCTAGTTCATCGGCTCGCGCCTTGGCGATCTCCAACGTCCTTTCCGTGTTCTCTTTCCCCTCCCTACCGAAGTAAACGACACCTCTCACGGTGATCTCGGACATCCTACCTATCGACCCCCTTTACAAACTACAAAGCACACTGCCAAGGTGTCAGCAGCGAGAAAACCCCAAAACTTCCTACTATTCACCTACTTCTCCAGTTGCTCTCTGAACCAGGCTATGGTGATCTTGAGCCCCTCTTCCAGTCCAACTTTGGGCTCCCAGCCCAAGGTCCTTTTGGCCCTCGTTATATCTGGCCGGCGCACGCGAGGGTCATCAGGGGGCAAGGGTTGATAGGCCATCCCCGCTTTGCTGCCCGTCATCTCGTTGACTAAACGAGCCAACTCCAAGATCGACATCTCCTGGGGGTTGCCCAGGTTCACCGGCTCCGCCTCATGGGAGAAGAGCAACTTCTCGATCCCCTCTATCATATCCGAGACATAGCAGAAGGAACGGGTCTGGGTGCCATCGCCATAGATGGTCAGAGGCTCCCCTCGTAGGGCTTGACCCAGGAAATTGGGTACCACCCGGCCATCATCCAGGCGCATACGGGGACCATAGGTGTTGAAGATGCGGGCGATGCGGGTATCCAACCCGTGGTACCGATGATAGGCCATAGTTAGGGCTTCAGCGAAACGCTTGGCCTCGTCGTAGACCCCCCGGGGGCCGATAGGGTTCACATTCCCCCAGTACGCCTCGCTCTGGGGATGCTCCAGGGGGTCGCCGTACACCTCCGAGGTGGAGGCCAGAAGATACTGAGCCCCTTTAGCCCGCGCCAGCCCCAAAGTCTTATGGGTCCCCAAGGCCCCCACCTTCAAAGTCTGAATCGGGTACTCCATATAGTCGTTAGGGCTGGCTGGGGAGGCGAAATGCAAGACCGCATCCAAAGGCCCCTCGACGTAGAGATATTCGGTCACGTCTTGCTTGATGAAGCGGAAGTCCTCACTCCCCGCCAAATGCTCGATGTTGGCTATGCTCCCGGTTATGAGGTTGTCCATGGCTATCACCTGATGGCCCTGGGCCAGAAATAGGTCGCAGAGATGCGAGCCCAAGAAACCCGCCCCCCCTGTAATCAGGATTCTCATATCACTCTCCTCTCAAAGATCTCCATCCGCCGGATGATGCCCAAGGTAAGGCAGAAGATAAAGGCCAAATCGACCAGAAAGTACGAATTGTCCACCAGGCCGTGGGCCAGAAAGTCCACCATGCTGGCCATGAGACCCAGAGACAGAACACGCATCCCTTCATCCTCCAGACCCCGATAGAGGCGAAGGGCGACCTTGAAGAAGGCCACTTCTAGCCAGATCAAGGCCACCACCCCCAAAACCCCCAGCCTGGTCCACCAATCTAAGATCAGGTTATGGGGGTGGGAGAGATCCGGCTCTTGCCAAGCCTCCGGGAACATATACCGAGGGTATTGATAGAGGAAGTTGTCCAGCCCCACCCCAAAGAGGGGATGCTCTCGGATCATCTGTACTGCTGCTTTCCATAAGGCCAAGCGCCTCTGAGTGGTTCCCTCTTGCAAACTCATAAGAGAAGTTAGCCGCTCCAGCCCAGCCAAGGGGAGGAGAGCCAGAATAGCGGCCCCCACCCCACCTAAGGCGGCCCAAAAAGCCCTCCGCCCTCGCATCAGCCCCAAGAAGAGAACGGCTGCTGGCACCCCCAAGAGCCAGGCCCCCCTGGAAAAGGTGAAAAAGAGGCACACCAGCATGGGAAGCGAAGCGGCTCCGTAGGCCAGACGACGGTGCTTAGCGGCACCGAAAAGGGAGACGGCCAGGGTCAGGGGAAAGACGCGGCCCAGGAAAAGGCTGAGGTTATTGGGCGAGCCGTAGACCCCTCGGATGCGCCGCACACCTTCTGCGGTGATCACATCGGCGGTGAAGAAGTATTGGAAGAGGCCGTACAGGGAGACGATCACAGCAGCCACAACCAGCCCATCAACGATACGCCAAAGTTCCTCCTTACGCCGAGGAACCTCTCGCAAAAGGAGGTAAAAGAGGGCCGACTCTAAGACCACTACCCGGAACTCCCGGGCGCTCACCCCGAAGTTCTCAGAGACGGTGAGAGAGAAGAGACTGAGAAGCAACAAGAAGAGGACCCCCAGGTCGAGCATGGTAAGAGAGCGCCAGAAATCGCGCACCCAGTAGGGGATGAAAGAGGGGAGTTCTCTCATGAGCCAAACCCACCAGGACACCTCTTGCAACTCGAAGGAGGAATCCTTCTTATACCGCTTCAAAGCCTCGCTCCAAGAGCAGATCGTCGTCTTTAAGAACCAGAGGAGGAAAGAGCCCAGGGTCAGCGTTTCCACCAGGGAGAACGCCTTCCCTAAGAGAGGCCTAGGGTAGAGGAAGAAGGGGATGGAGAGGGCTATGAAAGCCAAGCCTAAGTCGAGGCGGAGCCACAAAAGAGCGGCTACCATAGCCAAGACTACCAGACTGAGAAGCGTCCAGGCAGAGAATTGATAAGCCCCCAGGGCCAAAGCCAAAAGCCCGACCTGTTGCCACTCCGCAAGGCCAAGGTATAGGTTCGCCAGCCTTCGCCACGTTCGCTGAGAAGGTTCCGAAAGTATGAGCCTGCCCAACCGCCAGGAGACCACCGTGGCCGCTCCTACCAAAAGAGCCAGAGAGAGGTAGTAAGCCTTGAAGTCGGCATCGCGCCGCACTATGAAGCCGATGATACCCCCATCCGATTCTCTATCCGTGACCATCCGCAAAGTATGTACCCCATAGGAGAGCCCGCGCGCTAAGGTCACCTCTTGATAACTGACCATTCGAAAATAGTCTGCCTCTTTCTCCTCCAACGGGAGGTCTGTCACACCCCTTTTGGGGCTTAGAAACCCAACTTCTCGGCCATCGATGGTCACCTGAGCAGCGGTGAAAGGGTCTGTAAGGACTAAATCCAAGCCCGTGCCCACAAAAGAGAACTCCAGGTGTCCTGGCCCTTTCACAATGGAGAGGCCATCTCCCTCCCACTCTCCCTCATATCGGGCTACCCAACTGTTGGCCGGATAACGCCCAGGGTGAGCGGGCACCCCCCCCTCCGCCCAGCGGGCTACCTCTTGGTAGGTGGGGCGAGGGGAGAAATCTTCGTTCAGAAGGGCGAAACCATGGATAGGGTCATCAGGCGAAGCGTTGGGCTGGAGGTGCATGAGGGCCATCACCCCCAGCCAAGGCCACTCCTCCAAGGCCCGCCCTATGGCCTCCACCGTTCTCCTGGCCTGCACCTCTTCTCTGTCACTGCCCCAAGGAGGAGGCTCTCCTGCCCAATCGAGAGGAAGCGAGTTCCAACCGAACTCTACCGCCCAAACCGCCTTATTATCCCCGTTGCGGAGCATCACCTGCCGCAAGAGCACCGCTCGGGAGAAATTGGTGACCCCGGGATCCAGGCGACGATCCTCAGGCCCGCTCCAAAAGCCGTAGGGCTTGATAGCCAAGATGTCGAAATACCCCTTGGCCCCCGCCTCGTACATCTCCTGGAGGAAGAGGAGGTCGCTCATGTTGCGGCCCCCCTCCTCCACGTTGGATGCCAGCCCAGCGGAGAGGACGAAAGCCTCGGGATCGGCCTCCTTGATAGCCCCATAAGCCCTCTGCAAGAGATGCACATAGCCTATAGGTTGTACGTACCGCTCCCCCCAATGGGGATAGATATTAGGCTCGTCCCAGATCTCGTAGTAATCGATGCTATCTCTATAACGCTCCGCAAAATGGCGAATGAAACCCTCATAGTGGGCGAAATCGCGGGGCGGAGCGTAGAGGTTATCCCCATCCTTGGGCTCCCGAGCCCAGGCAGGCGAGGTATGGAGAACGGCGATGAGAGTGAGCCCATACTCCTCGCTCAGAGCCACGATCCTGTCCCACCTCTCCCAGGAATAGACCCCCCGTTCCGGCTCCATCTGGGCCCAAGGGAAATGCTGCCTGATCCAGAGAAAGCCACCATCGCGGGCATACTCCAGCGCCTGGCGCAGATCTTCCTCTGTATCATACCGCTCTAAAGAAGCGTTTACCCCCAAGGGGTAAACATAGGCCAGCGGCATATCCGGAGGCTCCCCGTAGAGGATCCCCCGATGGAGCCAACGATGGGAAGCGACTACTTTCAAGCCCAACCAACCCAAAAGAGCGAGACAAAGGAGATAGAAGATGACACCCACGAGAATCGAAAGCGGTTGACTTCGTCTAGCCTCCATGATTCTACTACCTTGCCCAGCGAGGCTGGCTGGCTCCACCGTCGAGGGTTAACTGCTTCCAGGAGCCGTCCTCAAGGTCGAGAAGGTGAAGGTTGCCCTCTTTCATCACCATTATCTCTCCAGCCCAGGGCGACCAAACCCAGGGGCCCAGTTCCTCTACCACCAACCCCTCTTCTCCCTGGGGCAATATCCTCCCCTCATTGCTGCCATCCCGATCCACGGTATAGAGGAGGTATCTCACCTCCTGAGAACGGTCAGGGCCCTCCGCCTGACCGAATAAGATGGAATCGCCGAAGGACCAACGGGGCGACGACCAGATCCCCACCTGTGGAACCAACTTGGCTTTCACCTTCCCATCCACCCCTAAGACCCAAAGGTCAAATGCATCATTTGAGATATCGTAAGCCGTAGTGACCAAGAAGTGACTATCAGGCGACCAGGAGAGGGTGGAAACCCAAACCCATTCGGCGTAGGTATAGTAGGGAGCGAAGGAAAGGAGGATCGAACGCTCTCCGGTAGAGGCATCGATCACCCCCACCTCGTCGGCATCGGCATAGGCGAAAAGGCTCCCATCGGGAGACCAAGCGAAGTTCGTCCCCCACCAGCCATAGATGCCTCCCGAGGAAGGAGACAGCACCTCCTCCTTCCCGCCTTCCAGGGAGGCGATCCAGAGATCGTTTCTGGCCTTCCAGCCCGGAGCGCCTTGCGTCCGCTCAACCGTGGAATAGGCGAATCGGGCCCCATCAGGGGACCACTCGGCGTACCGCACCCCTTCGATCCCCAATTCCTGGGGCTCATCGCCCACCACCATCGTGTTCACCATCCACAGGCTGTTCAAGGCTGATGAGGAACCGATATTGCGGGTGAAGAGAAGCCTAGTGCCATCGGGAGAGAGGGCGAAGACCCACTCATCCAAGTCGCCGCTCACCGTCAACGGTCGCTTCTGCCCGCTCTCATGGCGCATCAGCCAGGCGTTCCCATGGGAGATATAGGCTATCGTCCCGCTGATGGGGATGGAGGGAAGGAGCCCCTTGGCCCCCACCAGTTCCACCTCGGGCACTGGCTCCACAACAACCCTCCTAGCCACCACCTTCCGAGCCACCTCCTCGCCATCCTCATAGGTTACAAGCCATACAACCTCCTCCTTTCCCTCCGCCCCCTCCTGCACCAGAATGCTCTCCCCTACCTCCAAGGCCTCATCCTTTATCACCTGCCTCTCGAAGGGGATCTTTTGAACCTCGACCCCCCTCTCCTCCTGCACTCGGATCACCACGATCTTCATCCCATCCTCTACCTTCTCCCAAAGGTCCGGCTCCACCCTATCTAGCTCTCCCAAAGCCACCTCAGCCTCACTCAACACCTGGCGCACCACCTCCGCTTCCGTCTCCACCACTTGACTTGTCCCCTCTACTTCGATGGTGATTTTTTTGGGGACACTGCAAGCGGCCACGACTAGGAGGAGAAGAGAGACCACAACCCTGCACCTCCAAGGCAAATACCGCACCCTCTGACCTCTCTCCTTGCCCTTCAAATTGCCGCCTCCCACCGCTTGGCAATTCTACTCCAAAGGCAAACCGTCTGCAACCAGCCTATTCAGAGACTGTCGAAAAACGAAGGGGGTGAGCATTTCTGGCCCCTAACGAAAGCGATCCCCCCTCTTCCAAGACTCTTTCTACCCTTCTTTTCTACGCTTTATCTTTCTCTTCCTTTCTCTTTCCCCTCCCTTTCCTTCTCCTTTCCCCCTTCT
>DAOULQ010000112.1:0-24829 GCA_034419095.1 Anaerolineae bacterium | reverse complement strand
GGGTATGAGCGAGGTGTTAACAGAGATGTGACGACGTATCTCCTCTGGATCGTAGTCAGAGACGGTGGTTCCCTCGTCCACCTTGCCCAACCGCTTTGTGGCTCCCGTGTTATGGAGCATCGCCTCCGCCAGCGATGTCTTCCCTGCACCGCCATGGGACAATAAGACCACATTTCTTATCCCGTCCACACTATACTCTTTCACCGTTTTTCCCTCCCGGTCTCTGCATCCTAACGATTCTAAAACAGATGGCCGAGGATGTCAATTAATAGGCCTTGGCGAAGACCACCCGCTCTGTGGAGGTCTCGCCGCAGCGGATACATTTGCCTTCATCTTCTTCCTGGAAGGGGATAGCCCGAATGGTGGCTTTAGTCTCCTCCTTTATCTTGGCTTCGCACTCGGCCAACCCGCACCAGTGAGCCCAAAGGAACCCCCCCGGCTTCTCCATGATCCGCTTGAACTCCTCGTAGTCGTCCACGTAGTGGGAGTTCTCCTCCCGGAAGGCCAAAGCCTTACGGTAAAGGCTCTTCTGAACCTCCTCCAGGGAGGCTTTTACCCGCTCTTTGAGCCCTGTCAAAGGCGCGATACTCTTCTCCCCCGTATCTCGCCGCACGAGGACCACCTGCTTTTTCTCCACCTCTCGAGGCCCGATCTCGATCCTCAGCGGGATCCCCTTCTGCTCCCACTCGTTGAACTTCCAGCCAGGGGTATAGGTCTCCCTATCATCGAACTCGTAATTCACACCTCTGAGTTCATCCTTGATCCCTTCCACCGCTTTCCGCACCTGGGCCTCTTGCTCATCGCTTCGCCAGATAGGGACTATCACCACCTCTATCGGCGCTAGGCGAGGAGGCAATATCAGCCCTTGGTCGTCACCGTGAACCATGATGATGGCCCCTATCACCCTGGTGCTAAGCCCCCAACTGGTCTGCCAGACATATTCCAGACGGTTGTCTTCGGTCTGATAGGTGATCTCGAACGCTTTGGCAAAGTTCTGGCCCAGGAAATGGGAGGTTCCCGCTTGCAAGGCCTTCCTGTCCTGCATCATAGCCTCGATGGTATAGGTATGGACGGCTCCGGCGAACTTCTCCGACTCGCTCTTCCGCCCCACGATGACCGGAATAGCCATCTCCTCCTCGGCGAACTCCCGATAGACCTCCAACATCCGACGGGCTTCTTCCTCCGCCTCTTCCACCGTGGCATGGGCCGTGTGGCCCTCTTGCCAGAGGAACTCCAGCGTCCGCAAGAATAATCGGGTGCGCAACTCCCACCGTACCACGTTGCACCACTGGTTGATGAGCAGGGGCAAGTCCCGCCAAGATCTGATCCACTTGGCGAACATAGCGTTGATGATCGTCTCCGAGGTGGGGCGGACGATGAGGGGTTCCTCCAGTACCTTGCCCCCGCCATGGGTCACCACCGCCAACTGAGGCGCAAACCCCTCCACATGCTCGGTCTCCTTGGCCAGGAAACTCTGGGGGATGAAGAGGGGGAAGTAGGCGTTCTTGTGGCCCGTGGCTTTGAATTTGGCGTCCAGGGCCTTCTGGACGTTCTCCCAGAGGGCGTAGCCGTAGGGGCGGATGATCATGCAGCCTCGCACGGGAGCGTAATCGGCCAGTTCCGCCTTGACTACGACATCTGTATACCAGCGGGAGTAATCTTCTTCTCTGGGGGTGACTTTCATGGACATAGCCTATCCTCTAATCGAGTTTCTCAAATTGCAATCTCCGCCACTTCTGATGGCCTGAGAAGATTATACGGGAAGTCTCAAGAAGAGCAAGCGGGTAGGGGGCTGAAGTGGCTGTTCTACGAGCAAACGAACCGATTTGCGCCCTAGAGTGTTGTAAATATCAACCCCCTTGAAGGGAGGGTTGCCTCTATGCGGGAAAGAATACGCGATATAGAAGCGATTTCAACTACGGTGCTAGGGGAAATCTCTGAGGGGATCGATGCTAGACTGGGTTCCCTAGTTCTAATCGAACGCGGCAGGAAAGTTCGAGAGATGGTGGATTTGGGCATAAGAGGCATCGAGGTAGAACCGATCCCCTCTTCTTTGGATGAAGGGGAGAGGGCGATTTTGGTGAGTAACTACCCCTCAATTTCCAAGACCCTAAGGGCGCTTTTGAAATTGGGGTGCCGTCTACCTGGAGAGGGGTTTCGGTTGAAAGCGATTGCCAGGAAAGAGGTTAAGACGGAAGCGAACCCGTTGTTGAAAGCGCTTGGCATAGACAGGCTCATCTTTCCAGCGCAGAAAGATGAGGCCGGGGTATATAAGTTGGAGCGTAGAACCTACAGAGAGGTTCTAGGCTATCTTGACCAGCCGGGGCGCGTCTTATGGCTTTCCCTTACAGGGAAGACTAGGGGTAACGGTCTATTGGAAGGAGATCTGAGAACCGGGGCGGCGCTATTCTTTATTACGAAACGAGTTCCGATAATACCACTGGGGCTGGTCACCAAAGAAGAGGGGAGCAAATCGAAGGTGGTGAAGGTCAGATTCGGAGAGCCGATAGATCCACTGAAGGTAGGGGAGATGGCCGAATTCGAGAGAAGCGATTTTCTGATTGACCTTTCGAAGTTAGTGATGTGTGAGATAGCGAGATTGTTGCCTCCGGGACAACGGGGCGATTTCGAAAATATTCAAGAAAAACAGGTAGAAATCGAGAGAAGGTTAGAGACTTATTAGACCTTAACTATGGTGGATTGAAGAGAACAAACCAATCATAGCACCATTTTGTACGCAGCGTCGCCCTTTAGGGCGACGCTCTCTGTTTTCGTGGTGCCAGATGGAAACATCTGGCAGATTTTTCATGGCGTCAAGTTTTCCCATGTGATGCTTTCTTCGCTAGTCTTGGCTATCCGCCTCCCCTGCCAGCACGGAATGCCTTCAAGTCGTGCCGTATCTTTTGGGGGCACAGTGGCATCTGGTGATTTTGTGGGATCATCGAGATTCTGCTATCTGTTTGGCCCAGGCTGCGGCCTTGTCAAGTTCACCCTCGGCCAGTGGCCCTTCGCTGCCGATGACGAAGAAGCCGATAGCCGGAGCGACGATTGGGCAGCCCTGTCGCTGTAGCGCTTTCTCGATCTTCTTGGCCGCGGAGCCGGATAGGCGCGAGCGGTACTGGGTGTCAAAGGCAGCGGCTTGGACACCAGACAATATATTGGGCTGCAGGCTATCAAGGAAGGCCCTAGTGGCTTCGGTGGGACGAAAACCGTGTGTCGGACTGCCCACGATTAAGAGATCCAATCCCATAGTGTCCTGCGGCGTGATCGTGTTGACCTTGGCCAAGCGGATGCCTTCCCCGTTCCCAAGCCGGCTGCGATGATTTGGGCAACCTTTTCCGTGTTTCCAAAAACCGAGTCATATACAACTACTGCTTTCATATGGATCGCCTCCCAACAGCACTGAAAAGCCACTCTCAAGGCTGGGGAGGTACCCTCTCTACTAAAAAACCTCCCCTGGCTCCTCTATCAACGCCTTAAGGTCGCTCAGGAATCTGGCCCCTTCTGCACCATCGAGCACGCGGTGATCCACCGAGAGAGTCAAGCGGAGGGTGGGCCTGGCCACCACTTTCCCGCCTTCTACCACTGCCCGCTGGGCGATGCGCCCCACCGCTAGAATAGCGCTCTGGGGCGGGTTGATGATAGCCCCGAACTCGTCAACGCCGAACATGCCCAGGTTAGTTAAGGTGAAGGTCCCTCCCTCCAGTTCCTCCAGGCTAAGTCTGCCCTTCGCAGCCTTATCCGCCAACTCGTTACGCTCCCGCGCTATCTCCCCCAGACCCTTTTGATCAGCGTTCTTGATGACGGGGACGATCAGTCCCCCCTCTATCGCTGTGGCCATCCCTAAGTTTATTTGCTTGGCTATCCGAATGCGACCATCTTCCCAGGAAGCGTTGGCCAAAGGGTGGTCCTGAAGAGCCTTGGCCACAAGGAAGACCAGCATATCGGTGAAGGTCAATCGTACCCCTACCTCTTCCTCGATGATGGGAATCAGCCTCTCTCGCCATTCGACCAGCCTCGTAGCCTGGCACTCTATAGTGAGGTAGAAATGGGGTGCGGTAGTGAAACTTTGGCTCAGTCGCTCTGCGGTGATCCGTTGAATGGGGCTGGGAGTTACGAGTTCCTGTGAGGCCAAGAAGTCGAGGATATCCTGCTCAGTTATCCTTCCCCGGGGGCCACTGCCTGGGACCTGGGAGAGGTCCACGTCCTTCTCCTGAGCCAGCCTTCGCGCCCGGGGGCTGACCTTGACCCGCTCCACGACCTCAGGAGCCGGTTTCTCTTCCAGGAAGGGGAGGAGATCCTCCCTAGTGACCATGCCCCCTTCGCCAGAGCCTCTGACCTGGGCTAGGTCGATCCCCTTATCGCGAGCCAGCCGTTTGGCGGCCGGAGTGGCAAGGGCCTTGCTTGTAGGGACCGGTTTCACTGGTGCAGCCTCAGCGACGGCCACCGGGATAGGCCACTCCTCCGGAGTCTCCTCGCCAGGCTCTAGGATGTATGCTATCACCTGGACGACGGGCACTGTTTCCCCCTCGGGAGTCAATATCTTGCCCACAGTCCCCGAGGCCGGCGCTTCCACTTCCATATTCACCTTGTCGGTCTGTACCTCGAAGAGGGGCTCGCCCCTCTTCACCTCTTCCCCTTCTCCCTTTAGCCAGCGGATGATGGTGCCCTCTTCCATGGTAAGCCCCAACTTGGGCATGATCACCTCTATCATTCAGCCTCCTTTGGAGCCAATTATAGCATAGTAGCCTTTCTTATGCCAATGTGATCAAGTTGACGGGGAGATTCGCCTGGGGCAAAGGATCTGCAAACTGGCGATGCGAAGGCTTCTCTCTGAAGTGGAAAAGATGGCTAGGACATCGGCAGTCGGAGGAGCCGAAATGTGGGATGGGGCACGCTTGCGACAACTGGGCCAGTTTTTGAGCCCAGAGACACTCCAACCGTTCCTCGGATTCAACCGCCCAGATCTCGATCAAGTCAGCGTGGCAGCGCAAGTGATCTATGTGCCATCGGCGATGCTTACCCCTCCGGCAATGGCGGGCTAAGCGGGCTTGAAGCCCACCGGGCCCTCTGGCACTGCCCACGTAGAGGTAGTATCCCCGCGGGAAAAGGAGGCTTCCTAGCCTCCCGATTTCAATCTCTCTATCATCCTCCAGCCGTAGAAGGAGCAGATAGGTACCGGGCCCCTTTGTCACATCTGCCATGTCTAGATTATATGCGTTCTTCGGGCTGGGGCAAACTCATAAACTACTTGACAGATACTTATGCCTAAGATATAATTTTGTAAAGCGAAATAATTGTGAGGCTAACCTTTTTACTTAAGGCCAAATGATTAGAAGAGAAGAGTGCATTGAGGCTCTGGAAAGGTTGCTGCGCCAACTCACCTGGCTAGGACGGAAGAGCCTGGCCCACGAACTCTCTTACTATGGGGTGACGGTTCCCCAGTTTTACGCTCTTCTATCCTTAAAGAAGCGTGGCCGAGCCTGTCCCATGAGCGAATTAGCCCAGGCTACTCAGCAGACTTCAGCCACTATGACCGGCATCATAGATAGACTGGTGAGGATGGGTTTGGTGGAGAGACGGAGGAAGGAATCGGACCGCCGGGTGGTTATGGTATACCTAACGAGGCGGGGGGAGCAACTGGTGGAGGAGGTGAGGGCCCGTCGGCGTCAGAGTTTTTATAAGGCCCTGGCGAAGTTCGATGATGAAGAGATCGACCAACTCTGGCGGCTTTTAGAGGCATTGCCTTCGGCGCTTTCTTGGGAGGAGGAGGACTAAAGGGGTTGAAGCGATGGCGGGGCCATCCCTGGTCATAAACCGGGGGATGGGGTAAGTTGGTTTTGGGTGGCCTCTGAGGGAGCTATAAAGGCCTCAAAGGAGGAAATTGATATGGCCAAGATAGCGATAGTGGGCGCAGGAGCGGTGGGCTCGACCGTGGCCTATGCGACGATGATCTGCGGCCTAGCCACCGAACTGGTGCTCATAGACGCCAAGAGGGATAAAGCGGAGGGGGAGGCTATGGATCTGAACCATGGCTTATCCTTCGTTCCTCCCGTCCAGATCTGGGCCGGCGATTACAGCGATTGTCAGGGGGCCGAGATCGTGGTCTTAAGCGCCGGAGTCGCCTCCCTGCCAGGGGAGACCCGACTAGACCTCTTGGAGAAGAACAGCGCCATCTTCAAGGAGATAGTACCCCAGGTGGCTCGTTATAACCCCGAAGGTGTCTTGCTCGTCATCACCAACCCCGTAGATGTGCTCACCTATCTGAGCGTCAGACTCTCCCGTCGGCCGCCTAGCAGGGTCATCGGTTCGGGCACCGTCCTCGATAGCGCTCGTTTCCGCTACCTTTTGAGCGAGCATTGTGGGGTGGATCCTCGCGATGTGCACGCCTATATCATCGGCGAGCATGGGGATAGTGAGGTGCCTGTCTGGAGCCTGGCTAACATCTCCGGTGTGCGCCTGGAAGAATACTGCCTGGTCTGTGATCGGGGGTGCACCCGGACGGAGAGGGAGGAGATCTTCCAAAGGGTGTGTCGAGCGGGTTCCTAGATCATAGGGCGAAAGGGTGCTACCTACTACGCCATCGGCCTGGCGGCTACGGCTATCATGGAGAGCATCCTGCGCAACCAGAAGAGCGTCCTCCCCGTCTCCAGCCTCCTAGAGGGGCAGTATGGGCTCCGTGAAGTATGCCTCAGCCTGCCTTCGATAGTGGACCGAGACGGGGTAGCGAAAATCCTCGAACTCCCCTTGAGTGAGATCGAGATAGAGAGGTTGAGGCGGTCTGCTCACATCCTGAAAGAGGCTGCTAGATCCTTGAGGCTATAGCCTCAAAGGGCAAGTAGGTAACTCGACCCCCTTTCAGAGGAGAAATGGAAGGGGGTTCGCTTTTATTATCTATCGAGGGAGATACCTGCCTTTCCTATCTCTTGGGCCTTGCCTTGGCCAGCGCTGAAAAATGGACCGGCCTGGTACGATTCTACCATTGACCTATCTTCGTGAACGCACTACAATGAGAAATGATATGCGGCTGAGAACCACTTTGCTTTTGGATCTTCGTTCAAAGATACCCTCTCCTTCCACTAGATGGGGAAGAGATCAGAGATGATCATCGAGACCCAAAACCTGGCCAAAGAGTTCGGCTCTCTGCGTGCAGTTGATAGTCTGAACCTACGGATCAGAGAGGGCGAGATCCTAGTTCTTTTAGGGCCCAACGGCGCGGGCAAGACGACGACCGTTCGTCTCTTGGCCTCCATCCTCAAGCCCACCTCCGGTCGGGCCGCCATCGCTGGCTACGACGTTGTGCAGCAGGCCAAACTCATCCGCCAGATGGTAGGTTTTTTGACCGAATTCCCCGGCCTATATCTCCGTATGTCCCTAAGTGATTATCTCCACTTCTTTGGAGAACTGTATGGGATGTCAAAAGATAAATGTCGGCGTCGGAGCGAGGAACTGATGGAGCGGTTCGGCGTCCTAGATATGAGGGAGAAGCGCTTGGCTGAGTTCTCTAAGGGGATGCGTCAGAGGGTGGCCCTCATGCGGGCCCTGATCCATGACCCCCAGATCCTCTTCCTCGACGAGCCCACTTCAGCCATGGATCCTCACAGCGCCAAGATGGTGCGGGACTACATTCGGGGTTTAGGTTCTTCCCGCCATACCATCCTTCTTTGCACCCACAACTTAGCGGAAGCGGAAAGCCTGGCCGATCGTATAGCCATCATTAGTCAGGGGCGGATCATCGCCCTAGGGACGCCCTGGGAGTTGAAACGGCAACTTCTGGGGGTTCCCCTATTTGAGTTGCGCTTAGCCTCACCGCTAGATAGTTTGCTCTCCAAGGCGGGAGAGTGGGTGGAGATCGAGGAGCATGGCCCTACTTGGTTCCGATATCGGACCCTCTCGCCAGAGGAGGTGAACCCTCTCCTCCTCCACCACCTGGCAGGGGAAGGAGCGGAGGTGGTCACCTTGAGCGAGGTTCCCCGGAGCCTGGAGGAGGTCTACCTCCGCATTGTGGAGAATGGAGATGGAGATACCCTCTCACCTCAAAGTTAGGCCCCTAGTGATGAGCAAGGGAGCCGGCGAATCGTTGGCCAAGGCTCTGGTCATCACCCGGCGCGAGGTGCGCGACTCCTTTAGAGATTGGCGGATCGTCACCCCCATTTTGCTCCTCACCCTCATCTTTCCTTGGATAATGAGTCTCGCTTCCAAGGTGGCCGCCAACTTCGCCGTGGCTTATGGTGTGGCTGATAACGCGGCTATCATCGCCCAACAACTGGTGCCTTTCTCCCTTTTGATCGTCGGCTTCTTCCCCATCTCTTTCTCCTTGGTGATCGCTTTGGAGACCTTCGTAGGGGAAAGGGAAAGAAACACCCTGGAGCCTCTATTGGCTACCCCCATCTCAGATAGAGAACTCTACCTGGGCAAACTTCTGGCCGCTATGCTCCTCCCTGTGGCGGCCAGTTACCTGGGCCTTATCTTTCACCTCATAGGGCTGCACTGGACGACCGATTACCATATACCAGCACAAGCCTTTTTCCAGGTGGTGGTTCTCACCACTATGGAGGCTCTAGTGATGGTGGCTGGGGCTGTGGTGGTCTCCAGCCATACTACCAGTGTACGCGCCGCCAACCTCCTGGCCAGTTTCATCATCGTTCCCATAGCCCTCTTACTTCAAGGAGAAGCGGTGCTCCTCTTCTGGATGCGGTATGATGTGCTCTGGTTGATGATCCTCGGCCTGCTCATAGTCGATCTAGCCTTGGTGCGCGCTGGCATTCGGATCTTCAACCGAGAAGAGATCTTGGCTCGCCAATATGACGAGATCACCCTTTCTGGACTACGGCGCTCTCTCAGCCGCTTTTGGTCCTCGCCACCCGGTCAAATACCAAGCCAGGAGCCACTCCCTCTCACCCTGGGCCGTCTCTACCGAAGTCATCTGCCGAGGCTCCTGAGGCATTATCTCTCTCCCCTCTCTGTGGTACTAGTGGTGATGGTCGGAGGGCTTCTCCTAGGGTGGGCCTTCGCCATGCGGTATCCTCTGAGAGGGGGTGTGGAAGAGTTGGTCAATTCCGACTTGGGCCGGGAATGGCAAGATATGGGGCTCTTGCCGGGCCTTAGCGTCTGGGGCATCTTCATTCATAATGTACGAGCCCTTCTCCTCGCTGCCTTCTTGGGGGTCATCTCCTTCGGAGCCGCCTCTCTTCTCTTGTTCCTCATCCCTTTGGCGATGATAGGCTTCTTGCTGGGGCAGGCGGCCAGTGTAGGCTACAGTGCTGTTATCGTCCTTTCGGCTTTTGTTCTCCCCCATGGCTTGGTGGAGATACCGGCTGCTTGGATAGCCACCGCCTTCGCTCTGAAGATCGGTGCTACCATTTTGGCCCCTCCCCAAGGCCTCTCCCTCGGCGAGGGGTTCTTGCTCGCTATCGTCAACTTCTTAAAGATATTCTTCCTCTTCGTGGTTCCCCTTCTCCTCCTCGCCGCCTTCCTGGAGGTCAGAGTCACCCCCCAGGTGGCTCTCTGGTTCTTGGGAAGGTAATATAAGCCTTCGCCCAGTTGGTGGTATAATAGAATCGCGAATTGTGTTCTGAGGGGTAATGGCCATGGCTGACGTGGAGGAGAGGATTGAGGCTCTGCGGCAACTCATCCGCTACCACGCTTACCGGTATCATGTTCTGGACTCCCCCGAGATCTCAGACGCCGAATATGACGCCTTGATGCGCCAATTAGAGGAGTTAGAGAGGGCCCATCCAGGACTCATCACTCCCGATTCTCCCACCCAAAGGGTGGGAGCCCCGCCGGTGGAGGCCTTCGGAGAGGTGGAGCATGGGGTGCCCATGCTCAGCCTGGATAACGCCTTCGATGAGGAGGAGTTGAGGGCTTGGGAAAAAAGGATCCACCGGCTGTTAGACGAGAAGTTCGACTATGTCTTGGAGCCCAAGGTAGACGGCCTGGCCATCTCCTTGACCTATGAAGAGGGGGTAATGGTGCAAGGCTCCACCCGGGGAGACGGCTTCCGAGGCGAGGACGTCACCCTGAACCTACGGACCGTCCCCAGCATCCCCCTCCGCATCCCCGTTCATGGCCACCTAGAGCCCCCACGCCTCCTGGAGGTCCGAGGCGAGGTCTATATGCCCCTCGACCTCTTCCAGGAGATGAACCGGCGAAGAGAGAAGGAGGGAGAGAAGCCCTTCGCCAACCCCAGGAACGCCGCCGCGGGCTCCGTCCGACAACTTGATTCCTCCATCACCGCCTCTCGCCCTTTGAGCATCTGGGTCTATGGAGTGGGCCACTTCGAGGGGGTCGAACTCAATAACCAATGGCAGACCCTCAACTATCTGAAAGATCTAGGCTTCAGGGTTAGTTCTGATATCTCCCTCCACAAAGGTTTAGACGAGGTTATAGAACGCATCAGATATTGGACAGAGAAGCGGGAGAGTTGGAACTATGAGGCTGACGGCATGGTGGTCAAGGTCAACTCCTTCGACCAGCAGGATAGGCTGGGTGTAGTAGGGCGGGCCCCTCGCTGGGCCATCGCCTATAAGTTCCCCGCCGAGGAGGGGGTAACTCAAGTTCTTGACATAAGGGTAAATGTGGGCCGCACCGGAACCCTCAACCCCTACGCCGTCTTGGAACCTGTCCAGGTGGGAGGAGTTACCATAAGCACGGCAACTTTACATAACTTCGATGACCTGCGGCGCAAAGATGTTAGGGTAGGGGATACGGTAGTCATCAAGCGGGCTGGGGATGTGATCCCCCAGGTGGTGAAGCCCCTAGAGGAACTTCGCAGCGGCGAGGAGAGGGTTTTTGAGCCCCCGGAGAGGTGTCCAGCCTGCGGCGAGCCGGTGGAGCACTCTCCCGATGAGGCGGCGGTATATTGCGTGAACCCCTCTTGTCCCGCTCAACTGGTGCGGAATGTGGAGTATTTCGCCTCCCAAGCGGCTATGGATATTGATGGCTTCGGCTCCCGCCAGGCGGAGAGGTTCGTGGAACTGGGCCTGATAAACGACCTGGCCGACCTTTACTATCTGAAAGCGGATGACCTTCTCCCCTTGGAGGGGTACGCGGAGAAGAGCGTGGCCAACCTCCTGGCCTCCATCGAGAGGTCCAAGGGGCAGCCCTTATGGAGGCTCATAACCGGCTTGGGGGTAAAACATGTGGGGAGCACAGTGGCTCAACTCCTCACCAGACACTACGCCTCCCTCGACGACCTAATGGCCGCCAGCCAAGACGAACTGGAAGGGATAGAGGGGCTGGGCCCCCACACCGCGGGGAGCATCGTCCGGTACTTCTCCCAAAAGCGGAACCGGAAACTCATAGAGAAGTTGCGGAAGGCCGGAGTGCGGATCAAGCGCCTGGCGGAGGAAGCAGAGGCGCTCAGAGGGCCTCTAGCCGGCTTAACCTTCGTCATCACCGGGACGCTGCCCACCATGAGCCGAGAGGAGGCTTCCAGGTTCGTCGAAGAGCACGGCGGGAAGGTCACCGGGAGCGTCAGCAGGAACACCGACTACCTCCTAGTAGGGGCCGACCCCGGCGGCACCAAGTACAGCCGGGCCCAGGAGTTGGGCGTCCCGATGGTGGATGAAGATGGGTTGAGGAGGATGGTGGAGGGAAGATAGGGTGTGGATCAACTCCAGCATCCGATTGTGGTGATGGGAGGTGGGAGGTGGGAGGTGGGAGTGACTGAACACAGGGTGGATCTTTCAGGGGCTGTTTCTGCGCACATGGCAACCCTTGCTGCCGATCTGGGCGAAGCGGCGGCGTTTGGACGAATTGGCACGCAAGTCGCTGCTTTGCCACCCGAAGCGGAGCTACCATCCCCAGATACTATAATCCAATTCAGAGGGACTGAATCACCTAGCGCCCACGTCATTTTTGACCCTAGCGCGCTGAATCGAGTGACATCTGAGTACGCTGACTACTCGACCCGCTATTCACACGTGGCAATGATAGCAGCATTGGAGGAGTTCTTGCGGAACTTGTTACTCGTTCTCCGAGTTGGGGAGGCTGCACGTAAGAATGGGGGCAAGATCAGGGGAGACCAATATAATCAAATAAGAACGCAGGTGAGAAACAAAGTCCGGTGGAAATCGGTTGAAGGCCTATTGCGTGTTATCTGCCGGAAAGTATACCCAGATTCTGAGGGATGGCCTTTAGCTAATAAGCCTCATCTTGCAAGACTGTTGAGTCTAAATCAGTTGCGGCACTGTCTAATCCATAGAAAAGGACGGGTCGAAACATGGGATTTAGACGAAAATGGTTGTATGCAAATTGAGCTAATTCATGTCCGGCTATTTTGTGAAGATCAAGAGATCACGAGCTTGCCGTTCGAGGTTAGGGGGCAACCAATAACCGCAAGGACTTCAACGGTCGCCAAAGTTTGGAAGCTGGGCAACAGAATAGAGCTTAGTGCTCAGGACTGTCAGGACATCGCTCTCACATTGATCCTTGATGCGCAATGTCTGGCTACAGATGCCCAAAAGGTTGTCGCTGAATGGCTTGGCAAGATATTACCATGTTCGTCTTGAGGGGCTAAGGCGCTGATGTTATCCTTACCCCGTCATGGTCGAGCAGCCCTCCTCCCCTAACTCCTACCTGCTCCCGCTTGTCCCGGATTTGAAATCCAGGACAAGCACCAATCCAGAGGTCGGGTATAGAAACCCGACCTACAAGAGGCGCGTCTTTCGAGAGCAGGGGAGGCCCTCGTGGCCTCCCGTCTTGCGGGCGGGGACCCTTCGCTGCACTTCCTTTCCCACGGGATCCTGAAAGGACGGACCCTGAGGGCTCTCAGGACCCGAAGCGGCAGGACGGGCACAAGCCCCGCCCCTACTTGACCCCCTGGCGAACCCGTGATAACCTTCTTGCCATGGTCGAGCAGCTATCCTCCCCTGACTCTTACAGCGCCCTGGAAAAGCGCCTCCGTGACCCTGCCCGGGTATTCCTGGGGCGAATCTACCACCCCATAGTGCTCCTCTTGGCCTGGCTGAGGGTGCCGCCTAACCTCGTCTCTTTCTCTCAGATACCACTGGGACTTCTCATAGTCATAATGATTACCCCCCACCCCCGGCTGGCCCTCCTACTCATCACAGCCAGCATCGCCATAGATGGCATAGATGGGGCTCTAGCCCGCCATCTGGGCCGTTCTAGCCCTTTTGGAGCCCTCTGGGACGGTTTTTGCGACCACGTAAGGGAAGTATTCGTAGTCGCCGGTTTAGCCTGGGTGGGGGCTCTCAACGGCTTCTGGGCAGCCCTTTACGGCTTGGCCTATCCAGGGATAAACCTCACCCTGGCCCTCTGCAACCACTATAAGACCCCCATCCCCCTAGCCATCAAATCCTATATCACCGCCTACCCCTTCATCATCCTCTACCTCTGGTTCGGGATAAAATGGCTCGATTGGGGGATAGGTTTTTCCGTCTTGACTATGGGGGTCACCATCGGCTGGGGAGCGTGGCTTCTGCATAAAGCCCTAGGGTGAAAGGGGCTGTTCCTCCTCCACCTGCTCTAGCCACTTGTAAACTTCGTAACTCAAGAGCACCTTGGGGAGGTACTCTCGCGTTTCGGATAGGCCGATCCAGCGGAAGAAGTCGGCCTTCTCCTGGATTAGAGGGTTCTCCTTCCAAGCGTTCACGTTCCCCGGCCCGCCGTTATAGCCTGCTACAGCGTAGTCCAAGTCACCTCCGAAGTAGTCCACGAGGTGGTGGAGATACCAGGCTCCCAGGCGTATATTCATACCAGGGTCGAAGATCTCTGTGGGATCTACCTCTATCTTCATCTCCTGGACGATCCACTCTCGGGTGGAGGGGATGATCTGCATCAGCCCCTGGGCGTAGGCCCGAGAGATCGCTTCTGGGTCATACCTGCTCTCCTCTCGCATGATGGCGTAGAGGAGCAGGGGGTCCAGGCTGAACTCCCCAGCCGCCTCCTCCACCTCCTGACCATAGGGCTTAGGGTAGGCCAGCCTCCAAAGGGGGAGGGGAGCGGCATCCAGGGTCGCAAGCGCCTTGACTGCGATCCTCTGAGCATCCCGCAATAAGCCCTGCTCCGATAAGGCCTGGGCCATGGCTAACTCCATGGCTGGGCTCTCGCCGAAGCGGGCCGCAAAGAGGAGTTCCCTACGGGCAAAACGCTTCAGTCCCAAGAGTTCCAAGGCTTTCACCTTTGCTAAGATGGGGTCGCCATCTGGAGGAAGAGGGGCCACGACAGGGGAGAAACCTCGGTTCTGAGCCAAGAGAGCAAAGTAACTAGGCTCCAACTCCGTGAGGAGAGCGGAGGCTTCATCCAGAGCCTGGGGATCTTCCACTCTTTGGGCCAAGAGGAACAGCCGATAGGCGGCATCGTCGGCCAAGGCGGTATCCGAGCGGCAGAGGCGCGAGTAAAGGGGCAACGCTTCGGCTGTTTTTCCTTGCCATTCCAGGAGGGTGGCTGCCCTCCACCAAGCGTAGGAGTAAGGGAGGTCTCGGTATATCTCCAAAGCCTCTTCTGGATCGAGAGCCTCCAAGAGTTCCGCCTGAGCTAGTAAACTCTCCGAACTCTCCACCTTCTGGCACTCTTCCAGGGCTTCCTGGACATAACCCAGACGGGCCAGGGTCCGCGCCAAGCCCAGGCGCGCTTCTCCATCTTCTGGATTCCCCTCCAGCCAGGCTTGATATTCGGTTCTGGCCTCCTCGTAACGCCCCAACCCCTCCAAGGCTCTGGCCCGAGGAAAGTTTGGCTCCTCTACCACTTGGAGGGACTCCAAAGCGTCGCTGAAGTAGAGGGCAGCGTTGAGATCGGCGGCCAGAACCAAAGGGTCGGTCGCCAAGCGACGCATATCCTCGAAGGCCACCGGATGATCTGAAAGGAGCCCTTTGTACTCCTGATAGGCCCCTTCGACTTTGCCTCTCTTCTCCAGATGACGGGCCAGTTCCAGGCGCAAGGCTATGGAACCTTCTAGTGCCAAGGCCGCTCTATATTGGACCTCGGCTTCTTCTTCTCCCAAATGGGCGTAATAGCGGGCCAAGATCAGATGGGCCTCGAATGCGGCCGGGCTGTGGGGGCGATAGTCGATTATATTCTTCAGTTCTTGCACCGCTTCCACATCGGGCATAGCGGCCCGGGCGCTAGCCAGAAGAAGGTACTCGCTTATCTCTGGGAAACCCTCTATCAGGCGGCGGTAGAGAGCCTGGGCTGTGGTCAGGTCCGCCTCTTGGGCTTCCTCGTAGAGGAGTTGGGGTGGGCCAACAGAAGCCCTTTGCATAGGCAAGGCCAAGCCAAGGAGCGTTATGATCAAGATAACGATTTGGGGCAGATAACCCATCTCATTCACCCACTATCCGAAAAGCATAGAGCCGAGCGTCGAGGGAACCTACATAGAGAAGGTTCTCATGGATAACGGGGGTCGATAGATCACCCCTCGTGGGGTATCTCCAAAGGAGAGCGCCGCTCTTAGCCTCCAGCGCGTAGACTTTGTTGTCATCGGAGCCGAAGAAGAGGATTTCTTTGAAGATAGTGGGGGAGGAGCGGATAGGCCCATCGGTGCAGTACCGCCAAAGAGGCTTGCCCTTTTTGGCCTCCCAAGCATAGAGGCAACCATCGTTCGATCCCACGTAGACGACACCCTCCTCGGCCAGGGGTGAGGAGTTGATGGCGAAGCCCGTCTCCTGCGTCCATACCAGGCTCCCGTCTTTCACCCGAAGGGCGTAGAGGTGCCTATCCTCGGAGCCCACATAGAGCAGCCCTTGGGATAGGGCAGGAGAAGGGCGCACAAAGCCTTCGGTCTGAAAGCGCCATTTGAGGTCACCGGTTCCAGTGTCGAAGGCGTAAAGGTAGTTATCGTCGGAGCCGAAGAAGATCGTCTCTCCCTCCAGGGTAGGGGAGGAGTTGATGGGGCCCACCGGCCCCCACCGCCAGATTAGTTCCCCGCTCTCAGCCTGAAGGGCGTAGAGGTAGCCATCTGTGGAGCCTACATAGATCAGGTCACCGGCTGCTGTGGGGGAGGAGGTGACCCACCCCTCGGTCTCGTATCTCCACCTCAACTCGCCTGTCGAGACCTCTAGGGCGTAGAGGCTATGGTCCCAAGAGCCTACATAGACCAGGTCGTTTAAGACGAAAGGGGAGGAGAGGTTATCCTGGGCTTGAAAGCGCCATTTGAGGTCGCCGGTTCTAGTATCGAAGGCGTAGAGGTAGTTATCATCGGAGCCTACGAAGACCAGACCCTGAGCCACAACGGGGGTGGAACGGATGTAATCACCCGTCTCGTATGCCCAGGCCCATTGGAGAGAGGAAGAGGGGGAAGAGGGTAAGCCGCTCCCACAGGCCAAAAGAAGGAAAAGGAGCGATATTAAGAGACGAGGTCTCATCTGATTACCTACCAGACCAAGGGATGACGCGGTGAATCAGGGGTGGAGGCTCTACAGGCTTCTCGCTCCAGGCATAGGCACCCAGAAGGCGCGTTTCCGCCTCTTGGGCCGCCTCTTCGCTCTGGGCATGAACGGTCAAGATCTTTTCGCCCTTTTTCACCCTATCGCCGATTTTCCTGTGCAGGACTATGCCCACGCCGTGGTCGATGGGTTCCCCTTTCTTGGCTCGCCCCGCGCCCAGCCGCATAGCGGCCATCCCCACCTCCTGGGCATCGAGAGCCGCGATATAACCGGCACGAGGTGCGGTTACAGGGTGCTGGAGAGGGGCTTGAGGGAGGAGCATAGGGTCGTCAATGGGTGCTGGATCGCCTCCTTGGGCCACCACCAGATCCTTGAACTTCTCCAACCCTCTCCCTGACCGCAGGGAGGCTCTTAGGGCCTCTAGGCCTGTTTCTTCATCATAACTACTCAATATGAGCATCTGGGTAGCGATCACCAAGCAATGCTCCCAGAAATCTGGGGGGCCGGAGCCTTTGAGAGTGTCGATCGCCTCCCGCACCTCCAGCGCGTTTCCCACCGCGTAACCCAATGGTTGGCTCATATCCGATATGACGGCCGAGACCCTTCGCCCCACCCCTTCCCCGATCTCCACCATCGCCTGAGCCAACCTAACGGCTTCTTCCTCGCTCTTCATAAAGGCTCCTCGTCCCACCTTCACATCCAGGACGATGCCGTCCGCTCCGGCGGCTAGTTTCTTGCTCATGATACTGGAGGCGATGAGGGGGATGCAACCTACCGTGGCCGTGACGTCCCGCAAGGCGTAGAGCATCCCATCGGCGGGAGTCAACTCCTCCGTCTGTCCCGCCACTACGATGCCGTATCGAGCCAAGTTGCTTAGGAAATGATCCCCATCTAGTTGAGAGGTGAAGCCAGCGAACGATTCCAGTTTATCCAGCGTCCCCCCGCTGAAGCCCAGCCCTCGACCCGATATCTTCCCCACCGGGACGCCACAAGCGCTCACCAGAGGGGCTACCACCAGAGTGGTCTTGTCGCCCACGCCGCCTGTGCTATGTTTGTCTACCACGAAAGGGGCCACCCCTTTAAGATTCAACACTCGGCCGGAACGGGCCATGGCCTCGGTGAGGTGTATCGTCTCCTCTTTGCTCATCCCCTGTAGATAGACCGCCATGAGCCAGGCGGCGGCCTGATAGTCGGGTATCTCACCCCGGGTGAACCCCTGGATGAAGAAATCTATCTCCTCTTTCGATAGAGGGAGACCATCCCGTTTTTTGGCGATGATATCTTGAGCGCGCATGGTAGCGAACTCCTTGGCCGATATCGGAGTACGCAAAAAGCATACCACTCGGCTTGATTTTTGTCCAGAGCCATCATAAGAAGGCCACTGTTCCACTATCGTGTTGTCCGGAAACAGAAGGGAGGGAGTAGCCACACAGCCAGGCATCACTTGCATACCCTGAAAGTCAGAGTCTCCGTGAATTGAATAGCCTATTGCGTAATAAGGATGAATAGAATAGCTTTGGGCCAGCGCCTCTGGGCCTCGTCCAGTTGCATCGCCGGGCCTTTCTCTTACACAGGCAAATTGTAAGATTCTGGGAGCCAAAAGCCCTTGACAAAAATAGAAAAGTCTGATAATATATAGATGTATATAAAACTATCGATATGTTTGGGGGACGAATGAGCATCAGTTGTGTCGATTTCTGCAAAGCCCTTTCTGACGGGACGAGGCAGTCGATCCTGAAGATGCTGCAAGAGGGTGAGATGTCGGTGGGGGAGATCGGGGAAGCGTTCAAGATCAGTCAACCTACCATATCTCACCACCTGAATGTGTTGAAAAATGTGGGACTGGTGACTAGCCGTAAGCAGGGAAAGCAGATATTCTATTCTATCAACCAGGAGAACGTAGAAGAGTGCTGCGGCAAGATGGTAGCCAGGTTCTGCGTGGAGTTACCATCACCGGATTAGAGACAGCGCTTCTCTTTTTTAGAGAATCAATAGACGTATGTAAATATTTAAGAAAGTCAATAGAAAGGAGGAGAACGGTGTTGGGGTTCAATCCATTCACGGTTCAACGGCTGGCAGAAGAGCGCATGAAGGATGTGATGCGCGAGGCGGAACAGGTCCGGCTGATCCGAGCAGCCAAAGGTCCCAGGAAGTGGCGGCGCTTGGGAGTGCGGCTAGGAAGGCTGACCATGATTTGGTTGCCCTTACCTGACTGGTTGAGGGTCTGCTTCGCCGGTGGAAGCCAGGCAGGCCATTGCTATTAGCGGGAGGAGCCAAAAAAGATGATCGAAAAGGAAAGGATCAAGGAGGCCGTTCGGCGGCGTTACGGAGAGATAGCAGCCCAGGCCCAAGAGGCGACCAGCTGTTGCCCTTCCTCTAGTTGTTGTACCCCGGAGGAGGCTTGTAGCGCTGCGGCCCTCTATTCCTCTGAGGAGTTATCAGGACTCCCAGAGAGCGTCACGGAGATGGCTATGGGCTGTGGCAACCCCAGCGCCATAGCGGGGCTCAAGCCCGGAGAGGTGGTCTTGGATCTGGGGAGTGGAGGGGGGATAGATCTCTTCCTGGCGGCCCAGAAGGTGGGCCCCACCGGCAAGGCCATCGGCCTGGACATGACCCAGGAGATGATAGATTTGGCGCAAAATAACGCCCAGAAGGTGGGGGTTCAAAACGTGGAGTTCCGATTGGGCGAGATAGAGGGTATGCCCTTCGAAGACGACTCCATCGATGTGATCATCTCCAACTGTGTCATCAACCTCTCTCCGGACAAGGACAGAGTCTTCGCCGAGGCCTATCGGGTCTTGAAACCAGGCGGGAGGATGGTGATCTCCGATCTGGTGACCGAGGGCCATCTACCCCTCGCGGTGAAAGAGAGTGTGGAAGCCTGGGTGGGCTGTGTAGCCGGGGCCCTGGACAAAAGGGAGTATTTAGAGAAGATCGAGGCCGCTGGCTTCATAGACCTGAAGACGAGGGTAGGGGGGTTCGCCCCTTCAGGAGGGGAGGACGCCGACATCTACCAATGGGTTGTACATATCGATGTGGAGGCTCAAAAACCCGCCTAGCGGGCAAAGGATAAGGTAGAGAGGGGGGATGGAGACCCATCCCCCCTCTCTATTTTGTGGTATACTTTTTAAGGAGGCGATGTGGAGCGGGTTTTGGTCATTGGTGGGGGGCTGGCCGGCTCTGAGGCAGCCTGGCAGGCGGCCCAACATGGGGTCGAGGTCAGGCTATTCGAAATGCGGCCTCAGGTGATGACCCCTGCCCATCGGACCGGCGATCTGGCGGAGTTAGTCTGTAGCAACTCTCTAGGTTCCAACCTCATAGATAGGGCCTCTGGCCTCCTGAAAGAGGAGTTACGCCGTCTGGGCTCCCTCATCGTGGCCTGTGCTGATGAGACAGCCCTTCCCGCCGGTGGAGCCTTAGCCGTAGATAGGGAGCTCTTTTCCAGAATGGTGAGTGAGCGGATATCGACTCATCCCCGGATAGAGATACGCCACCAGGAGGTGCAAGAGATACCTTTGCACAGGCCGGTAATTATAGCCACCGGCCCTCTCACCTCCCAGATTTTGAGCAATTCCATAGCCAAACTCACCGGTGAGGAGTACCTCTACTTCTACGATGCCCTGGCTCCCATCGTCACTTTCGATTCTATCGACCTGGGCATGGTCTTCCGAGCCTCGCGCTACGCGGAAGAGGATCGCGACTATATCAACTCTCCTCTAGGCAGGGAAGAGTACTACCATTTTGTGGAGGAGTTAAAAGCGGCCAAGACCATGCCATTGCGGGAGTTTGAGAGGGATGCTAAGTTCTTTGAGGGGTGTCTACCTTTGGAGGTCCTGGCGCAGCGGGGAAAAGAGGCCTTGGCTTACGGCCCTTTGAGGCCCACAGGCCTGATCGATCCCCAGACTGGGAGGCGTCCCTATGCGGTAGTGCAACTCCGCCAGGACGACTTGGCAGGGACCCTATACAACATGGTCGGCTTCCAGACCAATCTCCGCTGGGGAGAACAGGAGAGGGTCTTTCGTCTCATCCCGGGGCTGGAGAAGGCCGAATTCGTGCGCTACGGTCAGATGCATCGCAACACCTTTCTCAACTCCCCCGCTCTCTTGGAGCCCACCATGATGTTCAGGCACCAGCCAGCCATCTTCTTCGCGGGGCAGATCACGGGCACCGAGGGGTACGTGGCTGCTGCGGCTGGAGGGCTTATGGCTGGCCTCAGCGCCGCTCGTCTCATTCAATTTGGGGAGCCTCTTTTGGTCTTTCCGCCCACCACCATGTTGGGGGCTCTAAGCCATTATATCTCCCGGGCCCGGACGGAGGATTTCCAGCCCATGAAGCCCAACTTTGGCCTCTTGCCTCCCTTAAAGGTGCGGGGTAAGCGGGCTAGGTATAAGGCATACGCTCGACGTGCCTTGGGAGAGTTAGCGGTCTTCGCGTAGTCAGACAAAATCACCCTATCCAAAAACAAAAAACCAAGCAGTCTCGAGCTAGACTATACGAAGACTCTGGTAGTAAACATAAAATCCCGTGCAGATAGGCGGGGGGATTGTCTTAGACATGGTAGGGGATGCCCATTATTACGAGAGGAACTCAGACCCCCGGTCGCGAGGAACGATATGGGATATCGCCCCAGGGCTAGGTTATGAGGAGTTAATAGCGGAAGAGAAACATTCCCTGCAGTTGACATAATCGATTAACTACCCTTTCTGGCACACCACGAGGACACCTGTGATAAGATAAGCCCAGAAAGCCTGGAACGGTTAGGGCGGGTGATGGTGAGACTCTTGACGGAAGATTAGGAGGTCCTCTTGACAAAGGAGATAACGCGTCCTGTAGAGGAACCCATCGAGCACGGCTTCTTGGTGGGAGTAGAATTGAAGCGAGAGAAGTCGGTCTGGCGGGTGGAAGACTCCCTTGCGGAGTTGGCACAGTTGGCCCGCACAGCAGGGATCGAGGTGGTACGATCTACTATCCAGCGCCTCGATCGCCCTCGGCCCGCCACCCTCATCGGCAAGGGAAAGGTGGAGGAACTCAAGGCCCTTAAGGGTGAACTCAAGCCTGATCTGATCATCTTCGATGAGGAACTCTCCCCCCGCCAGCAACGGAACCTAGAGGAAGAACTCGACCTCAAAATCGTCGACCGCACAGCCCTTATCCTGGACATCTTCGCCCAACACGCTCGCACTCATGAGGGGAAGCTCCAGGTCGAATTAGGCCAGTACGAGTACCGGCTGCCCCGTCTAACCCGTCTCTGGACCCATTTAGCACGCCAGGTAGGAGGCACCGCTGCCCGTGGCGGCCCTGGCGGCGTGGGGGTGAGAGGCCCCGGGGAGACCCAATTAGAGACCGACCGCCGAGAGATAGGGCGAAGAATAGCCCACCTGCGGCGGCAACTGGAGGATGTCCGCACCCATCGCCGCCTCTACCGCCGGCGACGTCGCCGGGTAGCCATCCCGGTGGTGGCCATCGTGGGCTATACCAACGCGGGGAAATCGACCCTCCTGAACGCTCTAGCCGGCTCAGATGTTTTGGTGGAGGATAAGCTCTTCGCCACCCTGGACCCTACTACACGGCGCGTGCCCCTTCCCAAGGGGCGAGCGGCCCTCTTCACCGACACCGTGGGCTTCATCCAGAAACTCCCCACCCAACTAGTGGCCGCTTTCCAGGCCACCCTGGAAGAGATCACAGAAGCGGATCTCCTCCTCCACATCGTTGACATAACACATCCCCACGTACGAGAGCAAAGCCTAGCCGTGGAGGAGACCTTGAAGCGGATTGGCGCCGACGATAGGCCCTTGGTGACCGCTCTCAACAAGATAGACCTTCTTCCATCCTCGGAGTTCTCGCCACTTCTGGCAGAGATCGCCTGTCGCTACCCCAACTGTGTACCTATCTCAGCCCTCAAAGGGATGGGGTTGGACCTCCTGCTGAGGCGCGTAGAAGAAGTCCTAGAGGCAGAGTTGATCCCCCTTAAAGTCCTCTTGCCCTACGGCGAGGACAACCTCCTCGGCCTCTTCCATCAGCGGGGCCTAGTGAAACTAGAGAGATATACAGAGCAGGGCATAATCATAGAAGGGAAACTCCCCCAGGAGCTAGAGACCACATTCGAGAAATACCTCCTATAATAGCCCTCTCTCTATATCCTTCCAGTACAAAAAGATGCCCCCTACTTCATATAAACATCCGGGTAGGGGGCTGGCAACCTGTCTCTGGCATCTTCGCACTATATATGTTATGTAAAAACAGCACTTACAGCCCCCCTTAGTTTGACATAACTTCCTACAACAGGTGGGCTTTTGTCAAGGTATCAAATAATCCGGCAATACTGCCTATTTTCACTATTTCTAACCACTTACCTAATTTGCTCCCCATGGCAAAGAGTGATAGAATTTCAAAGAGGATCCCCAATAATTATGTCAAGAATTCAGATGACGGATAAAACCTTCCAACGGCTGACTTTGATTCTCCTGCTATCTATCGTGGCTGCCGCTTCCTACGTGGTGGGGTTCGCCTCTCAGGTGGCTCCCACCTATGGGGGAAAGGTGCAGGAGAGTAAGCTCTTCCACCCCACCGCGGAGGAGCCGCCTGAGTTCGCGGTCTATTGGGAAGCGTGGAACCTGGTGGAGGAGAACTTCTATGGAGAACTGCCCGATGCCAAGACCCAGACTTACGGCTCCATTCGAGGGATGCTCGCCGCCCTTGGCGACCCAAATACTTTCTTCATCGAGCCCCCAGATCGGGAGATAGAGGAAGCCCAATTCCGGGGTCGGTACGGGGGCATCGGTGCGGAATATACGATGAGGGAGGGCTACCTAGTTGTGGTGACGCCCTTCGAGGACTCTCCCGCCTCCAGAGCAGGCATCTGTCCTGGCGACATAATCGTGGCCGTGGACGGGACCGACATCTTCGGCCTCTCTCAAAACGAAGCCATCCTCCTGATTCGAGGGCCAGTAGGCAGCAACGTAGAACTGACTATCCGAAGGGAAGGTAAACCGGAACCCTTGATCTTCCAGCTCACCCGAGAAGAGATCGAGCCCCCCACAGTCACCTGGGAGTTGAAAGAGGAGGGGATCGGCTACATCAAGTTATCCTTCTTCGGCGGCCGCACAAACGAGGAGGTACGACGTGCTCTCACTCAACTGCAACTGCAAGGCGCTACCAGCCTGATCCTAGATCTCAGGAATAACCCCGGCGGCCTCATCGGAGCCGCAGTGGATGTAGCCAGTCAGTTCATCGAAAGTGGCGTCATCCTCTACCAGCGGGACGCGCAAGGGAACGACCAACCTTTTCCCGCTAAAAAGGGAGGCTTGGCTACCGAGACCCCTCTTGCTCTCTTGGTCAACGGCGGCACGGCCAGCGCAGCCGAGATGGTGGCTGGAGCCCTCAGCGATTATCAACGTGCTGTCATCATCGGCGAGAAGACCTTCGGCAAGGGCTCTATCCAGACCGTTCGCGAACTTCTCGATCACTCCAGCATCCATGTGACCACCGCCCACTGGCTGACCCCCCAGGGTCACGAGATCGAAGGGAGTGGCCTTATCCCCCATCTCGACATTCCCCTGACACAGGAGGATATCGATAACCAGCGCGATCCGCAACTGGCTCGGGCTCTTGCATACCTGAGAAGCCTCCTCCCCTACCCTGCATCGGGAGCTCTTCAACCCATGTGTATTATGTCAACTAGAAGAGGGGTATAGTGGCAAAAGCGGTCAAACTCGCTGCATTCACTCTGCTCATGGGTTTCATCATCTCTGCCTCCTACCTTGCCGGCTCGGCAGCCGGTTTCATCCTCGTCTCCCCGGTGACGGCGGAGAAGAGTCTAGCGCCGCCACCAGTCCTAGGGGAGGAGTTCAGGGTCTTCTGGGAGGCTTGGCGGATCGTGGAGAACGAGTTCTATGGAAGGCCCATCGACTCCAAGGAACTCACCTACGGCGCTATCCAGGGCGCTCTCTCCACATTAGAAGACGAAAACACTGCTTTCATAACCCCAGAGCATATAGCCATCGTTCGCGAGGATCTCACTGGAACCTTCGAGGGTATCGGGGCCTTGGTAGAGATGAACGAGGATGGCTATCTGGTCATCGTCGAGCCCCTAGCAGGGAAGCCTGCAGATCTGGCCGGGCTCAAGGCTGGAGATCTGGTCTTGGAAGTGGATGGGGTAGAGATATGGGGGATGAACCTCATAGAGGCTATCAGCCTCATCCGGGGTCCCAAGGGGACGATGGTCCGTCTCACCATCCGACGGCGAGGGGTTGCTGAGCCCTTCGAAGTGGAGATCGTACGTGAGCGGATCGAACTCCGTACCGTAGAGTATCGCCTCCTGAATGGCGAGATAGGGTATATCAAACTCAATGAGTTCAACTCCCAGGCGCCTCGACAGTTGAGGACGGCCCTCATAGATCTTTTGGCTGAGAACCCTCGAGGGTTGATCTTAGATCTGCGTGATGACCCTGGTGGGCTGGTTACGGCGGCCATCGATGTGG
>DAOULQ010000111.1:0-3188 GCA_034419095.1 Anaerolineae bacterium | reverse complement strand
ACATGGACCCTCTCTCGGTAATCTGCTTCACCACCGCCTCGATCACAGGCTTAGGCCGATGCCCCAGAATCAAGGGGCCCAAAGCCCGCATGCAATCGATGTACTCATTACCGTCAACATCGTAGATACGAGCTCCCTCCCCCCGCTCCATGAAGATAGGAAAGGGGCGAAAGCCCAAGTCAGCACTGCGCGCGTGGCTCCCCACGCCGCCGGCTAGGCTGTGCTGTGCCTCCTCGAACAGAGCCTTCGACATTGTGTCAGTATATGTAGCCATTTCGTCCTCTCTTTCCAAACATACGTCTCCTCACGCCGCGCTTGCACCAGCACGTACCATATTCGTCGCTATCTCGACGAGTTGTCGTGTTCAACCATTCTGACTCGAACTCTAAGCAAGGGGACGGAGAACGTCCACAAGTGTTGGCTGCCCAATCTCCTGTAGCTCATACCGTACCCTTTGCACAGCCTTGTTGATCTGTATCACCCGTTGCAGATCGATAGGGGTTGCTACCAGCACTAGGTCGCATGGCACTGCCTCGATGGTCCGGCGTAGCTCCTCCATCTGTGCGTCCCCGTAGCCCATAGCAGGGAGCAGGGGGCCGATGTGAGGGTACTTCTCGAAGACCTCGGTGATGGAGCCCGCCGCGTAGGGCCGAGGATCCACCAACTCCGCCGCCCCGAACCGCTGTGCAGCCACCACGCCGGCACCGTACGTCATTCCTCCATGGGTCAGGGTGGGGCCGTCCTCAATCGCCAAGACGCTCTTGCCCTGGATAAGCGCAGGGTCATCGACGAAGATGGGTGAGGCTGCCTCGATTATCACTGCCCGAGGGTTGTAGCGACTTACGTTCCGTCGCACCGTGGCCACACCCTCTGGGTCCGCGGTGTCCACCTTGTTGATCACCACCACATCGGCTCGCCGCAGGTTGGACTCACCAGCGTGGTAGGTGATCTCGTGACCTGCACGATGGGGATCAGCCACCACTATGTGCACATCCGGGACGAGGAAGGGCAGATCGTTGTTGCCACCATCCCAGACGATGACCTCGGCCTCTTCCTCGACCGCCTTCAAGACCTTTCGGGTTTCAATACCTGTATAAACTGTAATCCCACGAGCGATGTGAGGTTCGTACTCTTCCCTCTCTTCGATGGAGCACTCGTGGCGGTCCAGATCTTCAAAGGTCTCGAAGCGCTGAAAGGCCTGCTCCGCGAGATCGCCGTAGGGATTTGGGTGCTTGAAAACTATTACTTTCTTCCCCAGCCCGAGGAGCACATCGCAAACGCGGCGAGCCGTGGGACTCTTGCCACTCCCCGTGCGTACCGCCGTAACGGCCACCACAGGTTTGGATGCTTTGAGCATGGTGGATTTCGGCCCCAATAGCATGAAGTCGGTCCCGGCAGCGAGACAGCGGGAAGCGATATGCATGACATGCTCATGAGAGACATCGATCACCGAATAGGCCACTACGTCCACATCGAATTCAACGATAAGACGCTCCAACTCAGCTTCATCAAAGAGGTGAATGCCGTCCGGATACCTAGGTCCAGCCACCTCGGGCGGAATAGAGCGACCAGCCAGAAAAGGCACCTGAGTAACGGTCAGCGCGACCACCTCATAGGCGTCGTTATCTCGGAAAAAGGTAGTAAAGTTGTGCAGGTCACGCCCGCCTGCGCCCATGATGATGACCTTCCTTGGTTGCATAGTCCCTCCTGTTTCATTGTATGCTCTCGTCATCTCTCGATACGGCTCGTCCTATCGCTCTATATCCCAAGTCGGCGGACGACGTAGAAGCGGTAGTACCCCGGAACGTGATAGTTGAGAGAATGCTCGAAGGGCTCCCCCTCCAAGGTATGCAGGATCTCTTCTGCCAGAAGCAGCGGGGACCCCAGAGAGACCCGGAGCTTCGCGACCAACAACTCATCAGCAACTACGGGCATAACGTCCGTGAGGGCGTAGTCTATCGACGGCTCTCCCTGTTCAATCAACATGTCCAATACAGATCCTTCGAAAGTCCGCTTGAGGTCCGCCAGAGGCATGATCCGCAAGGGCAACGTATCCACCATGTAGGCGATAGGGTGCTCATTGAGGGCCCACACCCGGGAGATAACCAGCACCGGCTCATCTTCCTCCACGGAAATCAGCCTAGCCATCTCTTCGCCAGCGACGCTCTCCACGATCTCTAGTTCCTCGATGCTGCAATCAAGGCCCCGCATACCTACCATCGTGCGCACGCTTTGGAGCCTGTCAAGGCTTCCGGGTATAAGAGTGCCACCGTGGGTGACATAAGTCCCCAGCCCGTGCCTCTGAGCGATCAGCCCTTCCATCTGTGCCAGTTTGAGCGCCTCTCTCAGAGTAGACCGGGATATGCCCAACTGCTCCGCCAGCTCCGTCTCAGCAGGCAGCTTCTCCCCGGCCCGGATGTCCCCTGATACGATTAGGGCTTCCAGGCGGTCCTTTGCCTGAATGTAGAGAGGTCGCCTATCACTCCGCAGGTTAAGAGCGTCTGACGTCATACGTCCTGCCTCCTCACCTATCATACCACGAAACGCTCTCCCTGTCAATAGCTCGCATCCACTCATTCGCTCACACCGCCCAAGGATTCTCCACCAGGCATCTACCATTCGGGAGTCCTGACCTTCCGCTACACCACCCACTCTCCCAGTGGATACCCCAGGGTCGGTCCTCACGATTGCTCTTTGCCCCTCTCGTATCCAAAGCCGGTGACTTGAGCGGTAGATATGCTACACTGTGGTAGCTTTGTCATGCCTTGAAGTGCGCGCCAAGGCGGGTAGCGTTGCCCCGTCAATGGCGACAAGCAGCCAGGCTCTCCTACAGTCACAATTTGCCAAATGGCACATCCTACGGTATTCTATTAAGGTTGCAGGCCGAACAGGTTGCGCGAGATCGATCCTGGTGGTTCTAGGCAAAACTGCGGCCAGAAAGTCCAGCAGACTTTGTCCGCATCTACCTCGATCAGTAAAGTCCAGAAGACCTTCAGAAATCAGTCGGTTGCGAGGGGAGAGGACATACACGATCTAGTAGCAAAGCGGCGATGCCATACAATATCCATCGCCTCAAAGATCACCTTGTCTCCGATGATCTTGACCCAAATGCGACAGTTAATATAGCCCGGCGGGACTCTGTACCTGTGTCCGTAAAGAGAGATGGTTGAATCACGCATTACCTTCCT
>DAOULQ010000110.1:0-45645 GCA_034419095.1 Anaerolineae bacterium | reverse complement strand
CCTCCCTTCCCCAGCTATCTAGGGGTGATGGGTATTCAGATCGTGACCGTGGTTACCGCTTTCTTCTTCTACAAACTCTATCACCGTAAGCGGGCTCTCTCCCACATCGATGAGTTCTACTCTCTCTTCGCTGCTTCCTCCATCGGTACCATCATCGCCGTGGCCTTCAGTTACTTTATCTTCAAGAACAATCCAGACTATCCCCGTCTCATGATCGCCTACACCTGGGTGCTAACCATCCTCTTCACCACTCTGGGCCGCCTCACCTACGCCCGGCTACAATGGGCTCTCCAAGCCCGGGGTATCGCCGAACAGAGAGCCCTTATCGTGGGCGCAGGGGAGGTGGGGCAGATGATCTTTAACGCCATCCGTCGCTCCCCCGGCCTGGGCTACCGGGTGGTGGGCTTTGTGGGTAACGATGCGCCCTCATCAGAGGATCTTGGCGCCCCTCTATTGGGAACAACCAAGGAACTTGCCCCCTTCTTGAAAGAGTATGAGGTGGATGAGGTGATCATCGCTCTGCCTGAGGCTTCTCACGACGAGATCTTGCCCCTTATCTCCGACTGCCGTCAGGAGAGGGTAACCATCAAGGTCTTCCCCGACGTCTTCCAGATCATCGCCTCTGAGGTGAGCGTGGGCGATCTGGGAGGACTCCCCCTCCTCACCGTGCGGGATATCGCCCTGCGAGGATGGAAACTGACCCTGAAAAGGGCAATGGATCTCGTGGTCAGCGCCGTGGCCTTGGTATTGTTCTCCCCCTTCATGCTCCTTCTGGCCCTCCTCATAAAGTTGGACTCTAAGGGCCCCGTCTTCTATGCCCAAGAGCGGATGGGGCTCGATTCGGTGCCCTTCCAGATGATAAAGTTCCGCTCCATGAAGGAGGGCGCAGAGGATGAGACGGGACCCATTTGGGCTACCAAGAAGGACCCTAGATGCACGAGGGTAGGAGCCTTCCTCCGCCGCTTCTCTCTAGATGAGTTACCTCAAATGATAAACATCCTTTTGGGAGAGATGAGCCTGGTAGGGCCTAGGGCCGAAAGGCCGATCTTCGTGGAGCAGTTCAAGCAACTGGTCCCTCGCTATATGGAACGGCACCAAGAGAAGGCAGGACTGACCGGGTGGGCCCAGGTAAACGGGCTTCGAGGCGATACCTCCATCGTGGAGCGGACCAAGTACGACCTCTACTACATCGAAAACTGGTCCATACTCTTCGATATCAAGATAATCCTCAAAACTTTCCTCTCGGTCTTCACAGATAGTAACGCCTATTAAGAGCACCTCAGAGACTAGCACTTGACAGGGAGGGGAATTCGTGGTATCATTTTTTAGCACTCTAATGAAGAGAGTGCTAATTACTTGCGGAATGTCCGAATGTTGACGGAGAGACAGAAGACTATATTGGATCTGGTAGTGCGTGGGTATATCGCTACCGCCGTTCCAGTGGGCTCCAAGGCGTTGGTAGGGCAACCGGGCTTGAATGTAAGTTCGGCTACTATCCGGAATGAGATGGCTTCCCTGGAAGAGGCGGGGTATCTGACTCACCCTTATACCTCAGCCGGACGGATCCCCACGGAGAGGGGGTATCGCTACTTCGTGGAGCATCTGATGGAGGAGAGAGCGCTATCCGTAGAAGAACAGCGTATGATCCGCCATCAGTTCCATCAAGCGCGAATGGATCTAGATCAATGGCTGAAACTCTCGGCTGCCATCCTGGCCCGCAGCGCGCGGAACGCGGCTCTCGTCACAGCGCCCAAGGCGGCTCGCTCTCGACTAAAGCATCTAGACCTTATCTCTGTGGGCGAGTCGGTGGTCCTCTTAATCCTGGTTCTCCACAAGGGCAGCCTAAGGCAGGAGATCCTCACCTCCACCCCACCCTTGGAGCAGGGGGGGTTGAGCCATCTAGCCAACGAACTGAACGTTAGGCTGGGTGGTCTCACAAGCAAAGAGATAAAGACCCAGATGGCTGGTCTCCAAGGCTTCAAGAGGAGGGTATCTCAACATCTGATAGAGGTAATGGAAGGGTTTGACCAAAGGGGAGCCAGCGAGATATACCATGACGGGATCGCAAATATCCTACGCCAACCCGAGTTCGCCGAGGTGGAGAGGATGGAGAGGGTTCTAGGTATGCTGGAGCGCCGCACCTTCCTCGAGTCCCTTCTAGCGGAGGTAGAACTCATCCAGGGGGGAGTGCAGGTCTTCATCGGAGGAGAAGGTCGCTGGCGCGAGGCGAGGGATTGTAGCATCGTCTTGACCCACTACGGCGTGGCCGAGGAGGCGATGGGCATCCTAGGGGTCTTGGGCCCCATGCGCATGCCCTATGAGAGATGCATCTCCGCGGTGCGCTACATGGCGAGCCTAATGAGCGATCTTTTCTCTGAATCCTACGGTCTCACTACATAACGACATCTGGAGGTCACATCGAAATGCCAAAAAAGAAAGAGCCTCTAAAGGAGGTTGCCGAAGCCGAAGAGACCCTGGCCGAGTTGCCCGAGGGACCTCAGACGCCAGAGGAACTCCGCACCGCCCTGGAGGAGGAAAGGGCCAGGGCGGAAGAGTACCTGGATCAGTGGAAGCGAGCCCGAGCCGAGTTCGCCAACTTCAAGAAGCGGAATGAGAAGGAACGGGAGGAGCTCCTGAAGTTCGCCAACTCGGTCCTCATCGCCAGACTCCTCCCCACCCTCGATGACTTCGAGAGGGCCACAAAGACGATACCGGATAAGATACACACTCTCACCTGGGTGGAGGGGATATTCCTCATCTACCGGAAACTCCAGGTTATTCTGGAGCAGGAGGGGGTGAGCGAGATAGGGGCGGAGGTAGGAAAGGATTTCGATCCCACCATCCATGAGGCGGTGGTGCATGAGGAGAGCGAAGAATACAAGGGGGGCCAGATCATAGATATTTTGCAGAAGGGTTACAAGTTGCACGATAGGGTCGTGCGACCAACCCTGGTAAAGGTAGCAAAGGAGAAAGGCGCATAATAAGGCGCTATTGAGGAGGGATAGATATGGCTAAGGCGATAGGTATAGACTTAGGGACCACCAACTCCGTGGCTGCGGTTATGGAGGGTGGAGAGCCCACGGTGATCCCTACCGCGGAGGGGTCGCGACTCTGCCCTTCGGTGGTGGCGGTCACCAAGACGGGGGAGAGGCTGGTAGGCCAGGTGGCCAAACGTCAAGCGGTAACTAACTCTGAGAACACCGTCTTCTCTATCAAGCGGTTCATGGGGCGCAAGTATAAGGACTCCACGGTACAGCACGATATCGAACTGGTGCCTTTCAAACTGAGCGAGGCCCCAAATGGGGATGTGCGCGTGCACATGGGGGGTAAGGAGCACTCGCCACCCGAGATATCCTCTATGATCCTCCAGAAACTCAGGAGGGACGCGGAGGCCTACCTGGGCGAGCCGGTGAGCGAGGCGGTGATCACCGTCCCCGCTTATTTCAACGACTCCCAGAGGCAGGCCACCAAGGAAGCGGGCAAGATAGCGGGACTGAACGTCTTGCGCATCATCAACGAGCCCACCGCCTCCTCTTTGGCTTATGGCCTGGACAAGAAGGAGGATGAGCGGATAGCCGTTTTCGACCTGGGGGGCGGCACCTATGATATCTCTATCCTGGAGATAGGCGAGGGGGTCTTCGAGGTGAAATCCACCAACGGGGACACCCACCTGGGGGGCGATGACTTCGATCAGCGGGTCATCGACTGGATAGCCGACGAGTTCAAGAAGGAACAAGGGATAGACCTGCGCGAGGATAGGATGGCCCTCCAGCGGCTGAAGGAGGCGGCGGAGAAGGCCAAGTGCGAACTCTCCACCGTGATGCAGACGGAGATCAACCTCCCCTTCATCACCGCTGACTCCTCCGGCCCCAAGCACCTCACCATGACCCTTACCCGGTCTAAACTGGAGCAATTGGTAGGGGATCTGGTGGAGAAGACTATGCCCCCTATGAAGCAGGCGCTAGAAGACGCGAAGGTTAAGCCCTCGGACATCGATGAGGTGATCCTGGTGGGGGGGCAGACGCGGATGCCCGCCGTTCAGAAGATGGTGGCGGAGTTCTTCGGCAAGGAGCCCCATAAGGGGATTAACCCCGACGAGGTGGTGGGTCTGGGGGCGGCCATCCAAGCCGGCGTCCTGAAGGGAGAGGTGAAGGAGGTTTTGCTCCTGGATGTTACCCCCTTGACCCTGAGCATCGAGACCCTGGGGGGCGTGGCTACGGCCTTAATCGAGCGGAACACCACCATCCCCACCAAGAAGTCCCAAATCTTCTCCACGGCTGCCGATGGGCAGACTTCGGTGGAGATCCACGTGGTGCAGGGGGAGCGGCCCATGGCCCCCGACAACAAGACCCTGGGGCGGTTCATGCTGGACGGCATCCCGCCCGCGCCGCGGGGCATCCCCCAAGTCGAGGTGACCTTCGATATAGACGCCGACGGCATCCTCAACGTCGCGGCTCAGGATAAGGCCACGGGCCGGGAACAGCATATCACCATCACCGCTTCCAGCGGCCTCACCGACGATGAGGTCGAGCGGATGATGAAGGAGGCCAGGGAGCACGAGGCCGATGATAAGAGGCGGAAGGAGGAGATCGAGGCCCGAAACTACGCCGACACCGTGGCCTACACGGCAGAGAAGACCTTGCGCGACCTGGGCGACAAGGTGCCCAGCGACATCCGGAGCGAGGTAGAGGCCAAGATCGCGGAGGTCCGAGAGGCGATGAAGGGCAAGGACATCGCCCTCATCCGCCGCAAGACCGAGGAGTTGGGCCAGGTCTTGCAGAAGATCGGCGCTCGGATGTACGAAGCCGCCGGAGGCCCCACCCCGCCCCCGGAAGGCGAGCAGAAGCCGCCGGAAGATGAGGGGACAGTGGAGGGGGAGTTCAGGGAGGTGTAAAGAGAAGGGGCGGGGGCCTTAGGCTCTCGCCCCTGTTTGTAAGAGGCCACGGAGGATTGGCTTTCGAAAATGAACGATTACCTTCTTCAGCTTGCGCTATCGGTTGACGCTAGTCCAGGCACTTATGGGTTGCTTCTGGGCTCAGGAGTATCCAGAGCTGCAGGCATCCCGACCGGGTGGGAAATTGTTGTTGATCTCATTAGGAAGTTAGCAAGGGTTAAAGGCGAGGATCCAGAGCCTGATCCCGTATCATGGTACCGGTCCACATTCAACGAGGATCCAAACTATGACAAGCTGTTAGAAACCCTAGCAGGTACGCCCTCAGAACGAAACGCTCTTCTTCGCACCTATTTCGAACCAACTGACGAGGAGAGAGAACAAGGGCTTAAGCTACCCACGCCAGCCCACAGGGCCCTAGCGCAACTAATTCATGATGGATACTTCCGCGTTGTGCTTACTACCAACTTTGATCGACTACTTGAGATGGCTCTCGAAGAGGCTGGTGTGTCCCCGGATGTGATAAGCACTGATGATGCTCTCAAGGGCGCTCGACCCTATGTGCATTCCAAGTGCACTATTGTCAAACTCCACGGCGACTACCGAGACACCCGGATCAAGAACACGGAGGCTGAACTAGCCACATATAGCCCTGAGCTGAACAAATATCTAGATACCATCTTAGATGAATTTGGCTTGATTGTCTGCGGATGGTCAGCTGAATGGGACTCCGCACTCCGATCAGCGATACTTCGCTGCCCGTCCCGTAGGTACACAACTTATTGGGCACATCGTGGGGAACTGACGGACGAGGCTAAACGATTAATTCGTCATCGCGATGCAAAAACGATTCAAATTGAGAGCGCTGACAGTTTCTTCGGTGAACTTGCACAGAAATTGGATGCTCTTCGCTCAGTAAGTGCGGCGCATCCTGTCTCGGCTGAAGTAGCTGTGGCCACGGTAAAAAAGCTTCTCGCGGAAGATCGGTTCAGAATCCAGTTGCATGACCTGCTTTCTGAAGAGGTTGAACGTGTGTATACTCAAATTAGCGGACCCCGATTTCAGGTAACAGCACAAGGAGACGTGAAAGCCCTGTTCCAAGATCGCATGCGTAACTACGAGGCTGTTACCGAGACCTTACTAAACGTTGTTGCAACACTGTGCTGGTTCGACGACGGCGCTCATAGCGACCTAGTTAAGCGGACACTAGAAAGGTTGAGTGCATTTCCGGCGGCATCTGGGTATACGGTGCTAATTCACTTGCGTCTCTACCCTTCCTTGCTTCTCATGTACGCCGCTGGTATTGCCAGTCTTGGGAGCGGCCACGTTAACCACCTTCCCCTAATACTTGTTGAACCCCGTTTGACATCCGCGTATGAGGGCAGAGTACCCATACTTACAAAAGTGTATGTACCAGGCGTCTTTGGCGATGCAGGGCGCCTAGTCCCGCGGCCGAACGCTGCGCGTGAATACACTCCTGGTAGCAACCACCTATTTGAGGTTCTCCGCGGGCCCCTCAAAGCATATTTGCCTGCTGATGACGAATATGAACGTGTTTTTGACACCTTCGAGTTTTTGTTAAGCCTTGTGTATGCAGATCAGAATGCCAGTTCTTCTTGGATGCCAATGGGTTGTTTTAGCTGGCGGTCTTCCTCTCATGAAGCCTTACGCGAATTTGTCCAGCAAGGCGGTCGCGAGGGAAATCAATGGGCAGTTATCAAGTCCGGGCTTTTTGATTCGGACCCCGCTCGCTTTAGATCCGCTCTGGAACATTTCAATGATTTTGTGCGCGGACTTAAAGGACGGTTCCCCGACGAGCGGCCACCGATAGATCTGCTTGAAGTCCATGACAATGCAGCACAAGCAGCGAGCACATAAGGGAATAATGATAGAGTGGATTGCTTTGCCCTATTAACCCATGAGCGCTAGACGCGATTTCTGGCAGGAGTCCCGCCTATCCTTACAGGATCCCTGTGGGAAAGGCTCCAGTCCCTAATTTTGAATGGAATCGAGGCTTCGGCCGGGGAAAATACTCATTAGGCGGAGTGGGGGATAAGAATATCAATTGAACCTCGCATATAATATGTGGTGTTCTTGAGGAGGCATCTATGTTAACCAGATATATCCGCGCAACAATGCAAAAGGCCAGATATGAAATCCTTCCCGATGATAATACCTTCTACGGTGAGATCCCCGGCTTCCAGGGTATCTATGCTAATGCCAGCACCCTTGAAGGATGTCGCGATGAACTGGAAGAGACCCTAGAAGAGTGGATACTTTTCCGAATATCCCGTAACCTGCCCTTGCCAGTCGTTTTGGCAGTTAGGAGTTAGAGAGCGCGAGGGCACTGAGAGGAGATACTACGATGCAACAGTTCAAAGTAGTGGTTGAGAAACATCCCGATGGCTATGTAGCATATCCGCTGGGACTGAAAGGGGTTGTTGTCGGCCAGGGGGATACATACGAGGAGGCTCTGGCTGATGTGAAATCGGCCATCCGCTTCCATATCGAGACCTTTGGCGAAGAGGTTCTGGAGACCGACTCACCGATCATCGAAGCCTTTGTTGCCGAGACAGGGGTATCTATCTGATGGCCAAATGGCCAGTGGATGCACCCAAGCGAAAGGTGGTCAAGGCACTGGGGGTCCTCGGCTTTCAATTGGTTCGTGAAAAAGAGCATATCGCTATGGTGCGAGAGAACCCCGACGGTACCAAAACGCCACTAACCATGCCTAATCACCCCAAGATAAAAGGCTCAACGCTACGAGCCATCTGCACCCAGGCAGGGATCTCGAGAGACGAGTTCTTGGAAGCCTACCGCGAAGCGTGAGGCTCCCTCTTAAGGAACTAGATTTGTTAACTGGCCCATGAGCGCTAGACGCGATTACTATGAGATATTGGGCGTTCCCCGGAGCGCCTCGCAAGATGATATAAAGCGGGCCTACCGCCGCCTGGCCCGCGAGTATCACCCTGACGTGAGCGACAGCCCCGACGCCGAGGCCCGCTTCAAGGAGATAAACGAGGCCTATCAGGTCCTAAACGACCCCCAGAAGCGGGCCAACTATGACCGCTTCGGCCGCGCGGATGTGGGCGGCTTCGGCGATATGGACTGGGGCTTCGGCGGCTTTGGCGATATCTTCGGGGACCTCTTCGGCTTTGGGATGCGGCCTCGCGGCCCCCGATCCCGCGCCCAGCGGGGCTCCGACCTCCGCTATGACCTTAGACTTGAGTTCGAAGAGGCGGTTTTCGGCTGCGAGAAGGAGGTAGAGGTCTCCCGCCTGGATACCTGCCCCCGCTGCAACGGGACGGGCGCTGAGCCGGGCACGGAGCCCATCAGATGTCCCGAGTGCAAAGGCACGGGCGAGGTGCGCCACGTCCGCCAGTCCCTCTTCGGCTCCTTCGTCAGTATGACCACCTGCCCCCGCTGCCATGGAGTGGGGGAAGTGGTGGTTACCTCCTGTGGGGAATGTCGAGGGAATAAGCGCGTCCGCGTCACCAAGAAAATCGGGGTAACCATCCCCGCGGGCGTCGATTCGGGACTCCGCCTCCGCCTGGATGGGGAAGGAGAGGCGGGCTTATGGGGTGGGCCGCCCGGAAACCTATATATGCACCTCTCGGTCAAGAAGCATCGCTACTTCAAGCGCCAAGACTCCAACATCCTCCTGGAGTTGCCCATCAACATAGCCCAGGCCGCCCTGGGCGATGAGGTGGAAGTGCCCACCTTGGAGGGCACGACCACTCTTACTATCCCTGCGGGCACCCAGACGGGCGAGACCTTCAGGCTGAGAAATCAGGGTATCCCTCACCTAAGAGGCGATGGCCGCGGCGACCAGTTGGTCACCGTCTATGTGGTTACCCCCACCGACCTCAGCGAGGAACAGCGAGACCTCCTCAAGCGATTATCCAAGAGCCTGGGCAAAGAGGTGATCCCCCAGAGCGAAAAGGGGTTCTTGGATAGGGTAAGGGATGCTCTCAACCTCTAACCTCTCCCCATGAAAGGCAGGACCTTGAACTGGCTGGAGATAAGCCTTCAGGTTGATGAAGAGAGCGCAGAAGCGATAAGCGAACTCTTCAACCAGTACGGAGAGGGAGGAGCGGTGGTGGAGGCCTCGCCTGATGACCCCCTGGTAACCGTGAAGACGTTCGTGCCCTCACAGGACAAGAGGTTGAAGCCCCTTTACGAAGCCCTCTGGCATCTGGGGCAGATGAGGCCCTTGCCCGAGCCCCAGGTGAGGGAAGTGAAAGAGGAGGAGTGGGCCGAGGCGTGGAAGGCCCACTACGAGCCCCAGCATATCGGTCATCGCCTGGTGGTATGCCCTTCGTGGCAGAGGTATGCCCCCTCACCCAGTGAGGTGGTCATCATCCTCGATCCGGGGATGGCTTTCGGGACGGGGCTCCACCCCACTACTCGGATGTGCCTGGAAGCCCTAGAAGAGCACCTTTCTCGCAGGGCAGAGGTCCTCGATCTCGGTACCGGCTCCGGCATCTTGGCTATCGCCGCCGCCAAACTGGGAGCAAGCGCCGTCTTGGCCCTGGATACCGACCCTTTGGCGGTGAAGATAGCGAAGAAGAACGTTCTGGCTAACGGTGTCGGTAGGACGGTGAAAGTGAAAGAGGGGTCGCAGGAGATGGCGAAGGGGTCCCTCTTCGATCTGATAGTGGTGAACATCCTGGCCCGGACGATAGCCGATCTTATAGCAAAGGGCCTCCTCGACCACCTAAAGCCAGAGGGTCTCCTCATCGCCGCCGGAATCATGAAATCTGAAGAGGAGGAAGCAAGGAAGACCCTGAGAGAGAGGGGACTCAAGGAGTTGATCCCTCTTCAGAAGGGAGATTGGGTTACCCTGATAGGAAGGAGAAAGGGGGAGTAAGTCCCAATAGGATGCATCTACACCGTTTTTTTATCCCCCCAGAATGGCTTCAGGGGGAAGGGGTGGAGATCACCGGCCCTCTGACCCATCAGATAAGGAACGTCCTCCGCTTGAAGCCCGGCGACCGGGTCATCCTCCTCGATAACTCCGGTTGGGAATACCAGGTGGAACTGGACGAGGTGAGGCGGGAACAGGTAGCGGGGCAGATCCGGCAGAAGAGTCTGGTCACCAGCGAGCCGCGCACGAAGATAACCCTTTACCAGTCCCTACTTAGAGGACAAGCCTTCGAGAGCGTATTGCAAAAGTGCACCGAGGCAGGGGTGGTGGCCTTCGTTCCCGTGGTCGCCGCCCGGTGTATCATCTCCAGCCTGGAGGATATCGGGGAGAAGAAAGTTGAAAGGTGGAGGCGGATCATCCTAGAAGCGGCGGAGCAATCGAGGCGGGGCCGCCTTCCCCTCCTCCGGCCAGCCTTGCTTCTGCGCCAGGCCTGGCAGGAGGCCAGCCGAGGTGGGTTGACCATCGTCCCCTGGGAAGGGAAGACCAACAACAGTTTGCGCTCCCTCCTCAGGGGCACCCAGCCTGCCCCCTTTTCGGTCAACCTCTTCATCGGCCCAGAAGGGGGGTTCACCCCCCAGGAGATAGAGCAGGGGGAGAGATACGGGGCTATCCCTGTCACCTTAGGCCCCCGCATATTGAGAGCCGAGACGGCGGGGCTGGTAGCCGCCTCGGCGATACTCTACGAGTTGGGGGACATGGGATAGGGGAGGCTAGCCGAGTCTTTGGCGGATCTCCCGCTCGTATTCGGGGAAGTAGAAGCCGATCTTGGTGAGGTCGAAGCGGCGGAGAATAGACTCTTTGGGCTCCCGTTGGAGAAGGAACTCAAAGGAGCGCTCGATCAGGTTTTTGGGCGGGGCCTTTCCCTCGGTTAGCCGCTCATAGTCAGTCTTGCTCAGCGTGACCGTGTGAACGGTTTCGCTCCCCGGCTCGGATACAACCACCTCGAAGACCCACCCGGTGGGGTTCTCTTCCTTTACGCTTACGTTAATCCTCGCTGGCATTAGTCTGCTCCTCCACTGGATTGCGACATCAGCGGTTGTCCCCTCTCGTCCTGCTACAGAAGATTTCAGATTATGGTAGAGCGCGGTCGTCTCCGGTTCTCATGCACTGTCCCTCTTCACGATTCTAGTCAACGAATTGGTACCATCTTCCCATTGACGGCCTGGGCAGGAGGTGATAAGTTTGTAGGTGGAGAGCCCGGGCAGGGCATGCAACACAAGGAAACCTTGTGACGCAGCGTCTTCGGCCCAGGCTCTCCGTGTCTATTGACCGTCACGTCACGGTTCGCTATTCCCTTGCCTCCGGCCTACCGGGCGGACCCATCGTACCTTTCACCCTGCCGCAGAAGGTTGAGCCACGGATGAGGTGGAGGAACCCGCCGTAGAGTTCGCCGGTGTCGCCTGGCAGATCTTGCACGAAGGCTACTCGTCCCGTATGGCCGCCTTTACCTTGGCAGCGACCTCTTCAGAGACCTCTTTGATATCGTGCACTTCTGCGGCGTGCTCAGCAACCTTCTTCATCAACTCTTCTTCAGTCTCAGCCCGGATCACAAAACCGCAGTCGAAACCCACATCGCTGCATCGCAATACCTTTGCCATTTTCGCCTCCTCCTTCGTCACGTATCCTGGCGGGTTCCTCCACCACTATCCCCTTCCTACGAAAGATGGGGAGACTGACCCAGTCTCTCAGGCGGGACCTGTCAACAGCCAGGCTCTCCAGGATGGCCACAGCAATTGCTCCGCCTTCGAACCTTGATCCAGTTGTTGCGCAGAAGCAAGCGCACCTTGCGCCCCAAGGGCATGGGGGCTTGTAGGTTGGTGAAGAAGGAGGCGATGCTAGGTCAATTGCCCGTCACCGTTCGCTATCCCCTGGCCCCACGCTACCTGCCCGGCTCACCATACCCCTCACCCGGCCCCAGAAGGTTCTAGATACTCAGGATGTATGCTCCACAACCTCAACTATTGAGCCTCCAGATGAAGAGGTTGAGGAGTGCCGCGAAACTTACCCATAAGATGTAAGGCACAAGCAGTAGCCCTGCCGCCATCGATACTTTAGAGAAGTTGAGTATCGTGAGCAGTATAGCCACCCAGAGAATGGAGATCACAATGAGCCCGCCAAGAGGGGACCTGAGTCCGAAGAATACCACCGACCACAAGGTGTTGAGGATCAATTGGACGAGGAAGATGCTCAGGGCTACTTTGACCTGTGGATCGCCTAGACCCTTACGCCAGACAAGGAACGCCGATACCCCCATGAGGGTAAAGAGGGTGATCCAAACCGGGGCAAACAACCAATTGGGTGGGCTAAAGGGTGGCTTTCTCAGGGTTGCGTACCAGGTTGGGATTGCGGGCGTGGTGAAAATCGAGCCGATTAAGCCCGCACCCTGGCAAATGAGTATGCTGGCTACCACTCTTGCGATCTCGGCTAGTTTGCTCCTCTCCATAACCCCTCCTTTCCTTTTTAACTTTTTCGCTCTCCTTCTCTCCCTGCCGCGGAAAGTTGAGCACCCTGTAGCCCCTTCCTACGAAAGATCAGGAGACTGGCCCAGTCTCTCAGGCGGGACCTGTCAACAGCCAGGCTCTCCATAATTTCCACAGCAGCTGCTCCGCCTGCGTATTTTGATCCAGTTGTTGCGCAGGAGCAAGCGGACCTTGCACCCCAAGGGCATGGGCGCTTGCAAGTTGGTGAAGAATGAGGTGATGCTAGGTCGATTGCCCGTCATCGTTCACTCACTCCTGGCCTGACCCTACCAGCCGGGCTCATCGTACCTCTTACCCTGCCTCGTCCACCACATGATGAGGAAGGAGTGGGGGAGGGAGGCACCCCAGGACTCTGTGGTGCCGCGCACCCAGTGGCTGCTCAGGGCAGTGCGGCGACGATCTTTCGGTACTCCTCCTCGGTGAAGGCGCGGAGGGTTTCGGTGCGAACGGCGCCTTGTGATCCGATTGCCAGGGCCAATTTGGCCGCGGTCTCAGCATCGGGCCCCTCGCCGATCAGGACCATGTCGTACCGACCCATGACCAGGTAGAACTCTTTGATCTCCGCGCCGGCTGCCCGGAAGGCTGCTTTGGCCGCATCCAAGCGGGCGGGACTCTCCTTAACGTTCTCGATACCTTGCTGGGTATAGTTAACCAGCGTGATAAAGGTAGGCATTATCTTATCTCCTTTCTTCCTCTGGGCGCCTCCCTCGGTACGGCCCTCTTCCTTTTCTTTCTGCTTCCGCTAATCTTTGCTAGGATAGACCTATCCCCCAGAACGATTCCTCCATCAGTGGTTGTCCCCCCGCCGCGCAAGGTTGAGGTCGCACCGTTGTTCCTTTCTATTGCTGCGCACCAGCAAGCGCACCTTCCGCCCCCAGGGCATGGGCGCTTGCAGGTTGGTGAAGAATGAGATGATGCTAGGGCGATTGCCCATCATCGTTCGCTATCCCCTGGCCCAGCCCTACCAGCCCGACTGACTATACCGCTCACCCTACCGCGGAACATTTGGATGGCGTCAGCCCGGCCACCGCGCGTTAGGCGAAGCCGGTGTTAATACTCAACGGCGGGATGTTCGAGAAGAATTTGTCTGCACGTTTGTAGACTAGATTGGCTTGGTCGGGATCATTGGACAGAGCTTCTTTGAAGCGTTCGACTCCAAGACGGAAGGCATCAAATAGATGCTCAATATGTACCGCAACTGCTGAGTGCGTGCCAACATAGTCTATCAACCCTTGGAGATCTTCGGCACGGCCCACACCCCAGGCGTAGAAGATCTGTTTGGCGTCACCTTCGCGTGTGAGCCGTGACTCAGCCGTGTATGAATGAAGCAGCGAACATCTCGCTGCGTACAGGTCTATTGCGCTGCACGCAAGTCCTGTACCGGGAAGAAGATACTTGTCAGCCCACCCAATAAAGTCACTGCGTCGCACATCAGGGTGAGATTCTGGACGGTTCAGCCAGGCCATAATATCAATGCCTGCGTATAGCAAGAGCAAGCCAGGCGTTGCCAGTCGGGTTTTCAAGCAACCCTCGATAGCCATCAACAATTCCTCGGCGTTTCTCTCGAATACTTGTCGCGTCATTGGATCAGACCCTTCAAGTCGGGTTTGGGCTAACGCATCATATCTGGGTGATCTCGTATATTCGCACTGTGCAAGCTGGACAACCTTCCCTTACAGCTTCTTTATCACCATCACCACCACACCTACGGCTTCCAATTATACGACCCCACTACCACGCCCAGAATCTCCGCCTCTTTCAAAACGCTATTTCTCTCTTAACTTTCTTGCCCTCTCCAATCTCTTCTTGAACTTTTGGAGTTTAGGCAATCGATCACCTCGGTCTCTATGAACAACATTTTCAAAAACCCAAATGGCCTTTTCCAAAACCCGTATTTCATCATCTATCTGATTTCGCTTTCTATAAATTATCGCTAACCTATCATATGGATGGTTTCCCTCAAAGTTTTCCCGTATATTCCTCTCATATAGTTTGATTGCCTTGTGGATCTGACCATCTTTCTCGAATTGAATTCCTTTTAGGTTTCTCTCAACCTGTTTGTCAAAGCGTCCCATAGCTATCCCCTTTCCCCCTGCCGCAGAAGATTCGGGCGTGCCCTCCACCTCCGCCGAGGCTCTGCGCCAATCTTCAGTCTAAATCAATCCTCCGTGCTCGTCAACACCCTCCCCACTGCCTCCCAAACCTCCTCCACCGTCACGGCCTCGATGGAGGCGTCTTCTGGCTTGACCTGCCTCAAGGGAGGGAGGCTTTCTGGCCCTTTCCACAGGGCCACGCTTCTTTTATCGTAGGGGCCGTACATTCGGGGGTCGGAGGGGCCAAAGATGGCCACCACGGGGGTCCCCACGGCCACCGCCAAGTGCATAGCGCCGGTGTCGTTCCCCAGGCAGAGATCGCACCTCTCCAAGAAGGCTCCCGTCTCCCCCCAGGTGAGCCGGCCTGTCAAGTCCAGGGGTTCGTTGCTCATGCGCTCGATCACCGCCGCCGCCACCCCTTCATCCCCTGGGCCGCCGATGAGCACCACGGAGCCGCCACTTTCTATTATCCTATCGGCGACGGCCGCGAACCGCTCCGTCGGCCAACGCTTGGCCAGGAGGTACATCCCCGGGTTGCGGCCCCCGGCGGGATGGATGACCACCAGGGGGCGGGCTTCGCCTAACAAGGCTTGGGCTCGCTCTCGCTCCTGAGGTCGAGGGTGGAATTCCAAGGCTGGGCGCTCGACTTCGATGCCCACCGCCCGGGCCGTGTCCAGGTAGAGTTCCGCCTCATGTTTTATCCCTTCTACGGGCACGCGCACGGTCAAGGAGAAGCCCCGCCCGCCGCTATCTAGCCCCACGCGGTGGGGGATACCGGCCAGATAGGGGAGGAGGCCCATCAAAGGAGAACGCTCCAAGACGAAGCAGGCCTCGTACTCCCCGGCTCGCAACCGTTGGACGAGAGCCCAGTAGTGGCTCCAACCATACCGGCCGCTCCCCACGCGTCCGCAATCGACGAGGCCGTCCAGATGGGGGTTGGTCTCCAAGAGGGGGCGAGACCAGGGGCCCACCGCGTAGTCGAGGCGGGCCTGGGGGTAGGCCCTTCGTATGCTGGCCACAAGAGGCGTAGAAAGGAGAACATCTCCCACGCAGCAAGGCTTCAAAATCAAGATCGCCCGGGGCGAGGGGGGAAAGACAGGGGAGTTCCGCCAGCGAAAGGGGAGCCCCAGGAGCCGACAGCTGAGACCTACGAAAACATCCCTAAGAGCGATCTTGGCCCCTCCTTCCAAAAAGGGACGAGAGTCCTCGTCCCCCAAAGATCACCCTGGTATCAGACTACCGCTTTCTGGCCTTCTTGCCTTTCCCCACCACCCCGCCTCGGAATGGTGGGGCCAGGATGGTGTAGACGGTGCATAAGGAGTGGTCGAGCATCCGAGAGGCGAGCCAAGGGTCGGCCTCCTCCAGGGATTCCCGCATAGTGATGACCGTGGGAAGTTTGGCCTGATAGCGGTAGTTGAAGATCTGGTAGAGTTTCTCCCGGGCCCAGGGAGTAGCGCTCTGGCTCCCCAGGTCGTCGAGGACGAGAAACCGCGCTTCGCGCACCACCTCGAACCTCTTATCGTAGGAGGTGGGACTAGAGGGGCTGTAGGTGGCCCGCAGGTGATCCAATAGGTCAGGGACGACCTCAAAGCGGACGGGGTACCCTTGCCGGTGGAGATAGTTAGCGATGGCCGCCGCCAAGTGAGTCTTGCCAGAGCCGTACATCCCCATAAAGACCAGCCACCCTTGCGGCTCCTCGGCGTACTCCTTGGCGATGGTGTAGGCCCTGCGCAGGTTCTTCTGCTCGTTAGGGGGTAACTCAGGGCGATGGGAATCGAAGGCCTCGAAAGTCTGATCGGCGTAGAGACTGATGATGCTCTGCCCCTCATCCCTCTCACCGCCAGAGGCTCGAAAGTCCGGGGCCTCGATGACGTAGATCTGGCATAGGTCCGGGTCAGTCATCCGGGACAACAGTCGGGGGTCTACCTCATCCAGGGGAGAGTTGGTAGTGATGACCGTGGGGAGTTGAGCATTGTAGCGGTAGTTAATGATCTGATAGAGTTTCTCCTTCGCCCAAGGGGTGCTGCTTTGGGTTCCCAGATCGTCTAGGATCAAGAGGGGGGCGGTGCGCACCGTCTCGAACCGCGCATCGTAGGCCACAGTGCTGTCGGGGCTAAAAGTGGCTCGCAGGTGATCCAAGAGATCAGGCACCACCACGAAAAGGACTGGCTCTCCCTGCTCCAGCCGATAATTGGCGATGGCCGCCGCCAGGTGGGTCTTGCCACAGCCATAACCCCCGCTGAGGATCAACCACCCTTTGGGCTCCTGGGCGAACTCCTGGGCCAAGTCGTAAGCCCTTTTCAGATTCTCCCGTTGGCGGGGGGGTAAGCCGTATCCCTGGGGCTTAAAGGTGTCGAAGGTCATACGGGAGAGGAGCCCTAGGTTGCCGGCCCTTCGCAGATCCCGGAGCCTCTTCTCCTCCAGTTCTTTCTCTTTGCATTGGCATAAGATGGGGCGGCCGAAATCGGGATGGCCGGGGGCCACATCCCGATAGAGATAACCAAGCCCACCACAGATGGGACATGATGGCTCTCGCTTAGTGCTCGATGTAGTCGGCGTACTCACCTTCGATGTATCGGTACCGCTCCTCTTTAGAATCTCTTCTAGTCGTTCCGTCGTCTTTCCCCTCCCGAGCCCACCGCTCAAGGATAGCCTGTATATACCGCCAATTTCTGGCGTTTCGCTCCACCGCTATCTTGAAAGCCTCCTCTATCCAGGTGGCAGGGTAGGTCTTCTCCGCATCTCGCAACTCTTCAGCGATCAGGGGTTGCAGGAGGCCGATGTTCTGCTCATAGAGGGCGAAGATATTAGGGCGTTCCACCTCCACTCCCTCCCCTGGCCTCGAAACCATCCCCTCCAGCCTCAACTCCCCCCGCTCTATCTTCTCCACAGCCTGGCGCGATGGGGGGTCATTCAAGAAATACCAACTCTCTTGGCTATCACCTCCCTGGGGATCCTTTACGGAAACCCGTAAGAGGGTCCCCCGGGCCACAGCCCTCTCCAGCCCTTCGTCGAGGAGATCCTCCGGGCGGCGGCCAGCCACCTTTCCCTTCTTTACGGGATCCCGAGGGACGGGATCCTCTACGGACAACCCCGCCAGGAGCAAGGGATCTTCCCTTAGTTCCTGGAGGCTAGCATACCTGAGATGGCCCTTCTTACCGTGGAGGAGCCAGAAGAGATGGAGGGTGACCTTCAATTCCGGTAGATTATCGATGCGGGGCACGAGTTGGCTAAAGAAGAGATCGGGGAGGGGGGTGAAGCGCACTTTTCCTTCCGGGAAACCAGTAAACCCTTTCATCACCTATCCGCCCTGAACTCTAGTCCATCTCCCCGGACGGCTCGGGTGCCATCTCAGACCGTTTGAAGTTCACGAACCTTGCCCGTTCCTTCTGAAAGAGGAGCTGGAACTGGCCGGTGGGGCCGTTGCGGTGTTTGGCCACCATTATGTCCGCCAGGCTTGTATCCTCGGAATCCTCCTCGATCACTTCCCGATAGATAAAGATCACCACATCCGCATCCTGCTCGATGGAGCCCGACTCTCTAAGATCGGAAAGCACGGGCCGCTTATCAGCCCTAAGTTCGACAGCCCGCGAGAGCTGGGAGACAGCCACCAAGGGAACTCTCAATTCGCGGGCTAGGGATTTAAGTTGCCGGGAGATATAGGAGACCTCCTGCACCCGGTTCTCGGACCTGATCCCGGCCCTCATCAACTGCATATAGTCGACGACGACCAGGTCCACCCCGTATTCGGCGTGCAGCCGCCTAGCCTTGGCCCTCACCTCCATGGGGGTTATGGCCGGAGTATCATCTATGAAGATAGACATCTCGGAGAGCCGGCCCATCTCGCGGGCCAATACCTCTAGCTCACTCTCCTCTATCTCGCCTATTCTCAGCCTTTGGGAGGGGACTCCGGTAGTGGCAGAGATAAGGCGCTGCACCACTTGCTCCCCAGGCATCTCCAGGCTGAAGAGGGCGATGGTGGCCTTCTGCCTCCGAGCCATCGCCTCGGCCATAGTTAGAACTAGGCTAGTCTTCCCCATGCCAGGTCGACCGGCTACGATGATGAGATCCGCTGGTTGTAGCCCGCCGAGAAGTTTATCTAGATCGTAGAAGCTGGTGGGAAGGCCGATGGTCTCTCCCCGATGCTGGTATAGGTATTCGATGCGGTCGTAATATCGATCCAGCACCTGCTGGATGGGAGCCAGATCCCGCTCCATCCGTCGTTGGGCCACGCTGAAGATGATCTGCTCCGCCCGGTCGATGATCTGATCCACTTCATCGGCTTCCGCATAGGCGATACCCGCTATCTCCCCCGCCGCCCCGATGAGGCGCCGGAGCACCGCCGCCCGCTCCACGATCCGCCCATAGTCCTCCACATAGACCGGGGTGGGCACCGCATTGATGAGGGAAGTGAGGTAACTGGGCCCTCCTACCTCATCCAATTGCCCTCGCCGCTCCAGTTCATCGCAGAGGGTGATCAGATCCGCGGGCTGACGTCTTTCATGGAGATCCAATATCGCTTTATAGACAAGACTATGGGATTGGCGGTAGAAATCTTCGGGGCGCAGAAAAGCGGAGACCTTAAGCACCGCGTCACGGTCGATAAGGAGGCTGCCTAATACCGACTGTTCAGCCTCGATGTTCTGGGGGGGTAGCCTTACTGTGGCCATGCCTACCCCCCATCAAGATCATCGAGATCGAGGCTATCTACAAAATCGCGGAAGGGGGCTAGCCTCTCCTCTTCCTCCGGGGCGAGGACGTCCCTATCCTCGCTGGGAGCGATGCCCGCCCTCTCCATCACCGATTCGGCCACATAGATGGGCACTTTCGCCCGGACAGCAAGGGCGATGGCATCGCTAGGGCGGGAGTCGATCTCTATGCACTGGCCATTGAACTCGATGACGATTTGGGCGTAGAAAGTATCATCCCTCAAATCGTTGACCAGAATGTGAGAGATGGAAGCCTCTAACCCATCGATGAGGGACTTGAGGAGGTCATGAGTCAAGGGGCGTGACATCTCTATGGATTGCATACCTATGGTGATAGCGTCGGCTTCAAAGGGGCCGATCCAGATGGGGAGGTAGCGCTCCGTGTTTTCATCTTTGAGGACTACAACACGGTGGTTGGAGATGAGGCTAACCTTTATGCTGTCCACCGTCACTCTGATCATTTCGTCCCTCCCGCCCCAGGTTCTTCCTTTTTGATTATACCACAAGAGGGGAGCGCATACAAATAAACAACTTCCCCAAAGGAGAGAGAGGAGCAAATTTTAAGGTCTCTTTAGAGATGACAAGGGGAAGAAAAGATGGTATAATGCACTACACTCTTAATTACCATAGGAGAGGCGATGCAAGTCGACTTAGGACCTATCTTCATAGTGAGCGGCTTCATTTTGGGGTTCTATTTCTTGGCCTTTCTTCTAAGCCTGGTCATCTGGACCTTCCGAGATATCCGCTCTCGATCACGGGATATATTTGTCCAACTTCTGGCCACCCTTCTAGTCCTGGTCTTCAACCTCCCGGGGCTTCTGCTCTATTTCATCCTCCGCCCTCAAGAGACCCTAGCCGAGGCTTATCAACGGTCACTGGAGGAGGAAGCCCTGCTCCAAGATATCGAAGAGCGAGACTCCTGCCCAGCCTGCAAGCGTCCCATCGAGCCCGACTACCTCCTCTGTCCCCACTGTCACACCCAACTGAGAAAGACCTGCCCTAACTGCGGCCGCCTCCTTCACCTCGCCTGGGACCTCTGCCCCTATTGTGGGACCAGAGAGCCAGCGCCGCCCCCAGAGGAGCAACCCTCTCCAGAATAGCCTCCTCTTCCCTTGGTGACCAACCCTTGGGAGAGGGCGATAGGTGTCTCTCCCGCTATCGGCCGCCAAAGGGAAAGAGCAGGGCCTAGATGTGGCCATCAGGACGAGAAAGGTCAAAGCCTAGAGAGGCAACTTACACCCGGGTTATCAGCCAGGCGAGCCCTCCCACTAGAGCCGTGATGGCCAGGCCGTAGCCGATGGTCTTCCTCAAAACGAGCCCCTCTCGCCCCTCCAGCCCGGCGGTGCTGCAACCGACGATGATCTTGGCCGGGGCCAACATGCTCCCCAACGAGCCCCCCGTGGTCTGAGCCCCTAGGATGACCAGGATAGCCACCCCGATCAGTTCAGCGGTGCTCTTCTGCAAGGGAGCGAAGACCACGTTAGAGTTGGTGTTGCTCCCCGTCATGAAGGCTCCCAGGAGCCCTATGAAAGGGGAGAGAAAAGGGAAGGCCTGGCCAACTAGGCGAGATAGGCCCTGAGCCAAGATGATAGTCATGCCGGTGTGATCCATGATCATGGCCATCCCCACCATAGAGGCTATTCCGATAGTGGAAGGGGTGGCGGAACGTGCGGTCTGGGAAAGGATGGTAAAGCCAGCTCCCCTTCTATAGAGGCCTGCCCGCCGATATATGAAGTAGGCCAAGATGGAGGTATAGGCCAGAAGGGCCCCCGCATGGCCGAAAAGACTGATCTTCCTCCCCACCCCAGCCTCGGTCACCCAACCGAGAGCGCTTTCAACCCGGGGGAAGTGAACGGTGATCACCACTTGGTTGAGGAGACGATGTAGTGGCGTCCAAAGTTCGGCCGCGGTTACGATGATGATGAGAAGGAGATAGGCCGAGACCGCCACCCCCAGTCCCATCTTAGAGGCCTTCAAAGGGGCTGGCTTTTGCCCTCGATAGGGAGGGAGACGGGTCATCCCAAAAGCGGCTACCAATCCAGCCATACCCGCTACGAAGCCGGCTAGGTTCCAGAGACCACGGGTCGCCAACAAGTACTGCACGGAGGCCATGACCGAGCCGATGACCAAGAGGGCGGGCAAGGAATGGCGTAAAGCCCGTCCCCCCTGGCAAGCGTGCACCGAGGAGAGACCACAGCCGAAACAGGCTACCCCCAGGAAGAAAGCAGACCAAGGGGCCAACTCCAGGCCAGAGAGGCCGGTAGTGACGATGAGGGCGTTGAAAGAGGAAGCGATGTCACCGAAGGTGACGGACCAAGAGTGGCCCATAGCCGGAGCCACTACCGCTACCACCGGCTCAAAGCCCAAACCCAGGAGAAGGGGCGCTACTACCGCTATGGGCACTCCGAAGCCGGCTACCCCTTGAAGGAAGGCGCTGAAGACCCATCCCAAGATCAAGAGTTGGAGGGTCTTATCCCCCGTGAGGTGAGAGATCCCCTGGCTGATCACGTCGATGGCCCCCGCCTCCTTCACCACGTTGTAGAGAAGAAGAGCCATCCAAATGATGTAAAGCACGAAGAGGCTAAGAAGCACCCCCTTCAATTGGGAATAGGCTAAGAGTTCCGGAGTGGCTCCGAAGAAAAGAACCCCCACGATGAAAGCGGTGAGCCAGCCCGCCGGTCCAGCCTTGGCAGCCCCCCACCTCAACCCTACCATGAGGAAGAGGATCACACCGATAGGGGAGGAGGCCAGGAGCCCACCTATCAGGTTAAGAGGCAAGTTTTCCATGCCCAACCTTTCTCTAAGATCGCAGATGGCATTTTGACGCGCTCAGTCTACTACATGGCAGGAGAATTGCCAACGCCAGGGGGTATTAGAGCAGCCTTTGCTTCTCGCCTCAGGGGTGATACCCTCGGCCAAAGCACGCCTTGTGTGGGAGTGAACCGCACCCTCTAGACCTGCTCCTATGGCTATCCCCAACTTCACCAAGCGACGGGCCTTCGCTTCCAGGGGCCCTGCCTGGTGGCATCTCTCACCCAAGTTGTCGAACGCTTCCCAAACCGGGGAGAAATCCTCCCGGAACCGCCGATAAGAAGAGGGTAGTTCTTTCGCCGTGGCACCTCCGTAGAAGCGATATCGATAAGATACCACGGGAACCAGAGGGTGGCTATTCTCTAAGGATATGTCTATGATATACTTCGTCGGCAACCGTTCCTGCTGCAAATCTGTGAAAGCCCTGGAAAGGTGCAAAAGTGGAGAAGGGGCGGTAGATATCACCTAGTGAAGGTATCGATATGGAAGACACGGATCACAGGGTTCTGATTCTCACCTCTGATGTGGGCGGTGGTCACCGGAGCGTGGCTCTGGCTTTGGCCGAGGCCCTGGAGCCCTTTCATTTTGAGGTTTCCATCGTTGATCTCATAACCCAAGGTCTACCCTCGCCCCTTAACCGCATCGGTCGGCTCTATGGCCCTCTGGTGAACCATGCACCCCTCATTTGGCATCTCCTCTATCATCTTACCGAAGGCCAATGGCGCACGGGGCTTCTCCTTAGATGCCTAAAACCACTTTTCTTCCAGAAATTGATTGACCTATTCTTGGCTATAAACCCCGACGTGGTCGTCTCCACCCACCCTTTGGCCAACCGTCTCACCGTTTGGACTTTGCAGCGGACGAGGCGAGTCCCCGTGGTTACTATGATCACCGATCTGGTAAGAATTCATCCCCTTTGGGTCTGCTCTGAGGTCGATCTCTGCCTTGTGCCCACTGAGGAAGCGCGTAAGGAAGCCCTGAACTGGGGTATTCCAGGGGAGAAGGTGAAGGTCGTGGGATTGCCTGTGGGCCTGGCTTTCTCCAAGGGAGTTTCCAGCCAAGATGCCCTGAGGGCTGAGTTGGGCTTGAGCGATCTTTTCACCGTGCTCATCTCCGGCGGCGGAGAGGGGATAGGTGACCTTTTAGCGGTGGCCAAAGCGGTGGCTAAAGCCGGGCTGGAGGTGCAACTCATAGCGGTGGCAGGTCGAAACCGAAGGTTAAAAGAGCGGCTAGAAGAGAGGACCTGGGAGATCCCTATACACATCACAGGTTTCACGGAGAGGATGGCTGCGCTGATGCAGGCCGCCGATTGTATTATCACCAAGGCCGGCCCGAGCACCATATCTGAGGCCCTCGTCTCCGGTCTCCCCCTGCTCATAACCAGTGCTATTCCAGGCCAGGAGGAAGCGAACATCGATTATGTGGTCCGAAATGGTGCTGGAATCTACACCCCCAGGTCGGAGAAGGCCATGGCTGCTCTGAGGGAACTCATAGCCTCCCCCGGAACCGTGGAGCAGATGAGAAGAGCAGCCTGGCAACTGGCACACCCACAAGCGGCCGAAAAGGCTGCCAGACTGATTGCGAGCCTGGTACGATCGCCGGGCTAAAGCCCCTGGCCCAACCGATGCCAGGACAGGCCCTAGCCCGCTTCCTACGTAACGTTGCAGTCTACCTGCGATGTTTTTCGCCCGAGACAGGCTCGGACGCTACAAAGACCCTAATTTGAACGCTCCCAGGCCCGGATACCTCGCTGCGTCGCCCAACTCCTCTTCGATGCGCAGGAGTCGATTGTACTTGGCTACCCTCTCAGATCGGCAGGGGGCTCCCGTCTTTATCTGTCCAGTGTTTAGGGCCACGGCTAAGTCGGCGATGGTGGTATCCTCGGTCTCCCCGCTGCGGTGAGAGATGACCTGCGTCCAGCCCGCTTTCCTGGCCATCTCCACGGCCGCTATGGCCTCAGAAAGGGTCCCTATCTGGTTCACCTTGATGAGGATGGAGTTGGCTGCCTCTTCCTCGATAGCCCGCTTTAGACGTTGAACATTGGTAACTAGTAAGTCATCGCCCACGATCTGAATCTGGTCGCCTATCCTCTGGGTGAGTAGCCTCCAGCCCTCCCAATCATCCTCCGCCAGGCCATCCTCGATGGAGATGATGGGGTAGGCCTCGACCCAATGGGCGTAGAAATCGACCATCTGGGCGCTCGTCAACCTTCGTTCTTCCTTCTGCAGATGGTATGCTCCCTCTTCATAGAACTCGGTGGCCGCAGGGTCGAGAGCGATATATATATCCTCTCCGGCCTTATAGCCTGCCTTCTCTATGGCGGCCAGGATCACCTCGATCGCCTCTTGATTGGAGCCTAATGATGGAGCAAAGCCACCCTCATCACCCACGCTGGTGTTGTAACCTTTCTTCTTCAGGACCACCTTCAGACTATGATAAATCTCCGCTCCCCAGCGCAGGGCTTCGCTAAAGGTGGACGCTCCAGCGGGCACGATCATGAACTCCTGGAGGTCGGTAGAGTCGGCGGCGTGTTTCCCCCCGTTGAGGATGTTCATCAGGGGAACGGGCAGGGTATTGGCCCCCACGCCTCCCAGGTAGCGGTAGAGGGGCAGGTCTAGGGCGTCGGCCGCCGCCTTGGCCACAGCCAAAGATACTCCCAGGGTGGCGTTGGCCCCTAGGTTCGACTTATTGGGCGTGCCGTCCAGCCCCACGAGAAGGGCGTCTATACCTGCCTGATCGAGGGCGTCCCAGCCGATGAGGTCTTCGGCGATTTGCTCGTTCACGTTCTCCACCGCCTTGAGCACCCCTTTGCCTCCGTACCGCTTCTCGTCGCCGTCGCGGAGTTCCAGGGCCTCATGGCGACCGGTAGAGGCGCCGGAGGGGACCGCGGCCCGCCCCACCGCCCCGCTAATCAAGAGAACCTCCACCTCCACGGTGGGGTTGCCCCGGGAGTCGAGGATCTCCCGCGCGTATATATCTTCGATCATGGTCATAGTAGCCCTCCAAATGCCATACTTATCATGCAGTACGAGACATCAAACTGAAAGTAGCGGTATTGAATCACGAAATCCACGAAGATGAAGAACGACGCGAAAACAGATCATCTCGATGTCAGGGCCTTTGCGAATACCCACTTGTATCCTCCAACCGTTCCCTTTTCGGCGCTTCGTGCTTTCGCGATTCAAGCGGCGAAGAAGAATTTACCAGCCTCTTGAATTGGGCTCTCTTGCCACCAAAGTTGACCAGAAGACCCAAGTGGTAACCTGACGCCTTGAGATAGGAAAGGGTCTGTATGTAATCTTCGGGATCGAACTCCCGCTTGGCTTTGATCTCCACCAAGCAACCCTCGACAACAAAGTCAACCCGGCGTGTGTCTATCTGCTTTCCTTTATAGTAGACGGGTACTTTCTCCTCTCGCACGAAATCTAACGATCTGACTTGTAACTCCAAGGCTAGAGCGCGTTGATAGGTTACCTCCTGGAAGCCCGGCCCCAAGTTTCTGTGTACCTCGATGCAGGCTCCGATTATCTCGCCTGTAACGTCGTCGAAATCGTATCCCTTTGTAGAGCGACCAGCCTGCACTATCTGAACCACCTTTTCGTGAAATTCGCCCCTTCGCCCCTTCGCGATTCTACCTTGACTTCAACCCCAGCGCTTGATATAGCCCCTGGAAGTCGAAATGTTTCTCTAATAGTTTCTCGAACCGCTCGATCTTCTTCCTCTGGTGGAAACGGGTCCTCCCGAAGTAGCGCTCGATGATCTCCACGGCGGTTAGCGTGTCCTGGCCCACCAAAATCATGGGCACCCCTAACTCCTCGGCTCGCGCCAGGATGACGGCATTGGGATGGAGGTTGCCGGTGAGGATTAGACATCTGGTAGAGGTCTCCAGGGCCGCCAGTTGGATATCCAGCCGGTCGCCGCCAGTGATGACCGCTTTGTTGGGCTTCCGGCGGAAGTAGGAGAGGGCGCTATCCACGCTCATAGCCCCGATCATCAGATACTCCACCAACTCATCCGCCTTCTCCGGAGAGTTGAGTATCCGTCCCCCCAGAACCTCTGCCAACTCTCCCACACTCATAGAGAGGAGAATCCGCTCTTCCGGCAAAACAGCATAGACCTTTATCCCCCGATCCTCGAGGAAGGGCCTAACCGTCCTCCGCACGTATTCGAGCCTCCGCCTAGGGACGGTGTTGAGGATAGCCCCCAACATCGATGGGCCAAAGACCTCCTGGCGCAGGAGCAGACTATTCAGAGACAGATCGTCCTCATATCTGATGATAACCAACTCCCAGGCCCCCAGAAGTTCCGCTACCTTTTGAGATGGGAGACCAACCAAGGCTCCATCGTTCAGGGAGGCCCCGCCTCCCAAGAGCATCACGTCCTTATCTTTAGACGCCTGCTCATAGGCTCTCTTTATGCACCCCTTTACGTCGACCCTCTCCCCCTTAAGGATCGATTCCAAGGTGAGGGGGTCGAGGCAGACCGGGGCCAGGGTCTCTGAATCCTCCTCCAATTGAAAGAGTTCCTTGATGACTTCCACATCTTCATCTGTGGCGCGCCCCTTTATCCGCTTGGCCGTGCTGCTTATGGGCTTCATATAGCCCACGCGGAACCCATCGCGGCGGAACCTCAAACCTAACCCTACACATAGCGAGCTCTTGCCGGAGAAGGCCTCCGCTGAAGTCACGTATACCGCCACCGCCTTTTCAGCCATTTCTCCTCCTTCGCCACCGAGGCACCGATAAAACCTGCTTAATCATTGTAGAGCCATCCTCAGATCGACAGCCACCGCTCCCTTTCCCTCCTCGCAGACTATAAGGGGGTTTATATCCAGTTCTACGATCTCTGGGAAATCGGTCACCAGTTGGGAGACCCGCAACATACAATCCACAATCGCTTCCAGGTCCGCTGGGCTCTCCCCTCGCACGCCCCGAAGTAGACTATAGCCGCGGATCTCGGAGAGCATCTCCTTGACCTCCCAGCGGGCCACGGGAGCGATGCGGAAGGTCACATCTTGGAGAGCCTCCACGTAGATCCCACCCAAACCGAAAGCCAAGAGGGGCCCAAATTGTGGGTCCCGGCTCATCCCCACCAGCACCTCATGGCAACCCTCAACCATCTCTTGAACCAGCACTCCCCATATCTCAGCCTCAGGCATGAAACGCAGGGCTCGATAGTTCAAGAGGTCGAAACTATCCCTAGCCTCATCGGGGCCCCTTATATTGAGCCTTACCCCTCCGATGTCCGTCTTATGCAAGATATCGGGAGAGGCTATCTTCATGGCCACCGGATAGCCGATGCTTTCAGCCGCCCCGACCGCTTCCTCTGGATCCTTAGCCAATACCGACTGGGGTAAGGGGATACCATAAGCCTCCATCACCCGGCGCGCCTCAGCGTCCCCCACCGTAAGCCTTCCCTCAGAACGGACTTGCTGAAAGACCTCTTGCACCCCTTGGAGTTGGACCTCGAACCGCTCGATCTCCCGAGGAGGGCTGTCTAGAAATCGACGGCGCTGATACATGGCTAACATGGCTCTTACCGCGCGCTCAGGAAAAGGGTAATTGGGGACACCATGTTCCCTCAGAATCTCTATCCCTGCCTGAGATATCTTTCCTCCCATGAACGAAGCGAATACCGGCTTTTCATACCCCTTTGCTATCTGAACTATTGCCTGAGCGATATCCTCCACATGTATCACTACTTGGGTGGTGAAACTAGCGATGACCCCATCCACATTCTCATCGTTGAGGACCATCTCCAGGGCGTATCCGTACCTTTCGGCGTCGGCGTCCCCTAGACAGTCGACAGGGTTGTAGATGTTGGCCTCGGGGGGCAGACGCTCCCTCAGCCGCTCTATCGTCTCTCGGGAGAGGGAGGCCATCTTCAGCCCCACTCGCTCTACCTCATCTGAAGCCATTATCCCCGCCCCTCCACCGTTAGTGACGACGGCGATCCGGTTACCTTGGAGGAGAGGTTGTTGGGAGAAGGCGAAGGCGTAGTCGAAGAGGTCCTCCATGGAGTTGGCTCGCACGATCCCCGACTGCCTCAAGGCCACATCATAGGCCTTTTCCGAGCCGGCCAGGCTACCCGTATGGGAGGAGACAGCCCTGGCACCGGCCTCGGTGGTCCCAGCCTTGATGACTACGACGGGCATCTTGGGAGTGACGAGACGGGCCACCTCCATGAACCTCCTCCCATCGTCCACCCCTTCCAGATAAGCGGCGATCACCTTGGAGTAGGGGTCTTCCCCCCAGGCCTCTAGTATATCCACCTCATCGACATCTGCCTTGTTCCCCAGGCTCACCACTCGGGAGAAGCCCACCTCCTGGGCCACCGCCCAATCGAGGATGGCGACGAGAAGGGCTCCCGATTGGGACATGATGGCGATATCACCCCGCTTGGGCATACTGGGCGAGAAGGTGGCGTTGAGGGAGCAGAGGGTATCGATGAGGCCCAGGCAATTAGGACCGATGATACGCATACCGTAGCGGCTGGCTATCTCTGCCAACCTCTTCTCCTCCTTCAGCCCCTGGCCACCCACCTCTCGGAAGCCAGCGGTGATGATCACCACCCCCTGCACCCCCTTCTGGCCACACTCCTCCAAGACCCGAGCCACTATGGGGGCCGGAACCACGACCACCGACATGTCGATCTCCCCAGGGACATCCAGGACACTAGGGTAGGCTCTAAGACCCAGAACCTCATCGGCCTTGGGGTTGATGGGGTAAACCTTACCTTTGTAGCCGTACTGGAGGAGGTTCTTCAAGACGCCGTGGCCTAACTTCTCTTCATTGCGAGAGGCACCGATGACGGCCACGGATTGGGGACAGAAGAAGAAATCGAACATGATACCTCTAACACCAGAGCGCTTTGCATATATTACCCCAAAAGGAAGTATAAGGCAATTCTCTAGAGGCACTTGACAAAAGAAGGAGAAGGAGATATAATCTTTTATGCGATTATTCTAATATCCTAATTATAGTAGGAGGCACAATGGAAAGGGATGCCTATCGCTTGTTAGCCAGAACCATAAAAGCCTTGGCCCACCCTACCCGCCTGGCCATCCTTTCCCTACTTCGGGAGGGGGAGGTTTGCGTCTGCGATCTGGAGCCGGCCCTCGATCTCCGCCAAGCGAATATCTCACAACATTTGGCCATCTTGCGCCGCGCGAACCTGGTCACAAGCAGGAGGGACGGCTTAAGGATCCTCTATCGTGTCACCGACCCCCGAGTTTTTAAGGCTTTGGACCTCCTCTCTTCCATCACTCATGACCGTCTGGATCAGGCAAGGCAAGCCTTGGCCGCCCTTGAACCCGCTATCTAGGACCAAAACCGGGGCGTGAGTCAGAGACAGAACGGGGATGAGGAGAATCGAAGATGGATAACCTTTGGGCTTTTGCTTTGACCTTATTGCGTGAGGGCTGGGCGAGCACTTTGGATTATCTCTCCGCCCACGTGCTGATGTGTTTGGTGCCCGCTTTCTTCATCGCTGGGGCCATGAGCGCGCTGATACCCAAGGAGGCGGTGACCAAATATCTGGGGCGAGAGGCCAAGCCCTGGGTCGCCTATCTAGCAGCGGCCGCTTCTGGCTTTCTCTTGGCCGTTTGCTCCTGCACCATCCTACCTCTCTTCGCCGGGATTTGGAGAAGGGGCGCGGGACTGGGGCCAGCCATAACCTTTCTTTTCATTGGGCCGGCGGTGAACATTCTGGCCCTGACTTATACCGGGGGGCTCATCGGCATGGATATCGCTGTGGCCCGTGCGGTCCTGGCTACAGCGTTTGGGATTCTCATCGGACTGATGATGGCTTGGATATTCCGCCGGGAGGAGGCAAATAGCCCCAGGGTTGCGGCCAGCGTTGTAGGTTCAGCCAGGATCGAGGGCCGTATAATGGGTTTCTTTGCCCTCTTGGTGTCTATCCTCCTAGTGGGTACGGCTAAGATCAATGCTAGTTGGCGAAACGGTGGGGTGGCTCTCTTGGCGGTGGGCGCGGTAGCCACTGCCAACTGGGGACTCACCCGCCACGAGTGCAAACTTTGGCTGGAGGAGACTTGGAAGTTTTTCAAGCAGATATTCCCCCTGCTCATCGCTGGCGTATTTCTGGCTGGCATGGCCAAAGTGATAATCCCGCCAGGGGTGGTTAGGAGCATGGCTGGAAATAACACAATCATCGCTAACTTAGTAGGAGTCTTATTTGGGGTATTCATGTACTTCCCCACACTGATGGAGGTCCCCATCGCCCGGATGTTCCTCGATCTAGGGATGGCTAAGGGACCCCTATTGGCCTACCTTTTGGCCGACCCAGAACTCTCTCTACAGAGCATCATGGTCACGCATAAGATCATGGGGGGCAAGAAGAACCTGGTTTATGTAGGGCTGGTGACCGCTCTAACAACCTTGGCTGGTTGGATATTCGGCATGGCCCTAGCCGTGCTAAGATAGAAAGGAGAAGAGATGAGGATAAAGATATTGGGCCCCGGTTGCGCCAATTGTCGGAAGGTGGAAGAGACAGCTCGGGCAGCAGTACTTGACCTGGGAGCAGAGGCGGAGTTCGAGAAGATAACCAATTTCGGCGAGATCATGAAATACCCCATCATGGCTACGCCTGGCCTGGTGATTAACGAGGAGTTAGTCTGCGCGGGGCGCATACCTTCGGTAGAGGAAGTTGTCTCCTGGGTGAAGGAGGCTCTAGCCAAGGAGGAGAAGGAGAAATCAAGTGAGTAACGTAGCAACCGCATCTGCCCAAGAACAGGCTGGTCTCAGCCTGGTCGGCAAGCTCTTGCCCGTGTGGATCATCCTGGCCATGGCGGCTGGTTTGCTTCTGGGCAAGTTCTTGCCACAGGTAGGTAAAGCCTTGGAGCCGGGTATCCCTCTCGGCCTTTTTGTCATGATTTATCCAGCGATGACCAAGTTAGAGCTTGGAGAGGTACGCAGCGCCGTCCGCGACTGGAAGGCAGCGGCCATCGTGATCTTTTTCAACTATACCTTCAACCCCTTCCTGCTCTATCTTTTTGGCTGGATATTTCTGCGCAACCATCCCGATCTGTGGACTGGCCTTGTTCTGCTGGGCGTGGCGCCCTGCATCGCCATGGTGCTTGTTTGGACCGACCTGGCACGGGGCAATGGTCCTCTGGGTATCGTCCTGATGGCCTGGAACTCGCTGATCCAGATGGTGACTACCCCCTTCTTCATCTGGTTGATCCTAGGTGCGCGAGTCTCTGTCAACCTTGGACTGGTGGCGCAAAGCGTGTTGTTGTATCTAGGGCTGCCCTTGTTGACCGGAGCTCTTTCCCGGCGGTGGATGTTGCGTACCAAAGGACAAGCCTGGTTTGAGAAAAAGGCGCTCCCGGTGTTGGATGATGTGCAGCTCGTTGCTCTGATGTTGACGCTGGTCGTCATGTTTGCGCTACAAGGCGATGTGATCCTACAACGCCCTGAGTTGATCTGGCAGATGGCAACTCCGCTCGTGCTCTTTTTCTTTGTGCTTTTTTTCGGCGTCCTCCTCGTCAGCCGCAAGGCGGGCTTTTGCTACGCCGACTCGGCGACAACCTCTTTCCACTGCACAGGTCGCAACTTTGAGCTGGCCATCGCAATTGCGCTGACCGCCTTTGCGTCGCGTCCGATGGTTGGCGTTTCGACGGTGATCGGCCCGCTGATCGAAGTGCCGTTGATGCTAACAATCGTCTATCTGGCAAAGAAGCTCGAGTGGAAGCTCTTCGGCACCAACACCGCAGGCGCCTGCCAGTCGCAGGCCAACCGGGATCGGGCGTAGCAGTTCAACTCGTCCCATCAACGCCATCGTGGGTCTGCTCTTCACCATCATCGTTATGTTCTCCATGAAAGGCGAATATATCTTGACTCTGCCCGGTGATGTGTTGCGCATCGCCATCCCCCTGATGGCCTACTTCCTGCTGATGTTCGTGGTCTCTTATCTTATCTCTTGGGCGCTCAAGTTCGTCTATCCGCAGACGGTCACCCTCTCCTTCACCGCGGCTAGCAACAACTTCGAGTTGGCTATCGCCGTTGCAGTGGGCGTCTACGGCATCAATTCAGGGCAAGCCTTAGCAACTGTGGTCGGCCCCCTCATCGAGGTGCCGGTATTGATAGGCCTGGTTTATGTATCGCTCTGGGCCAAGAGATTCTTCTTCAACTCCGACGGCACAGCGAAGCGGGTTCTGGCCAAGTTTTCTTCTGTGGCGTGAAGAGGGGAGTGCCTTCCATAAGAGAAGGCCTCTCCACGTGGAGAGGCTTTCTCTTTTTCGGAGGGGTCGTGAGGCTCATTCCCTCTTTCCGGTCAACTCCTGCCAGCCCGCTCTTATGCTTTCCACCAGCCCGCTCTCCACCGCCCTCTTGGCCTGTGCCATGGCGCTGACCACCGCCGGCGCTTTGGAACGGCCATGGCCGATTACCACCACGCCGTTCACCCCCAAAAGAGGCATCCCCCCTATCCTCGAATAGTGGTATCTCTTCCGTATCTCTGCTAAGGCGGGACGGAGAGTGGAATCGAGGGTCTCCGGGGGCAATATCGAGGCCAGTTCTTCTCCCACCACGGTCAGTAGCCTGCTGGTGAGTCCCTCCGTCAGTTTCAAGGCCACGTTCCCCACCAACCCATCAGTGACCACCACATTGGCCCGCCCTAGGGGGATATCCATCCCCTCTATATTCCCCATGAAGTTCAGGCCGCTCTTCGCCAGAAGAGGGAAAGCCTCTATGATCCGCCTATCGCCCTTGCCCTCTTCCGCCCCGTTGCTGAGGAGCGCTACGGTGGGGTTCTTGACCCCCATCATCCTCTCCGCATAGAGGCTACCCATGAGGGCGAACTGCAAAAGATGGGCCGGTTTGCAATCGACGTTGGCCCCACCATCTAAGATGAAGGTCTGATCCTGGATCCCCAGATAAGGGGTCCCTATGGTGGCGCGGAGGATCCCTTCGATGGGGCCCAAGACCCAGAGGGCGGCGATCATAGCCGCCCCTGTATGTCCCATAGTCACCACCGCATCGGCGGCCCCCTCCTGAACCAATCGAGTGGCCACCACGATGGAAGCCCCTTTCTTGCGGCGCACCGCCTGAGCGGGGCGCTCCTCCATACCAATCACCTGGGGGGCCTCGACCAGGGAGAAAACGATGCCTCGCGTCTCCACCTCTGCCAGTTCCGCCTCGATGGCCTGGGGTTGTCCTACCAGGATCAACTCCACATCGTGTTCCCGCGCTCCCGCGAGAGCCCCTTTCACGATCTCTTGGGGGGCGTAATCGCCCCCCATAGCATCCACTGCTATCTTCATCTCACTCTCCGTAGGCTATCAGCCCCAGACAGCCAGGGCCCAAGTGGACCGCCAAGGGGGCGAAATCCGTGATGATAATCTCGCCGTCGTAGTCGAATCCATCGACAACCACTCTCTTTCAGTTCTTAGAACACCTGCCACCATACAGGGTTGCGCCCTAAACTCTTCGTACCCATCTTACACCTTCTGTGTTATACTGAAATAAGGTCTTCCGAGGTTGCTACATCCAGAATTTCAGGAGAAGAGCACTTCTCTGACCTGCAAGGGGGTTCGAGGCTTGCCTAAATATGCGCACATCGTGGGCTGGGGAAAGTACGTCCCAGACAAGATCCTCACCAACAACGATCTGGCTGAGTTGGTGGATACCTCCGATGAGTGGATTCTGGCCCGCACGGGGATATCGGAGCGGCGGATCGCCGGACCCAAAGAATCGACCTTCACTATGGCTTTGAGGGCCGCGCAGGAAGCCCTGGAGGTGGCTAACCTAGACCCCCGAGCGCTAGACCTCATCATCGTCTCTACCGCCACCCCCGATTACCTCTTCCCCGCCACAGCCTGCCTGGTGCAAGACGCCCTGGGAGCTACACATGCTGGGGCTTTCGACCTAGAGGCGGGCTGTGCTGGCTTCGTCTACGCCTTGAGTATAGGCGACCAGATGATCGCCACCGGAGCATACAAACACGTCCTGGTCATCGGGGCCGAAACCCTCTCCCGCATCCTAGATTGGACGGACCGCAATACCTGTGTGCTCTTTGGGGACGGAGCAGGGGCCTTTCTTCTCCAGGCCAGCGATACCCCGGGAGGGATGCTCTCCTTCGTCTTGGGGTCCGATGGATCCGGGGGTCAACTCCTTATCATCCCCGCCGGAGGAAGTCGTCAGCCAGCGAGCCTGGACACGGTAACCCCTAGGCTCCACTTCGTGCAGATGAAGGGGCGAGAGGTCTTTCGTTTCGCCTCCCGCATCACGGCCAAAGCGGCCCGGGAAGCGATCCGCGCGGCCAAACTGACCACCGATGATATCGACCTCTTCATCCCCCACCAAGCAAATCTGCGGATCATCCTCTCCGCGGCCAAGGAACTGGGACTCCCCATGGCACGGGTCTTCGTTAACGTGGAGAAGTACGGTAATACCTCTGCTGCTTCCATCCCCATCGCCTTCTGCGAGGCTATCGAAGAGGGGCGGTTGAAGCCTGGGAATCACCTGGTTCTGGTGGGCTTTGGCGCTGGGTTAACTTGGGGGGCAACGGTGGTGAAGTGGCGGGTTCCCCTACCCGCACCTCCACCCCCTCGCAGAGGACGCTTCTGGCGTCGGCTGCGCTACCGGTGGGCTAGGCTAAGGTCTCTCTTGCGGCGCCTGAGGCGAAGAGTTGCCTCCTGGTGGAGCAGGATCAGAAGAGAGTGGCCCTCTTAGTGGTGAAACCCCCCACTATGGGTATGACTCTCCCGCACTCAGGACATCTCCCTTTTCGGATTCGGTAGGCGGCTACCCGTAGGCCGTACCGCTGAATGAGGAGTTCTCCACAGCGGGGACAATAGGTATTCTCGTACCGATGCCCCCGCACGTTCCCCAGATAGACATACCTTAGCCCCTCTTCCTTGCCTATCTCCCAGCCCCTCTCCAGGGTAGCCAGGGGGGTAGGGGAGTGGTGGAACCGGTAAGCCGGGAAATAGCCACTCAGATGCCAGGGGGTCTCCTCCCCTAGTTGGTCGCGGATGCGGGCGGCGATGGCTCGCAGCCCCTTCTCATGGTCGTTCACCCCCGGAATCACTAGGGTCGTGACCTCCAGATGCACCCCCCTCTCCTGGGCCAGGCGACAGTTCCTCCAAACCACCTCCACATCGGCTTTGCAGTACTTCTTCACCACCTCCTTTGAGCCCTTGAGATCCACGTTCATCCCATCGAGGCCGGCCTCTATCAGGAGGTTAAGGGCCTCTTCGCTCATATAGCCGTTGGTGACATAGGTGTTATAGAGGCCCCTCTCCCTCGCCAGCGGGAAGACATCCAGCGACCACTCGAAAGAGAGGGTGGGCTCGTTGAAACTGATGGAGGTTCCCTGGCAACCTTGACTTATGGCCTCATCCACGAACTCCTGGGGCGACATGTATCTTGAGTTTTTGGGTTCGGCCTTGCTTATATCCCAGTTCTGGCACCAGGGACAGGCGAAGTTACAACTCCAACTGCCAGAGGTCAGGGCCACGCTGCCGGGGTAGAAGTGAAAGAGAGGCTTCTTCTCGATGGGGTTACAGGATAAAGAGGAGACATCGCCGTAGATGAGAGTGTAGATCGTGCCCCCTTCGTTTCGCCTCGTCTTGCACCAGCCTACCTGTCCATCGCGGAGGGCGCATCTCCGCTCGCAGACGAGACACCTCGTGCGTTCGTTCAGTCTCTCTTGGAGCAACCCTTCCCGGAGGAAGGGGCTACGGTTCATGGAAAAAGCCTGCTTCCCACACGAAAGGGCTGTTCTTACGGAGATGGTCTGGTAGCGGTCAAGTCATTGATCAACGTGACCACATCCTCACATCCCTTGCTGCAAGGGTCTATCTAGGTTGGCCTTCTCGTTGGGATGGAATGAACAGGGCATTTATTTGCTGCTGGGTATCCTCCATTGATGCTCGCGCTTGCTGACGCGCTTGCAGGAATTCTTGCATCTCCGTTTTGATACGCGATTGTTCTCCAGGATTTGGCAGAGGAACCTCGATCTCCATTAGATCCTCTTTCGTGACCTTGGGAATGCCACCCCCTTGCAGTTTTCTTCTAATCTCTCCCAGAACATGGTCAGACCTCAGTAATGCATAGAGAATCAGTGGGTCGACGCCTTTCTTAGGTCTCAATATACCGAATCCAGTGCTAACCACCGCTCCATCGAGTTCCTTGCCAATCAACGCCGTGCGATGCCTGTCTGGGTCTCCAGTGCCGCTTCCCGACATAGCGGTTATGATATCGCCTTCTTTGACCAGAAGTCTTGCTCTGCTCGGCGCCTCAAACCCTTGAATGTCCGAAAAGGACTCGATATCGCCAAATAAGTTGATGTCACTTATCTCAATATAGCGAAACACTTCACGGGGTTGCTTCGTGGGATCTATTCCCCTCCCCCTGCGAACATATTTAGCGATATCACCCAGCTTCTTGATTTCATATCCGGCCTTTCGCAGCGCCTTCAAGCGCAATTCCCCATGTCCAATATAGTATCTAGGATCCAATCGATCCTTCAGTTCGCTGAACCTCTCAGTGATACATTGGCTCTCAATCTCTGATGGTATGACGCCTGTCATGAAAGCGTCAGAAATCAACGACAGATCACTATCGAGGACAGGATTGCCTTCGGCGTCCATGTATGGTTTGCCCTCAGGGTCTATCTTGTATTGAGGCCGTCCGCCAGCCTTTTTCCCTCCCTTCTTGGAAACGGCCAGAAAGATCGGGTAATCTTGAATTTCCTCGCCTTCCATCTTCTTCTGAAGGATCAGTACGCCAGCCCGGTTACCTGTGTGGGGGGCAAAGATATACCTATCCAGGCTTATGGCAGCCAAGATTAATGCGCGATCGTTGATCCAGTCCCGCACATATTTCAAAGTGGGATTATTGAGCACGCCGATTGGAAGCACGATGCCCATTTTGCCACCTGGCTTCAGATACTTCAGGCACATCTCAATGAACAGAATGTGCCTCGACTGGCTTCGAAGAGACTTTCCCTTCTTATGAGCCAGCTCAAAACGATTCAGAACATCTGGGTCCTTTAGGTCTCCTGCGAATGGCGGATTGGTCACAACAACATCAAAACTATCGGGTTGCATCTCCTTCGCCGCGATGGGGTCCCAGCCGTAATCACGTAGACTATCAAGAAGGTAGATATGAGCACGTCCATCACCCCAGATCAACATGTGTGCCTTAGCAATTTTTACCATCCTTGACTCATAGTCGATGCCAAACACATTGTGAGCAGCAAAATCGACCTGGAGTTTGCCGATTCTCCTCTCGTCGGTCTCGGCTGACTCAATTTGATGCCATACTTTGCCGATGCAATAGATCAAAAAGCCACCGGAGCCAACAGCCGGATCCACAATAAGGCAATCCTTGTGCACGCCTATCATATCAACCATCATTCTGATGACCTGCCGCGGTGTGAAGTATTGGCCTTTCTCTCCCTTCATCGTTGAAGCTACCAGGAACTCAAAACCTGTTCCAAGCACGTCAAGGTCAGTTTTCCATAGATAGTATCTTTGCAATCTACGGACAATGTTGGCAAGCAGGTCATCTCGTAACTCTATGTGCTCTCCCTTCTCAAACACCCCCCATTTCTCGACCGCGTTTGCAAAGAGGGTGCTAATCCGGCGCTTGACCTGGGCGTCATCTTCGCCAGGCCGGGCGCGGAACTGGCATTCTGAGTCGTCCTCAACTAGATTCACGTTTTCATCGTATAGCTTGGCATAGATCAGTTTGAACAACTCATTGAAGACATCGACTCCCTGATGAGCCAGTATGTAGTCCTCCCAACCCTGAAAATCACCTTGAAGATCGGTAGCAGGTACAAGATCTCTCCTTCGGAGTTCGCTTCCCACATCCTCGATTGGCTGGCCTTTCTTGGCCAAGTCTGCGATGTCAATGAAGACATTGGGTTCTTCTCGGTACAAATAGACTTCATCTAAGCCATTCGTCCACACTCCAAGCGGTGCGCCGGTAGCGTTCATGTAGATCTTGAGCTGGCTCACTCCGTCGGTTCTATTGGGGCGCTTGGTTTCAATGATTACCCACTCCCTCGTTTTTGAGTCATCTGTATAAATGACGATATCTGCGCGATCCCAACGGTTGGCCCCGAGCTGGATGCTTACCTCGATATCGCATTGGGCCTTGACATAGCCGTAGTATTCCACGATTCTGTGCTCGAAATCTTGCCTGACAGCCTCCTCAGGGGTATCTCGGAGCTTCTTGCCTGTTAGGTAGTCTGTTATTGATTTTGGCATCTGCGCTCTCCTTTCAGACCGGAGCACGATAGCGATATGCCGATGTCTTCCCGGGCCACCCTGCTGCAGCAGATTTGGGCCCTCGCTTTGACCCTGCTACCCAACTTTGTCGGTATTATACCAGATGACCTTCCGCAATAGAAGTTTCAAGGGCAATGGTCGGCTACGGAGGCTAGGCGGGACTACTCAATGGCCGAGGGATGATAGACCTTGATTGTCGCCATGGTCAACCCCACATAGAGCCAGAAGAGGGAGACGGAATGGGGGAAATCGAGGTTGAAGAAGTAGTGATCGACGATCCCTCCCACCATGGCCCCTGCTATAGCCGCCAGAAGCCCCAGGAGAATCGCTTCTCCTTCGGGGTCGCCGGCCAGGGCTCTTTGGGCCTGCCAACCATGGACGAAGTAGAGGGTCATGATGAGGAGGAAAGACGCTAACCCCACCAGGCCCATATTCTCGGCCATGAGGAGGTAGACGCTGGAGACCCCTATGTAGAGGTCTATTGAGGGAGCGCCGCCGAAGCCCACCCCGAACCAGGGGTAACGGGAGATGAGTTTAAGGGCGTCCTTATATTCGCCCATGCGCATCTGCGTAGCCAGATCCTGTGCCCTACCCGCGGCGATGAAACGCTGGACGTAGAAGCGGGTTTGGGGCAGGATGAGGATGAGGAGGGCCACAAGGACCATGGCTATAAATAGACCCCGATAACGGATAGCGCCCAGGAAAAGACAAGCCGCACCCAACGCTACGAGAGCACCCCGAGAGAAGGTGAGGAGCATACAGGAGAGCATCGCCGCCAGCATAGGGGCCACCCAGACTTTCTTCAAAATGGGCCGCTCCGCGAATAGTTGAGGGACAGTGAGGGAGGTGACCAAGATGAGGAGACCTCCCAACACATTGGGGTCGATGGAGGTGGAGATGGCTCGCATGGGGAGTAGGGAGTTGTCCTCGATGAAACGGAGTACCCCCCAACCTGCGGGATAATGGACGATCCTAAGGATGGAGAGAAGCCGCACCGTCAACGCCCGAGGGAGGAAGTATAAAACGACACCGATAGAGGCGGAGGCGAAACCAGCCAGCATGAGAGCCAAGACCGTCCATTTGAGCCTCTTCTTTTCGCTGACGCTATTCACCACCACGAAGTAGAGGGCGATAGCCAAAACCACCTCTACGAAGTGGCGGAGGATCTCTTTAGTTATGCCCGCGTGAGCCGTCCCGGCGACGAAGGAGAAGAAAGCCAGGATGATAAAGCCGAGGATGGGGAGATCGAGAGGGGAGGTCAGGAACTCCTCCTGGGTGCGAGTGAGGAGCCTAGCCAGCCAGACGCCGAAGAGGGCCAAGAGGGCTACATCGAGAAAGGTGGGGTAGAAGCCCACGCTGAAGGGGATGACCCCGAAAGGGAGTAGAGTAGCCACCCCGATGAGGAAGAGGAGCCCCACCTGCACACTCCTCAGTAGAACCAGCCCCCCCAGGAGGCCCACTACTAAGGCCGCGGTAATAAGGGGGTGAAGAAAGACCAGGGAAAGGCCACCCAGGGTGCCTAGGAGAAGAGATAAGACTATGAGGCCCAACCAAAAAGGCCATCCGGCCTCCCTTACCCTTTGGCGCAGGAATTCAACTGTGGCGCCCATCCGTTGCACCCATCCGTTGCACTCATCTTAACTGCGGAATATGAAGTAAACCCCCAGACAGATGAAAAGCGTTCCCATCACCCTAAGGAGGGAGAAAGCCTCTCCCAGGAAGAACCAGGAGGTGAGGACCACAAATAGGTATCCGAGACTGAGCATGGGGTAGGCCCAACTTAGCTCCACCCGAGAGAGCACCGCCAGCCAGATGAGGGATCCGCAAAAGATGAGGGCGAACCCAGCCAGGATGCGGGGGTTAGAGAAGGCGCGCAGGAGACCGGACATGAAACCCTTGGGGGTTAAAGAGAGCATCCCCACCTGATTCATCCCCGCTTTGAGAAGGAACTCCCCGGTGACGGACAGGGAGATGGCGAAAAGGAGGAGAAGAAACGCCTTCCACGGCCCTTCACTCATGCCTAAACTCCACGATAGACTCGGCTATCATCTCCACCTCCTGCTGGGTGATCTCTGGATATAGGGGCAAGGAGAGGACTTGACGACAATGCTCCTCCGCCTGGGGGAAACTTCCCGGGCTATAGCCTAAATCGCTGTAGGCCTCCATGAGATGTATGGGAAGCGGATAATGTATGAGGGTGCTTATCCCTTTCTCATCGAGGAACCGCTGCAGTTCATCCCTGTGTTGGCTTCTGACCACATAAAGGTGGTAGATATGCTCACCGTAGGAAGATCCCTGGGGCCTAACCACCTCCGCACCGGTCAGGAGTTCATTGTAGAGGCTGGCCCACCTCCTTCGGGCCTCGTTCCACTCATCTAGGTGTTTCAGTTTCACCCTCAAGATGGCGGCTTGGAGTTCGTCTAGCCGGGAGTTGAGCCCCCGGATAGAACTGATGTATCTCTTCTCCCACCCGTATTGTCTCAGGAGCCTCACCCTCTCGGCTATCTGGGTATCATCGGTGACCACCATCCCTCCATCCCCATAGGCTCCCAAGTTCTTGGTGGGGTAGAAACTGAAGCAGCCCACATCCCCTTGGGGCAGCCGTCGCCCTTTATAGGTCGTGCCGTGGGCCTGGGCCGCATCCTCTACCACCATCAAGCCATACCTCTCCGCTAGGGAGAGAAGGGGAGCCAGATCTGCCGCCTGGCCATAGAGATGGACGGGCAAGAGGGCCTTGGTACGAGGGGTAATCTTCTCTCCCACCTGGGAAGTATCGATATTGTAAGTCACCGGGTCGATATCTACAAAAACAGGGGTAGCCCCTGCCAACTCGATGGCCGCCACGGTAGCCACGGCGGTGTTAGGCACGGTGATCACCTCATCGCCAGACTCCACCCCACAGGCCAAGAGGGCCAGATGGAGAGCCTCCGTCCCCGAGCCAACCCCCACCCCATAGGCTGCCCCGCAGTAAGCGGCGAACTCCTCCTCGAAGGATTTAACCTCCTCCCCCAATATGAACCAGCCCCGGCTCAAGACCCGGGCCACGGCCTCGTCGATCTCCTCCTTAATGGAGAGATACTGCCTTCTTAGGTCGCAGAAGGGGATGCTTATTCCCAATAGTGCTCCTTGTACCGGCGATAGAACTCTATCGTTTTCTCTAGCCCCTCTCGTAGGGGAACCTTGGGTTCCCAGCCCAAGAACGTCTTTATCTTATTGTAGTCACCGTAGTAGTCGCCGATATCGATCCTTTTCTTCTCCGGGGGGAAGGGCACGAGTCTATAGGAGGCTTGGGGAGAGAGTTCAACCAGGAGTTTGGCTACCTCCAAAAGGCTAATCGGCTCTCCGCCCAGGTTGAATACCTGACCGTTAGCCTCCTCGCTGGCCGCAGCCAAAAGGAGTGCCTGGACCACATCATCGACGTAATTTAGATCACGCTTTTGAGTGCCATCTCCATAGATGGAGATCTCCTCGCCATCCACGGCCAGACGGATAAACCAACCAATGAACCCTTGGCGGTTATGCTTCACCAGTTGGCGAGGCCCGTAGGTATTGGTGAGCCTCAAGGAGGTGGCCTGGAGGCCATAGACGTTGTTGTAGAGGATGTGGTACCACTCCCCGGCCATCTTATTGATCCCGTTAACATCGGTGGGGTGTAGGAGGTGTTGTTCATCCACGGGGAGATAATCTGGGACCCCATAGACCTGGCGGGTGCCAGCGAAAACTATCTTCACCTCAGGGTTATTGTGGCGACAGGCCTCAAGGAGCGATAGTTGGCTGCGACAGTTTATCTCCAGATCGGTGTGCGGATCCTTCATACTATCGATATGGCTCACCTGGCCCGCCAGGTTGAAGATATAGTCCTGGCCCTTCACCAGGTAGTCCATGCCGTTCCTATCCCGCACATCGGCGATGTTGATCCGCACCCGATCTTTAATCTCCTCCACGTTGAAGAGGTTACCTCCGTAGTCGGGGATGAGGGAATCGACTATCAATATATCGCCGCCTAGGGAGAGGATTCTATGAGCCAGGTTGCTCCCTATGAAACCCAGCCCGCCAGTGATCATCACCTTCTTGCCCACGAAACTCTTTTCTGGGTTCACACCATCTACTCCCGGCCTATGATTTGGGGCCAACGCAGCCGCCACCAGAGTTGGAAAAGATCGGAGAGGGCCTGGAAGATACGCCGGGGGTTAAAGAATTGCGACCCCCCATAGGCTCGAGGGTAATGACGAACAGGCACCTCGACGATCTTGAACCCCGCATCCTGGATCTTCTTCATCATCTCAACGCAGATCACCCCGCTATCCGACTCTAGATGGACTTTATCGAAGACCGAACTTCGTATTAAGCGAAAATCACAATCCACGTCCCGCAGACGCAAGCCGAAGGCCAGTTTGGCCAACCAATGGTACATGCGACCGATGACTTTACGATAAATGGGATCGGAGCGGCTCACCTTGTAGCCGTTGACCACATCCACCCTCTCTCCCATGGCCACCCAGAGGCTCCTGAGGTCGCGCACATCATATTGGGCATCGCCGTCAGTGTAAAATACATAATCCTTGGTGGCGCTGGCAAATCCGGTGCGCAGGGCTCCACCATAACCCTTATTCTCCTCATGGTGGATTACCCGCACCCTCTCGTACCTCTTCCCCAACTCATCCAGGACCTCCTTGGTGTAATCGCTACTCCCATCGTTGACCACGATCACCTCATAATCAGGGGTCAACTCGCGAAGCACGATGAGGGCCGAGAGCACCATGCTGGCTATGGTCCCCCCATCGTTATAGGCAGGAAAGAAGACAGAGATCCCTGGCTTGGCCCGGGCTGACTCCTCCGGCATGGCTCCTCCCAAAATAGTTCAGGCAGATATTAACACAGCCTCCTTCCTCTAGCAAGGCTAAGGGTTAACCTCTATCTCGATGGGCAGAAGGAGCCTGTCGCCCAACAACTCCTCTGCCATATCGAAAACCGGGAGCCGCTCCCCCGTCTCGGCCAAATAGAGGCCACATTCGAGGAGATAACGCCCCGCTGGCGCCTGGGGCATAACCATAATCTCATATCGATCGGTGATGACCTCCCCCTCGACCCAACCCGTAGTGGGCATAGAGCCACCTCCAGGGATGGTATCCTTCTGCCCCCAAATCCGGTTCCTCTCATCGAGGAGGTGCACAAATACGGTATACGAGCTCTCCACCTCCCCCAGTGGTTGCCAATAGAGTATCAATTCTAAGAGTTCACCCGCCTTCACCCCCTTGGCACTCAGATCGTAACCCAAAAACTTGATCTCCTCCCCCAGCATCGCCTGGAGAGGGTACCGGATAGGGGGTATGGTGAATTGGTGAGGTCTCCCCTCTACGGTGATGGTGGCCAGGGCCATCTCCCCTATAACTTTACTCCCTTCCATCACCCTCAGGGAGAGGGTATAGGTCCCCCCAGATGCTCCGGCTTCCACCCCTATTTTGTGCCAATCTCGAATCACTTCCCCTTTCTCCCATTCCAGGGGAGGGTACCTCCCATCCACCGGCCTTCCCACCTCCTCTCTCCACACCTGCCCCTCCCCATCCCGTAGTTGCAAGGAGAACAGGTAATCGCTGGCCACATCCTCCAAGGCTTCCCAATATAGAGTAAGCGCTATCTCCCCTCCGGGCTTCACCCTCTCCAGAGGGAGATCATACCCCAGGAGCCTGATCCCCGGTGCGATCTCCTCCCCCAGCCACGCTTGGGGCTCCACCTCTGGTGGGAGGAGGGGCTCCACTATCTGGAGTGTGCCGATGGTAAAGGCCTGGCACCCCGCCATCTCTCCTAAAAGGGGTAGCCTCTCTAACCTCTCTGGCTCATATACCGCCACCTCGATGCGGTACTCTCCTGGCGGCGTGGCAGGCAGGGAGGGGAGAGTGTAATAATCTGTCTCCACCTGGCCTGGCTCCCAGTGAGAGGTGGGTCGTAGGTAGTTGCTCAAGAGCAACTTATCCATCTGGCCCACCAAATGGCCCTTCTCATCGACAAGGTATACCCCTGCCTTGTAATCCTCGGAGGCCGGCCGCAAGGCCTGCCACCTTAAGGCCACCCAAGCGCTCTTGCCAGAGGGGAGCACCTTCTCCTCCACCGCCTCTGGGCTGGTCGTCACCTCCAGCGAGGAACCCCCATAGGCCACACCTACCAGCGCTATCTGGTCCCCATAGTTTACGAAGAGGGACTCAAAGGAGCGGGCGATAGCGAAATCAGGTGAGGGAGGCAACTCATAGGTGACAAGATCGAACCCCTCGAAAGCCTCTCTCCCCAATTCGCGGCCATATTTGTGGAGAAGGAAAGGGAGGAGTCCCTTCGGGTCTCCAAAGGCGGCAAGATAGGCCTCCTCCAATGTGTAATCTTGCCAATCGATGAGGAGGGCTTCCCTCCTCCCCTCGCAAATTCGGGTTAACTCAGAGGGAGCGGTTGCCTCGTCGAGAAGCAAGAAATGATACGGGGTAGGACCCTGGTATAAAAAGTCGATCGTATCTTGCCGGTAGTCAGCCTCAGCAACGGGGGTAACGGGTAATACCCAAACCGCTTCCAGGGGGGTTCTGGCGTTCATCAATTGGGCGGTATCGACGAAGAGGCCGTCGAGTCCCCTCCGCAGTTCTGGCCTTTCCTGCCAGGGAGTGAAGTAATCACAGCAGTTCAAAAGGGCAACCAGGGTTAGAAGGCAAAGCACTCCCGGCCAGAAAAGGCGGCGAACCACCGGTTTCATCCCCTTAGCCTTTAACCGCCATGCCCTCTCCACACCCAGGGCCGGGAAAATGCAAACTACGGGCAAAACCCCGATAGCCCGGGAGAAGTGAGGCACGTCCGTGCCGGTGAGGGCACTCGGGAGAAGCATAACCGGGAACCATAGGAGGAGGAAAAGGTGGGGCGCCTTATTATAGTTGGAGAGGCTAACTCCAAACCCTAGAAGCAGACATACAGAGGTAAAAAGGTCCAGGATGGGGCGACTGGCTGGGTTTCGAACAAAAGAAGGGTCTCCTCGAAGGCTGAACATGGCCAATGTTTTCCCCATAGAGCTCAGAAAGGCCGATAGAGCGCCCTCATTACTTTGAAAGATGGAAACCGCTCCGGCCCGAGCAAAGTATATGCCAGGGTGAGTTGAAGCGAAGAGACCTAAAGGCATAAATACCAAGAAGGAAATGACCAGGAGCAACACGGCATTTGTCAGATGAATCTGGCGAATGCGCTTATGGATCAAAAATAGGCCTCCGACAAACGAGAGCATAACAAAGGGCCAGAGCCTAGCCGCTTGATATGTGTAGAGGCTTGCGCCCAAAAAGAGGCCAGACCAGATAAAAGGCCATCTCCGCTCCGACCTGAGCCCTCGCCATAGAAAGTAGGCTCCGAGGGTGATGAAGAGGGGTAAGAGTACCGGCTCTATCCCAAAGCGGCTATAGATGATGTGCCAATAAGATGTGGCCAGCCAAAAAGCGGCCAATAGCCCAA
>DAOULQ010000109.1:0-16667 GCA_034419095.1 Anaerolineae bacterium | reverse complement strand
CTCCGTAGGTGGTGGCGACCTGGAGCGCAACATCAGTCCCAACCTGGTACGCGCCCTGCAATACGCCGGAGAGGTGGGAGCGTCTATTTGCGGCGTGGTGGGCCGGGACGGTGGTTACACCGCTCAGGTGGCCAACGCCTGCGTGGTCATCTCCCCAGTGAACCCAGAGACCGTCACCAGCCATACCGAGTCCTTCCAGGCTCTGATCTGGCACCTGCTGATCTCCCATCCGGCTCTCCAAATGTCGCCGATGAAATGGGAGTCGGTGAGCTGAACCATGCGCCAGGCCGTTTTTCTCGATCGGGATGGCGTATTGAATCGTGCCATGGTGCGGAAGGGCAAGCCCTATCCCCCTACGAGCCTACCCGAACTGAAGATTCTGCCTGGTGTGGTCGAGGCATGCACCTCATTGCACGAAGCGGGTTTCCTGCTCATCGCTGTGACGAACCAGCCAGACGTAGCCCGGGGCACTCACCGTCGTGAAGTCGTAGAGGCGATCAATCAAGAATTGCGCAAACGACTACCGCTGGATGACATACGGGTATGTTATCACGACGATGTGGACCACTGCTCATGTCGCAAGCCAGAGCCGGGCCTGCTACTTGAAGCTGCCCGGGATTGGGAGATCGATCTGTCTGCCAGCGTCATGGTAGGAGATCGCTGGAAAGATATTGAAGCCGGGCGGCGCGCCGGATGCAAAACCGTCTTTGTAGACTATGGCTACACAGAAAGAGAACCGGACAACCCAGATCATCGGGTGGGCTCACTCGTTGAAGCGGTTCCTTGGATCTTGCAGCACCGTACACACTGCGTGGAGGAAGAAGTAGGATGGAAAGCCTAGCCGATCTGAGGATTAAGATCTTCGCCGACGGCGCCGACAAGGCCGGCATGCTGGAGCTGTATCGCAACTCTCTAATCAAGGGGTTCACTACGAATCCCACCCTGATGCGCAAAGCGGGGGTCAGTGACTATCGTGCCTTTGCTCACGAAATCACCGCCGCCATCCCTGACCGTCCCATTTCCTTCGAGGTTCTCTCCGACGAATTTGACCAGATGGAACGTCAGGCATTGGAGATTTCCTCGTGGGGCGACAACGTTTACGTTAAGATCCCGGTCACCAACACCCGTGGTCAATCGTCTAATGACCTGGTGCGCAGGCTGGCGCGTGCTGGCGTGAAATTGAACGTGACAGCAATGATGACATTAGATCAAGTGCGGGAGATCAGCCGGTGCCTTGCTGAGGGACCATCCTGCTTTGTTTCGGTCTTCGCAGGGCGTGTGGCGGATACCGGACATGATCCTGTGCCCTTGATGGCAGCAGCTGTGGAACTACTGCGCCCCTATCCGAACCTTGAGTTGATCTGGGCGAGTCCCCGTGAATTGCTCAATATCTTCCAGGCCGATGCTGTCGGGTGTCACATCATCACTGTCACTCACGACATTCTTAGAAAGCTACCCTTGGTTGGTAAGGATCTGCACGAGCACTCGCTGGATACGGTGAGGATGTTCTACAACGATGCTCGGCAAGCAGGATACCGTCTCTAGAAGGATAGTGGACTTCCGTTCTACTGGCCCATCAAGGATGAGGTAATCGTGGAAGAGGATGATGGCAGGAAGAGTCGAGCAAGGGGTGCAAAAGCTGAAGGGTGGTAGCGTTTCCACGGTCGAGGTGGAGGAGGAATTGAAGGAAAATGGAATATGAAGGTATAGAACTAAGAGAGTATTGGGCCGTAATTCGCAGGTGGCTATGGCTGATCGTGCTGGGCACCCTTCTGGCCGGCGCGACAGCTTTTCTTGTCAGCTCTCTGGTGACCCCCATGTACCAGGCTGAGGCGCGGGTGCTGATCGTTAGGTCGGGAGCGGAAAAGGACCTCACTGCCCTGGCTACCAACAGCGCCATAGCCTCGCGAGTAATCGGAGAGCTCGGCTCCACCTTGGAGCCCGAGGAGCGTGAAGCAGGGATGCTCGTTGGGATGGTAAAGGCAGAATTGGACGGGAACCTGCTCAGGATCCTAGTCGAAGCGGACTCCCCGGAGAAGGCTGCCGTTATTGCCAATGCCTGGGCCCATGCCTATGAAGGCTATGTCAACAGCTTGTATGCTCAGTCAATTGCTGACCTTCAGGTTCAGGCAGACGAGGCACTAGGTGACTACCAAGAGGCAGAGGCCGCCCTGGCCGAGTTCCTAGGGAACAACCAGATCGCCACCCTGACCAAAGAGATGGGCGCCAAGGAGGCTACGCTTGAGGAGCACTACGCCACTCAGCGGGAGTTGGACCGCCTGATCGCTGACGCCAATTTCCTCCAAGAGGACTTGAGGGAGGATGTCTCCTCTTCCACCACGGGGAGAAACAGTCTAGCGCTCCTGCTCCTAAGTCTAAGAGTCTCGACTCTGTTCTCTGGTCCGCCCGTTGAGCTTCAACTTTTGCTCGATCAGCGGATCGAGATCGTAGAGGACCCGGCCCAGCAACTTTCCGAGCTTGATACACTCATCAGGAGCCTGGAGATCAGGCAGAAAGAAGCCCAGGCACTCATCGATGAGGGCTCTCTCCAGCAGGAGATCCTTCAGTTGCAGGCGCAACTGGAGCAGGAGCGCGCTAGAGAACGCGAGCTCACCAGCGCGAGGGATCTGGCCTGGGAGGCGTGCCAGGTAGTAGCACAGAAGGTGGCAGAGACGAAGATGGCCAGCCAAGCAGAGGAGACCCGGGTTCGCTTCGCACTACCTGCTACGGATCCCACAAGCCCTATCCGCCCTCGCAAGAAGCTCAATACCCTCCTGGCCTCGGTGGTGGGTGGCATGTTGGCCGTAGGCGCTTCCTTCTTCATCGAGTACTTGGACGATACCATCAAGACGCCGGAGGAGGTGCGTCGGGCCTTGGGACTGTCCACTTTGAGCTCCATAGCGCCCCTCCCAGCGGGCGCAGCAAGTGGACTCATCACCGCTTCCCAACCCGGCTCGCCCACCTCGGAAGGCTTCTGGGGCCTGCGTACTCAACTCCAGATGGCCACAGATAAGCCTCTGAAGGTTGTACTTGTCACCAGCCCTAATCCTCTGGAGGGTAAGAGTACCATTGTAGCTAACTTAGGTGTAGTTATGGCCCAGGCCGGAAGGTCAACCATAATCGTCGATTCAGATATGCGGCGACCACTTTTGCATGAGATATTTGGGCTACCCAACGCCCAAGGGCTAAGCAACACCCTTTCAGAGGATGGGAGCGATCCGGTTCGATTTCTCCAGGACACGGAGGTGGAGAAACTGCGCGTGTTGACCAGTGGTCCCCCACCTCCCAACCCCTCCGAACTTCTGAGCTTACCACAGATAGAGAAGTTAATTCAGCAACTGAGAGGCGAGGCGGATCTTTTGCTCTTTGACAGCCCAGCGGTTTTGGCCGTCACCGATGCGACGTTGCTAGCCAAGATGGTGGATGGAGTATTGCTCGTGGTGGAGTCCGGCAGCACGCAGAGAGGTACTGCTCAGCAGGCCCTGGGCGGTTTGACTGGAATGGGAGCAAACCTGGTGGGCGTCGTCTTGAATAGGTTCCGACCAGGGGCCGCAGCGGAGTACTATTACCAGGAGGGTGAGCAGGGTAAACGAAAAGCCGATAGGGGCCATCAGCCTTTCGGACGACGGCTGTTGGAGAGCATAGCGAGAATGATGAGGGGACGGTGAGCGAGGGGCTGTCATGGCTTCCCTCATGACCTGCAGACAAGGTGCTCGTCTCTCTGCCTAAGTGTTGGTTCTGGTCCATCAAGGAAGGGCCTCTTTGTCCAGTTGTCACCGCTTTCCTCGAGGCATAGATAGACCTTTGTCCTCCTGGCGACGGGCGAGCATCGGATCGTGTGGCCTCAGTGCCCCAGAGGTCAACTCTTGCTAACCGAGGCCCTTGGTGTTAACCCAGTGCCTTCCACTTGCTCCATCTCCTCCAGCATCCACATCCGAATTAGGGTAATTGGGCCAACACCCTTCTCGCTGATGATCTCGCTGAGCCCTTCTACTCTATCGGGTGCTAGCCTGATGGTATAGATCATGTTAAGCGGGCGGGCTACCTTGACTTCGATCTCCTCCCGCTCGTCGGCAAAGTGTTCCTATCGTGGCTTTTCCAAAACTGTGCCGCCTCATAGGAGCTGAACTCGGACATAAAGATCTCAGCCTTCTTATGAGGATTGCGAAAGATAGTGATCTCGGATATAATTCGCCATCGTATGGGAATCCCAATGAGTAACAACAAAGCGATCATCATCGGCGCCTCAACAGCAGGCTTGTTTGCAGCCTATCTCCTTGCCAAGGAGCGCATCCCCGTTCAGGTATATGACGAGCGCGAAAGCTTGGGGCAACCCGCCAGAACCCTTATCGTCACCAGCAAGTTGAATCAGATCCTGGGGTTCGTCCCTCACGAGGTTATCCTGAACAAGATCAACCGAATCGAGTTACTCTCTGCCCACCGACGCACGTCGGTGGGACTACAAGAGCCCGATCTGGTGATCGAGAGGCAGAGGTTCATCGAGTTGTTGGCCAGGAAAGCCAGCGAAGAGGGCGCGGAGATATCTCTTGGCTTCAGATTCTTGGGCTTCGAGGAGGAGGCAGATAAACTAGTTGTTTCCCTGAGAGACCAGGTTAAGGGCAAAGATCACACGGTCGCCACCAACGTGCTCATAGGCGCGGACGGCGTGTTCAGCGACGTGGCCAATCTTGCCTCAAGGGACTCCAGGGAGACGGTAGCCATTGTTCAAGCGAAGGTAGTCCTGCCTGAAAGAGCCTCTAGCGATTGCGTCAAGGTGTGGTTCGATAAGCGACGAACCCAGTTCTTCTACTGGCTCATTCCAGAATCTGGGTCGAGGGCAGCGATAGGCCTGGTCTGCAGGAACGGTGAGACCGCCAGGGATAATCTGGAGGAATTCTTACACTCGCTAGGATGTGAACCTCTCGAGCTTCAGGCCGCCTTGGTCCCCTTACATAACTCTCGCTTGGAGCCATCGCGAACGCTATCGAGTTCCAGGATCCTGCTCATCGGGGATGCCGGAGGACAAGTCAAGGCCACAACGGTGGGAGGGGTTGTTGCTGGGTTGAGGGGCGCGCGGGCGGCGGCCCAGGCTGTCCTTGGGCGGGCTCCCTATACAAGCACCCTACGTGGGCTGAAGGGAGAACTCGATCTCCACGCTGTGATGCGAGCTATCTTGAACAGGTTCAGTGACGGGGATTACGATAGATTGTTGGAATTGCTGGATACGAGAACCAGGACTCTCCTAGCGGCCCACAACAGAGATGAATTCAAGGATGCCTTCTTCAGGCTGCTCCTCAGCCAACCGCGGCTTTTGCTCCTCGCTGCCAAGTCTTTGCTCCGTATGAAGAACGTTCAATGATGGCTTCCGGGTTATGACTTCACTCCCATATTTCTCGTCAATTTGAGAATCGCTAGAGGCGTGCTATGAGTCGCGTTCTTGTCACCGGTGGGGCGGGTTTCATAGGATCTCACGTCGTCGATGCACTGATTGAAGCTGGAGATGAAGTTATTGTCATCGATGATCTCTCCGCAGGCCGACGGAGTAACGTCAGCCCCAAAGCCAGGTTTTACCAGATCGACATTCGAAGCCAAGAGATAAGGTCGATATTTGAGTGCGAGCGGCCCGAATATGTGAACCACCATGCAGCGCATATAGATGTGGCTCACTCGGTAGATGATCCCCTTCATGATGCCAGCGCCAACATCCTCGGGTCCCTCAACCTACTCGAATGTTGCAGAAGATACGGGGTTAAGAAGATCATCTACGCCTCCAGCGGTGGAGCCGTATACGGAGAACCGGAGTATCTTCCTTGCGACGAAAACCACCCCATCCATCCCATCTCGCCGTATGGTGCCAGCAAATATGCGGTGGAGCTCTATCTGTATCTTTATGGCCAAAACTATGGCTTGGATTACACCATCCTTCGGTATCCCAATGTGTTCGGTCCACGGCAGGACCCGTTTGGTGAAGCCGGTGTGGTAGCCATATTCAGCCTTCAGATGCTCTTAGGGGAGGAAGTCACAATCAACGGAAGCGGCGAGCAGCAAAGGGACTTTCTCTACGTAGAGGATTGTGTCGAGGCTAACCTCCTGGCCACGGAGAACGGCGCGAGCCAGGTCTACAACCTCGGGTCTGGGAAGGGCACCCCCATCAATCACCTTTTCAAGGAGATGAAGCGACTCACCGGTTATCCCCTCGACCCGGTACACGGCCCTCCAAGGTTAGGCGATATCTATCAGATCTATCTGGACGCAAGCAAGGCCGAGAGAGAGCTGGGATGGAAGCCCGCGGTCGGACTTCAGGAGGGGCTGCAAAGAATCCTCACCTATTTCGAGAAGCAGCTTGTTGCTTCCAGCAAGCACGAATGGAGAAGCGAAAAGGGAGAGGGTACCTAAACAATCATCACGCAAGGTTCCTCTAGAAGGTGTCGACTCCCTTCTCGGCAACTAGAGGCACAGCGGTGATCCTGGTATCAATTCGGTCGACCGCCAAGCGAAGGCGATAAAGGACCTGGCAACAAAGAGCCATACCGAGACCGAAGGGTCTTCCTAGAGCAAGATAGAGGCCGCTCATCTCGCTTAGGGCAAGCGTTGCTTCTTAACCTTGCCGGCGAATGGGTATTGCCGCCGACCACCGGAGGTAGTGCCTCCCAAGGAGATGAGAATCAAGTAAGAGTTTGGAGGGAAGATGAATCGTCCTGAGGGTAAGTTCCCCACCCCTATCAGATTTGGCACCGACGGCTGGCGAGGCATCATCAGCGATGATTTCACCTTCGCCAACCTCCGCCTAGTGGCCCAAGCAGTAGCCGATCACTTCACTGAGCAAGGACAAGCCAATAAAGGTTTGGTCGTCGGATTCGATACCCGCTTCCTCTCCGATCGCTATGCCATCGAGGTCAGCCGCGTCTTAGTCGCCAATGGCATCCAGGTCTACCTCACCAAGTCCGATTGCCCAACCCCAGCACTCTCTTACGCCATCACCAACCTGGACGCCGCCGGCGGTATTATGATCACCGCCAGCCATAACCCCCCTCGATATAACGGCCTAAAACTCAAAGCCTCCTTCGGCGGCCCTATGATGCCCCAAGAAACTCAACAAATCCAAGAGCGTCTAGACATCCTGACCACGCAAGAGGAATACCAGCCCAAACTCATCGACTATGAGACCACCCTGAACGGAAAATCGATAAACCGTATCGATCCCTTGCCAGCATATCTTGACCACATCCACTCTCTCGTTAACCTCGAACTCATTGGCCAATCTAGATTGCGTGTGGCCATAGACCCCATGTACGGAGCAGCCCGAGGCTACGTTAAGGCCTTCCTCCAAGAGGCTGGTTGTTATGCCAGAGAAATCCACGGAGAGATGAACCCCGGCTTCGGAGGCTTACACCCAGAACCCATCGGCCGCAACCTAGAAGCATTAATGGATCTCGTGGCTGCAGGCCCCTACGATGTGGGCCTCGCAACTGACGGCGATGGCGACCGCATCGGAGCAGTCGACTCTACCGGTCGCTTCGTCAACCCCCAAACCATATTCTGCCTCGCTCTCCGTCACCTAGTCGAAGAGCGTAAACTCTCAGGTGCAGTGGTGAAAACCGTCTCCACCACCCAGGTCGCTAACCTATTGGCCGAAAGATATGAACTACCCCTCTTCGAAACTCCCGTAGGCTTCAATCACATCTGCAACCTGATCCTCGAAAACGATGTCCTCATCGGTGGAGAAGAAAGCGGTAGCATTACCATTAAACAACATATCCCAGAAGCCGACGGTATCCTCATGGCCCTGCTCCTGGTAGAGATAATGGCCACTCATAGGAAGCCTTTACACCTCTTAATCGAGGAGATGATGCAAGAGATAGGTCCCTTCCGCTATGCCAGGGAGGATCTCCCCGTTGGCCCTTTCTCCAAGGAGAAACTCTTAGATCACTTAGTTAAAGAAGCCCCAACCGAGATCCAGGGTGTGAGAGTAATAGGAGTGGGCAACACCGATGGCGTCAAATACCACCTACAGGATGAAAGCTGGCTCCTCATCCGACCCTCGGGAACTGAGCCCCTCTTGAGGATCTATGCCGAGGGAAGGAGTTGGGATCAGGTAGCCACCCTCCTCGCTGAAGGAAGATCGTTAGCGGGCCTGTAGATAGGAATTCGGGCCGACATATCACCGGTAGGGTAGGCTTTCTGGGGTCGGCTCTAGCAAACCATCTAGCAAAGGCTGGACATCACGTCCGAGTAGTGGACGATCTCAGCGCCGGTGAAGGGAGATTTGACAGTCTGCTCCTGTTGTGTATACTTCGACTACCTCCCGATATCTGGCAGCAGGACTACCCTCCCAAGCGGATGAGATGTGAGGCAGGAGAGAGAATCTATCATATTGAAGCCGTCTGGAAGAGATGAATTGGGATCAGGTAGCCACTCCTTCAATCGAAAGAAATGCGGGGGCCGCTCCATCGATATGGCGAGTCTCTCTACACGATGCGATCGGAGTTGATCATAGCGAAGAGATCCCTGACTTTAGTGGTGGCAGTGCTCCTGATGAGCATCTCCATCTTAGCCTGTCCCTACCTCAAGAGTGCCTTGTATCTCCACCAAGGCAAGCGAACTCTGGATGGAGCACTACGTGAGCTAGGTGTGAACCCCACCGAGTGGAACCAGTTGGTTTCCCACCCCATAAACCCTAACATAGACGGGTTCATCCACAAAGCGGGTGTAGCGGCTGGCTATTTGCGCCAAGCGGTCGCGGCTGACCCTAGGAACGCCGAGGCCTATCGTGCTCTAGGCATGACCTACTTTGCCCTCGGCGATACCTCGGCCGCTTTGAAGGCACTGAGGTCAGCTTCCGAAGTCCATCCAGGCGACCTAGCGAGCCATCTGGTCCTGGGAGATATCTATGATGGCCTTGGTATGGCGGAGAGGGCTGTCGCTGAGTATGAGCGAGGGCGGTATGGACCCAGCATCGAGAGGGCTATTGTCAACTATCTCAAGCTGGCTGGGCGGCGCTTGAAGGCCGGCGATCCCAATAGCGCTCTTCCGCTGTTGGAGCAAGTTATCACTTTGGATCGGGACAATCTCTACGCATTGTATCAGTTCGCTAAGATCTCTGAGACGTTGAGCGAAGAGGAAATCTATCAGCGAATGCACCATTTCGCTCCCCAGAGCATCGAGCCGCGCCAAGATAGGCGGTTGCATCAGTTTACGGCAGCGATCATTCCCAGCCTACTAGAGGATCATATCTGGAGCCTGGATGATGCGCTAAATGTGATCTCCTTCTGGATTTGGCAGGGGGAGCACGAGGCGGCGAAGCAGGCTGTGGGATGGCTGATGGAGATCTATCCCGGCCAACCGCAGTTGTATTACCACCAAGGGCAGTTATATCAGCAGAGAGGCGAATTTCAAGAGGCTATCGATGCGCTTCAGATCGCCATTGGATTAGATACACAATTCGCCCCAGCCTACCTCGAGATGGCCCGCACATACGAAATCACCGGGGACCTAACTAAGGCCATCTCCTGGTATGAAAGATACCACCGGATGGCTCCCCAGGACCTCTTGAGTTTGAAGAAATTGGCCGAGCTATACCACCAGACAGGTGAGCTGGAAGCCGCCGCAGAGTGGCGAGAGGAGTTGAAAGCTCGAACCGATGATAACGCCATCGTGGCAGAAGTGCTCGGCATTGAGGGGGATGAGTTACTACTAGGGCCAAATCTGATCGAGAACGCGGGCTTCGAGCAGGGAACAACTTCGCCTCTGGGATGGGATTGGGCTCTCATGGCAGGAGGCGATGTGTGGAACGAGGCTGCCTTCTTCGGTGGGGCGGATAGCCTTGAGGTGTACGAAGGTGAACGATCCTCAAGGGTTGAAGGCTTTTGGACGGAGATGGCAGCGGATAAGGAACCAGCGCGCGCAGGATATTGGGCAAAGGAGATAGAACTGGGCCCCAACACTCTATGGGTTCTGTCCTTCTATTACAGGACTTGGAATCTCGGTGATGGGGATGCCAGGGTATGGGTTTCATATGATCCAAAGATTATCTTTGCCGCAGATCTTCGTTTGCCGGCCACCCATGGGATGTGGAGAAAGGCCGTGATAGTAGGTTGGAATAAGAAAACATCGGCAGGCGTGGTGAAGCCATTGCTACGGAATTGGCGAGTAGGCGGTGTTTGGTTTGACGACGTGAGTTTGCGACAGATAAGTTTCCCGGGCACAAGGGAATCCATCTCTAGGAAGACCATTTTCCTCCTGAGATAGGTTGGTGACTAGGGGGAAGGCAAAGCGGTGATGGAGACGCTTGGCACCATACACCATAGATTCCAATTTGGAGCGGTTCAATTGAGAAGGCTCTTGACGCTCAGGGGAAGCACCAACTACCTCTTCCTTCTCCTTCTCGCCCTCAGCCTGGTGAGAGGTATTCTCTATGTTTCCGTGATTCCTCCCTGGCAACATTATGATGAGCCCACGCATTTTGAACGCCTGTATTGGACTGCTGAGTTGGGACTTTCCCCAGCTTGTTTGGAACGATCGCTCTCCTTGCCTCAAGAAATCTTTGTTTCCATGTGCCAGTTTGATTTCTGGGGCACTGACCCTTGTCCCAATCCTCCTACGCCTTATAAAGAGGCTCCCAGCTTTCGAGGATTGGGTTTGCTTTCTCAACCCCTGTATTACTATCTGAGCGCGCCTTTCCAACTCCCCTTGCGCTACCTGCCAATAGAGGCGAAGCTGTATGGGGGACGGTTGGTGTCCGTCACCCTCTATCTCCTAACTGTGCTTGTTGCTTACTTGTTGCTGCGAGAACTTTTTCCCGAGGATCGAGAAGTTAGATTGGCAGTGCCGATGCTGATAGCATTCATCCCCGCCTATACTGGCGAGATGAGTGCCCTCAATAACGATGCCGGGGCCGCAGCAATCTTCTCACTCTTTCTATGGGGAGTAGTGCGGTTGACGCGAAGAGGCCTGTCACTGCCCTCCTTGGCCTGGGTGATGGTTGTGGCAGTTTTGGGCTTTTTTACCAAGCGTACGGCAATGGTGGGAGTTCTTTTGGCATTCGTAGCCATAGCCCTTGGCAGCCGTACCTTGGGCTGGCGAATTCGGGCGATGGGGGGAGCAATCGCCCTGGCTTTGATAATCTTCAGTTTCAGTTGGTCGGGGAGCGCTTCTTGGTATGAAGTGGGGTCTCCTGGTTCCGAGCCCACTCGCCTTTTGGTCAATGGGCCGGTAGGCCGATATGCGCTCTGTTGTCGTTACTTGGTTCAGGAGTTGGCACCCGGTCAGTGGAAGGCACTGCAGGGGCAAGCCGTCACCTTGGGAGGGTGGATACGGGCCGCTTCCTCGTCGGTGGCGGTAGATACTCCCGCTCTCTACGATGGTATTAACTTCCACAGGCAGGTGGTGACCGCCACTCCCGAGTGGCAATTTCATGCCATGACGATCACCGTGAGCTCCAACGCGACGATAATACAGGTGAGACTGCTTCCGTACGAAGGCGAAACAGAAGGCACAGGAGCGGCTTATTTTGATGGCATTGTGCTGGCTCAGGGACAATTTCCATTGGACCAAGCGCCTCAGTTTGAAGATCCCTATGGGAGGAAAGGAACGTGGGGAGGACAACCCTTTGTTAATCTACTTTCCAATGGGTCAGGAGAGCGACCCTGGCCCCGCCTGCGGCCATGGTTGGTTGGGCTTATCTCCAAGTCACAGCTAGTCTGGGGTGGCGATCCGAATCTGTTTCTTCAGTCTATCTTGGATTGGCGGCGTACCGGCTGGGTCTATCGGCCGGTGCTGATCAGCGTCTTCCAGAGTTTCTGGGCTAGCTTTGGATGGAACCACGTGAAGTTGGCGGCTGGCTGGTACTGGCTACTGCTTGTTCCTACTATCTTGGGGGTAGGGGGGGCGATGCTCTTTTTCGTTCGGCATGTCGTTCTCTCACATCATTACCACCCCTGGCAGCGACGGGCTTTGACGCTTCTGACAGTAGCCTCCTTTTTGGTCTGGGGGATCGCCATGCTGAGCTATTCGCACCCCATTTTGGCCACATCGCCTCGCATTCATATCCCTGTGGCGAGGTACGCATATCCAGCAATCATTCCTACGGTAGCTTTTCTCTTCCTAGGGTGGCGAGAACTGACTCCAGCACGGTGGCGTTGGTTTCTGCCGGTAATATCTTTCTTGGGTATGGCATTGTTCGATGCACTCAGCTTGCTGGGGACTATCATCCCCTATTACTATGGTCGATAGGAGGAAAACCATGAAGCTCTCAACCCCTTTCCAGTGTAGAAGCGGGAAAAAGGTGTGGGTACTTCTCTCGGGGACAGTGCTTTTGCTCCTGATCACGTCTATGTTGCTCACGATAAGCGCCAACGGAGGAGAAACGACAGGCGGTGGGAGCATACAACCCGCCGTTGTCTCTGCTCAGGAAACCAGCACCGACACCCTATTCTTGCCTTTGGTGATGCGAAACTATCCCCCATTGCCCCCCATCTTTGGCGTGCACATGTTTGGAATCAACAATAACAATGGGCTGGCCCAGGCAGTGGAGGCTAATGCCCATTGGGTCAACTTCGCTGCTTTCGATTGGTCGGTAATCGAACCGGATAGGACGGATCCGCCGACTTACAAGTGGGAAGTGGTGGATGAGCAAAGCCTTATCAATGCCAGTCAGGCAGGACTCACTGTTATAGCCCGTGTCCATCACACCCCTCCCTGGGCACGAGAAGATCCCAACCATAACTGCAGTCGTATCAAACAGGAGTACTTTGATGAATTTGTGCAGTTTTTGACCGCCTTGGTAAATCGCTATAAGGTCTCCCCCTACAATGTTCAATATTGGGAACTGGACAGCGAAGTAGATGTGGATCCCTCGCTCGTTCCACCTGCTAACCCTATCGGATTCTGGTGCTGGGGAGACGCCAGTGATGAATATTATGGCGGGGGCTACTTCGCTGAGATGTTAAAAGCAGCCTATCCGGCCATCAAAGCGGCAGACCCCCGGGCGAAAGTAGTCAGTGGGGGCCTGTTGTTGGACTGTGATCCCCGTAACCCGCCGCCTGGCAAAGACTGCAAGTCATCTCGATTCCTAGAGGGTATCCTAAGGGGCGGCGGTGGACCTTACTTCGACGTTGTCAGTTTCCATGCCTATGCCTACTACGGTGGAGCAGAGGGGCAGATGGGCAATCCAAACTGGACAGGGGGCGAATGGAAGCAATCCACCGCCGTCTTGGAGAAGGCTTCCTTCATACACGAGGTATTGGAAACCTATGGCTATGAGGACAAAGGTCTGATCAACACGGAAGCAGCGTTGATGTGTGGTGCAGACGTGCCTGAGGTATGCTTGGACATGGAGTTCTTGGAGACACAGGCGATGTACACCCCTCGTGCCTATGCCGAGGCTCTTGCCTTGAACATAACGGCCCAAGCCTGGTACACAATGAAAGAGCCCGTTTGGTACTACACCGGCCTTTTGTATGCCGATTTGACACCCAAGCCAGCCTACGATGCCTATAAGGCTGCCGCCTCCTTTCTGACGGATGTTCAATATGTGGAGCCAGAGGAAGATTATCCGGGGGTGGAAGGGTATACCTTCCGTAGGCCGGATCAATCAGCATATATAGATGTTATCTGGTCGGCTGATGGAAGCCCCCGTAGCGTGAGTTTGCCGAGTGGAGCATCTGCTTACGACAAATATGGCAGCCTCATTGCCTCATCAGGGACGATTCATGTGGATTACAGTCCGGTGTATATCAGGCGACCATGAGTGAGCCGTAGGCTTGGGGAGTGGGGAGGGTGCCACACCTGCGGTCTCAGTTGCGCGCCACAGTCCGACGAGTTGTAAAGGAATCTAGACAGGTGAGGATCAGGGAAGACTCGTGGAGGTATTTCATACTCGTTTTCTGGCTATTGGTCATCACTCCTATACTCTTCCTTGACTTCATCCATTGGGGGTACGACGACTCATACATCACCTTCCGCTATGCCTACAATCTGCTCAAGGGTCAGGGATTTGTGTACAATGCAGGTGAGCGGGTGCTGAGCACCACAACGCCGCTGTACGCTTTGCTTCTGGCCCTCCTTGGCCACCTCTGGCCGGATTTGCCCACGCTGAGCAACCTCATCAGTGCCCTGAGCCTGGGCGCAGGTGGGTTCTTCCTCTACCACCTGGGAGTACGCCTGCGGGAGCCATGGGCCGGGTTAGTGGCAGCCCTGTTGTTACCTCTCTTCCCGCTTATGATCGTCACCTTCGGCGCAGAAACCTGCTTCTACGTGATGCTCATCCTGGGCGCCCTTGCTTTCTACGCCACGGGGTGGCATAGTTGGGCTGGCGTGCTGGCCGCCCTGGCAACCTTAACCCGCGCCGACGGCGCGTTAGTGGCCCTCGTGCTGGGCTGTGCCTACCTCTTTCGACACCGCCGTATCCCCTGGAAGGAAGGAGCTTTGTTTCTCATTCTCATAACCCCCTGGTATCTCTTCTCGTGGGCTTACTTTGGTTCGCCCCTCCCGGCCACTCTCGCGGCTAAGCAACATCAGGGGCAGATGGTCATTAGCGAAAGTTTCGCCCGAGGATTTCTATGGATGTTGCGGAACTACAGCCGCTACCCCCCGTATTGGCTCCACGGTGGGCTGGCTTTGTTGGGGATAGGGTATGCTGCACGCTATGCGCGTCGGTGGTTTCTCCTCTTCGCCTGGGACGCACTTTACTTTGGTTCCTATGTCTTTTTGGGCGTCACTAGTTACTTTTGGTACTATGCGCCTTTGGTGCCGGCCATCCTTGCAGCGGTGGGACTGGGCGTGGCAGCGGTGCGGCGTGTTCTGGAACCGATATTGCCAGGAAATTGGCGGAATTTCGCCATGCTCCTGATGATGCTATTGCTCCTGTGGCCGCAAGTAGAGGGGCTGAGGCATCTTCGCCATCATCCGGACTCGCGGCTGGCCATCTACCGACTAGTGGGGATATGGCTTGATGAGAATACTCCACCCGATGCCAGTGTAGGAGCCCTGGAGGTAGGGATAATTGGCTACTATTCTGAGCGTCGCATGATTGATTTTGCCGGTTTGCTTCAACCGGATGTAGCGCAGCACTTAAGCGATAATTATCAAAATGCGGCCATATGGGCAATCAAGCGTTATCGCCCTGACTACATAATCATGGGACACGCATGGCTTCCTCGGTTGGTGGAGGCTCAATGGTTCACGAAACACTATCAGCTGAGACAGCAGTTCACCGATGAAGCCTTCTCTTCTCCTTTGCTCCTCTACCAAAGAGTGAACGCCGGTTAAGCCAGGGGCACGGCAAGGGTTTCGCGGGGCATGTCGGTCGATCTGAATATCATGACCTGGTATGCGGTGTTTGACCATGGAACAGGTACCGAGGCCCACGGTCTGCTGAATCCTGACCATACCCCCAAACCTGCCTATACCGCCTATCAGGCCCTGGTCTCAGAACTGACCGGCGCCCACTATAAGCGCAGATTAAGCACCAGCTACCCAGAGGTGGAAGGATACGTTTTCTCCCACGAGTGCGGCACCGGGGAGAAGACCGTGCTCTGGGTTGAAGGAGCGGGGGTGACACGCGATTTATCCTTTCCTGTGAGCGTCCTACGGGCGGTGCAAAAGGATGGTGGGGAATCGATCATCTATGATGGTGGGGCTGGAGACTTGGATGGCATAGCTGATGGCAGAGTAACCATAAGGATAACTGAGAGCCCCATCTACGTCGAGGAGTATCCGTAGTGGCAAAGGGAGTTCTACGAACGCCCAAGTAGAAGTAACACCAACTGCCGCTACTGATGACCTCCACGACAAGCACTGGCCACAACCAACATCCAATATATGAGCAGACAAGAAGGACCCAAGGCCTTCTCTCTCCTCAGAAAGAAGGCTATTCGCTCGACAACTTCTAGAGACGGGGGCAACCCTCCCAAAGAAGGACTGCATGTCCTTATGATCGCTCCTACCTCCTTATTCGCCGACTACGGAGGTCACGTGCGCATCCTGGAGGAAACCTTGATACTCCAGAAAATGGGACATGAGATCACCATCTGCACCTACCACAACGGCGAAGACGTAGAGGGACTGACTATCGAACGCACCCTCAGCATCCCCTGGCGGCAGCACTATGAGGTCGGTTCGTCCCGCCATAAGATGGCTTTCGACCTCTTACTCTTCCTGAAGTCACTCACCGTGGCGCTACGCAAGAGGCCGAACATCATACATGCTCACATCCACGAAGGGGCTCTAATCGGCTACCCTATTAGCCTTCTCCTTCGCATCCCGTTGATCTTCGATCTTCAAGGCAGTATGACCAGTGAGATGATCGATCACCACTTTCTAAATCCCGATGGGTCCTTCCACCGCCCCGTCCGTATTTTGGAGGAGATCATCGATCACCTGCCAGCCGCTATTATCACTAGTTCTCAGCATGCCATGAACCTTTTGTGTGACGAGTTCCATTGTGACGCTGAACTGATTCATGTCATCCCTGACTGTGTGAATGCTGAGTTCTTTCGGCCTAGCGACGATCAAGAGTCCAAAGCGCTCTTGAGAACCCGTTTGGGGATCCACCCGGATCGCAAGATCGTTGTCTATCTAGGGCTTTTGGCCGAGTGGCAAGGCACTGGCCTGCTCCTCGAAGGCGTATCTCGTCTTCGACAGAGGTTCTTCGACACACACTTTCTAAT
>DAOULQ010000108.1:0-8287 GCA_034419095.1 Anaerolineae bacterium | reverse complement strand
GGAGGTCTACGAGGCTCCGGCGGCAGTGGTGCTCCACGAAGCTCATCGTAAACTTGAGAAAATGACCCTGACCAAGGATACCATCCGATTCAACGCCGTTGTCGCCTCTGCTTATGCCGACCTGGTCTACAACGGCCTGTGGTATTCGGCGCTGCGCAGGGATTTGGATGCCTACGTCGCCAGCGCCCAGCGCCCGGTCACCGGCAGCGTGCGGGTTAAGCTGGAGAAGGGCACCGCCCGGGTGGTGGGTGTGCGCTCCCCCTATTCGCTCTACGATTACCACTTGGCTACCTACGACAAGGAAGACGCCTTCGACCACAGAGCAGCGGTAGGGTTCATCAAACTCTGGGGCCTGCCGCTGCGGGTCAGTGCCAGGGTGCAGGAGATTTGGAAAAAAGTCAACACCCCCTCATTGTAGGAAGCCTTTTCCGGGCGCACTCCATGATGTCAACGCTACTGCGGTCGTATGGGTTGCCCCCGGGACTCGGCATTTCTCAAAACCAGACAGGCTAGGAAGTGCCCTGGACTGCCAGGTCTTATTTGGAGTCTGCACGGAAGTCCTTTCGGATACTTTGGCGAACCGGCCTGCCGCTAACTGGAAATTCATCGAGAAGGTCGTGGGGCTGATTCTCTCGCTGCGAGGGGATAGACGCCAGGGAGGCCCCTTCAACTGAGGGAGCCTCCCTGGCCGAACAGATATAACCCCTATCTAGAGACTGAGCGACGATCCGTCAAGTCATCTCTAGCCCATGGGGTGCATATGAGTTGTGCCTAGGGTTCAACCCTTCGATGAGTATATTCAATCCTTCCCCATGGGCGTCGTTAACCACGATCTCCGTCGCTCCGCACTTCGGAGATACCCTCCATATCGCAGGAGATATAGACCTTCATGCGTAATGATCCTTCATTATTTGGAAGAGGAGATCGGCATCTATATTGCCCCCTGAAAGGATAGCGACCACCTTCTTACCTCTGAGATCCACCTTTCCGAAGAGGAGTGCCGCCACGCCTACCGTCCCTGAACCCTCCACCACCAGTTGGCTCTCCAAGAGAGCCAACACCGCTGCCCGGATCTCCTTCTCGGTGACGAGAACTATCTCCTCCATCCGTCCCTTAATCAGTTCCAAGGGTAGTTTCCCGAACCCCCCGGCCAGCCCCTCGGCTATAGTAGGGGCGGCCTCATATCTCTCGTAAGGATGGCCATCCCTTAGGGAAAGGTAGCCTGATGGTGAGGCCTCTGACTGGATGCCGATCACTCTCACCTGGGGATTGATCGTCATAGCGGCGATAGTCACCCCGGAGATGAGGCCCCCGCCGCCTACGGGCACCAGAAGCGCTTCTACCTCCGGTAGATCGCTCATGATCTCCAGCCCCAGAGTGCCATACCCAGCGATAGCCTCCGGATCCTCATAAGCGTGGAGATAAGCAGCCCCCCGCTCTTCAGCGAACTCCCGCGCCAGCAGCTCCGCCTCATCGTAACCTTTCCCCTTCACATAGAGTTTCCCTGCCAGAAGGTGAAGCCTCTCTACCTTACCGCGCGGGGTAGTTTCGGGGACGAAGATGGTGGTCTCCAATACCCCGAAGGCCTGAGCGGCGAAGAGAACACCCAGTCCATGGTTCCCCGAGGAGGCGGTAACTAAACCCTTGGCTCTTTCCGCCTCTGAGAGGCTAGCCACCTTGTTGGTGGCCCCCCGCACCTTGAAGGAGCCGGTCTTCTGCCAGTTCTCCAGTTTCAGATAGAGTTGGCAGCCGGCTTTGCGACTGAGAAGGGGAGAGTATTCTAAGGGTGTCCTCCTTATGAGGCCCTCCAGATTCCGTTGTGCAGCCAAAATATCTCTAAAGGAAGGCTTGATCACCTTTTTGCACCCTTGCTCACTAGCGGGCTTGCCTGATTTTCACACCGCTCATCGGAGGCTGGCCTCGACTCGCGCATATACAGAATTGACCCTTCTTCCTCACCCTGTGGAAGCCCCGTTAGTGTACCACAAGAGTCATCTCCTCGCCATCTCTTGGCCAATTCGTAACTGAAACGTTGCTGGTTGAATCGCCTGGCATCACTCTTATTCCCCAAGGACCAGTAAGGCAACCTTAAAAAGGTTTCTCTCAGCCTCTGGACCATTGCCAATCATGGTGGATTGTGTTAGACTTGAATCTAGAGGGCTCTAAGGAGTGCCTAGGCTGGATGGCTGATGTGACCCAGAGTTGACGGCCCAAGTTAGGGCCCTGCTTCCACTGGCGTTAGCAGGTCTCAAACAGCCAAAAGGGGGTGATCACAGGGAGCAGAGAGCACGTCACCAATGTACATATATAAGCGTATTCGAGGAGGGAAAGAGATGTCTAAACGTTTCATGGGCCTATGGGGTCTTCTAGTAGTGGTGGCTTTCCTAGTAGTGGGTTGCGCGGGGCCAGCGACCCCCACAGCGCCTCCCGCAGCGACCCCAACCCCCGAGGAGTTCCTTTTCGGCATCATTTTGGTGGGTCCCAAGGACGACCACGGATGGAGCGAGGCCCACTATATCGCCGCTGAATACGTAAAAGAGCACGTTCCGGGGTCGGATTTCGTCGTTTATGAAAGCCTCGTCCCGGGAGGCGAGGTGACCTTGGAGCAGGTGGTGGACGATATGGTGGCCCAGGGGGCTAAACTGGTCCTCACCACCTCCGATGCCTTTGAAGAGGATACCATTGGGGTAGCCGAGAAGTACCCGGAGATCGTCTTCATTAACGTCTCGGGGGACGATGTGCTAACCGGGGAAGCCCCATCCAACGAAGGCAACTTCATGGGGGAGATGGAGTATATGAAGGGCGTAGCCGGCTGTACCGCCGCCCTCATGACCGATAGTGGGACCATCGCTTACCTAGGCCCCCTGATCAACGACGAGACCCGTCGGTTGGCCTCAGCGGCCTATCTAGGGGCTCGCTACTGCTACGAGCACTATCGGGGGTTGGACCCCGCTGATCTCCGCTTCATCGTGACCTGGATCGGTTTCTGGTTCAACCTCCCCGGTGTAACCCTCGATCCCACCGTGGTGGCCAACGGTTTCTTCGATGAGGGGGCCGACGTGGTGATCTCCGGGATCGACACCACGGAGGGCCTGGTGGTGGCCAAACAACGGGCTGATCAGGGCGCTCGTGCTTTCGCCATCCCCTATGACTATATCGGTGCCTGCGACGAGGCCCCTGATATCTGCCTGGGAGTGCCCTACTTCAACTGGGGTCCGGCCTACCTCTCCACGGTCAAGGCGGTCATAGACGGCACCTGGAAACAGGGCTGGGATTGGAACGGTCCTGACTGGAGCGATCTCAATAACCCCGACACTAGCCATGTGGGCTTCGTCTTCGGGGATGGTTTGCCTGAGGCCGAGAAAGCGCAAGTGGAAGAGTTCATCGCCGGGCTGGCTTCCGGCGAGATCAAGCTCTTTGTAGGCCCCCTCAACTATCAAGATGGCACCACCTATCTGGCGGAGGGTGAGGTAGCCACCGATGAGCAGATCTGGTACCTGAAGCAACTCCTAGAGGGCATGGAGGGGCCCAGCGAGTAGAGATTTTCGCTTTGAGGGAGGGGAGAGGTGACAGTCTGTCGCTTTGCCCCTCCCTTGGCATTGGCAAGGGAAGCGATGAAAGTCGAACTGAGAGGGATCAAGAAATACTTTGGCACCATTCGGGCCAACGATGGCATCTCCCTAACCGTGGAACCGGGGACCATCCATGGATTGTTGGGGGAGAACGGCGCTGGCAAGACCACCCTCATGAAAGTTCTCTCTGGCTTCCTGAGCCCTGATGGGGGGAAGGTTCTTCTCGAGGGAAAAGAGACCCTCTTCTCCTCTCCAGCCCAGGCCATTGAAAAGGGGATAGGGATGCTCCATCAAGACCCCTTGGACTTCCCCCCTCTGAAGGTGCTAGACAACTTCCTTTTTGGACGAAACAGCGGTTTCTTGCAGAAGAGAGAGCCCGCGAGGAAGAAACTCTTGGCACTCTCGGAGAGGTTTGGGTTCGTCCTAGACCCCGAAGCCTATGTGAACACCTTTACCGTAGGGGAAAGGCAGCAGTTGGAGATCGTACGGTTACTCTCCTTGGGTGTGGAGGTGTTGATCTTCGATGAGCCAACCACTGGGATTTCCACTCCGCAAAAGGTGACCCTCTTTGCCACCCTGCGCCGGCTGGCGAAGGAAGAGGGTAAGTCGGTGATCTTCGTCTCTCATAAACTAGAGGAGGTCCTGGAACTCTGTTCTGAAGTCACCGTCTTAAGGAGGGGGAGAGTGGCCGGCGAGATAGCCATGCCCTGCACCTCTGAGGAGCTAGTGCGTCTTATGTTCGGACAGACAATCACCACACGTGCCCCTGAGGAAATCGCCCTGGGCAAGCCAGTTCTCGAGTTGAGGGAGTTGGGTGTGCATACCTATAGAGTTGACCTTTCCCCCATCTCCTTGCGGGTGAGGGCCGGTGAGGTGATCGGACTGGCGGGCTTGGAAGGCAGCGGACAGAGGCTCCTCTTGCGAGCCTGTGCAGGCCTCATCAAGCCCAGCAATGGTGCTCTCTTCCTCCAAGGTGAGGAGATGGGTGGCAAATCGTACCAGAAGTTCTTAGATGCGGGGGTGGCTTACCTCCCCGCCGGGAGACTGGAGGAGGGTCTGATCCCGGGTTTGAATCTGGCGGAGCATTTCGTGCTGGCCAGAAGGGGGAAGGCGCCCTTTTTCATTAACTGGGCTTTGGCTAGAGGCGGTGCCGGGCGCAAAATCGAAGAGTTTAACATTATAGGTAGCCCTTCCACCCTCGTAGAGGAGCTCTCCGGCGGCAACCAGCAGCGAACACTTCTGGCTCTACTTCCCGATTCCTTGCGGCTTCTTCTCCTCGAGCACCCTACCCGCGGCCTAGATGTGGAGTCGGCGCTGTGGGTGTGGGATAGGTTGTTGGAGCGTAGAGAAGAGGGCACAGCCATACTCTTCACTTCCACGGATCTGGATGAGATCTTGGAGCGCAGCGATAGGATTTTGGTCTTTTCAGGGGGAAGAATGCTCGAGGTCTTAGATGCCAGCCAGACGGACGTGGAGCAGGTGGGCTACTTGATCGGGGGCAAAAGGGGATGACCTACTCTCAGAGGTTAGTGAATCTGCTTCTTGGTTTGGCTCCTATCGCCTTGGCCTTGATGCTTTCTATCCTCGTTCTCATCGCTGCCGGCGCTCCTCCCTTGGAGGCGTACAAGCACCTTTTACAGGGGGCATCGGAGAGCCCGGCCAAGATAGCCGACGTCCTGGTAGTCTGGGTGCCCTTGGTGCTCTGCTCTGCGGGCCTTCTTTTTACTTTCACCGCTGGCCTTTGGAACATCGGCGTTGAGGGCCAGATCATCTTTGGAGTCATATTCGCTACTTGGGTAGCCCGTAACATCTATCTCCCACCGATGCTCTTACTCCCCCTCATGATAGTGGCCGGGATGATCGGAGGTGCTCTCTGGGGTCTCTTGGCCGGGACACTGAAGGTCTACGGGGGCGTACACGAGATATTCGGGGGACTGGGCCTGAATTTCGTGGCCATGACCGTCAATATCTGGTTGATCGCCAAGCCTTGGAGGCCGGAACTGGGGGCCACCATGCAAGGCACGGACCCCTTCCAACCAGCGGCTTGGCTGCCCCGCCTGGCCGGGTTGCGGCTTAGCCCGGTTTCCTTGCTCCTGGCTGTCATGGCCGTGGTGGTGGTTTTCTTCACCCTACGAGGCACCTTTTGGGGGTTGCAGTTAAAGGCAATAGGCAAAAACGTCCGCTCAGCCTATCTCTTAGGCATAGCCACCAACCGGCATATGCTCTTGTCCTTCGCCTTCTGTGGAGCCCTGACTGGGCTGGCGGGGATGATTCAGGTCTCAGGCGTTTGGGGAAGGGATATACCCCAGATCTCTGGCGGCATCGGCTATCTGGCCCTTTTAGTGGCTATGCTATCCGGTTTTAGGGCTCTAGGGGTAGCCCCCGTGGCCCTCTTCTTCGCCGCCATCGGGGTGGGAGCGGCCCGCCTTCACCTACGGATGCAACTGGACCCTTCACTGGCGGGTGTTCTGGAGGCCGGTCTGGTGCTCTCTGTGCTGTTGGTGGCTGGCCTTAGGACGAGGCTCTTCATATCTAGGGAGGGCTGATGGAGATCGCTTTGCTGATTCGCATTCTGAGTTCGGTATTGGCTGACTCCTCCCCACTGATCATAGCCAGCATGGGTGAGACGATCAGTGAGAGGGCAGGGGTTATAAACCTCTCCCTGGATGGTTCAATTATGCTCTCGGCCATGAGTGGCTTCGCGGTGGCTTATCTGACCGGAAACTTAGTTTGGGGCTTTTTGGCCGCCATGATGGTTGGAGCCCTTATAGCGCTCCTCATCGCTTTCGCTAGCATTACCCTGCGTCAGGACCAGGTGGCGGTGGGCTTTGTGCTCACCCTTCTGGGCGCTGAATTGGCCAACTTCCTGGGAGAACCTTTTGTTCGCCGGCCGGGCCCCAGGGTTCCCCACATGCCCATCCCCCTGTTGCGTGATATCCCTGTCGTAGGGGAGGTATTCTTTAGACATGATATTCTGGTTTATGCCAGTATCGTGCTCATAGTCGCGGTCTGGTTCTGGATATTCAAGACCCAGGCAGGGCTCAGGCTACGCGGGGTTGGGGAGAGGCCAGAGGCAGCCTTTGCCCGGGGGGTTAACGTCAACCGACTGCGGTATCTCTACACGGTGATAGGCGGCGCCTTGGTAGGGATCGGCGGCGGTGCCTATTCCTTGAGCGTCAAATTAGGCTGGAGCGAAGGACACACCCTGGGCAATGGCTGGATCGCTCTGGCTATCGTCATCTTTGGAGGCTGGCACCCGCTTCGAGTGGCCTTTGGAGCCTACCTCTTCGGGGCGCTAATATCACTAGGTGGCATTCTACAGCGGAGCATCCCTGGGGTGCCCACCCAGGTCTTCCAGGCAGCGCCTTTTGCTCTCATGATCTTGGTTCTTCTCTTTGTAAGTGGAGGGGCTTTGGAGCGTCTCCTTTCCCTCTTCCCACCCCGGATACGCCGCCTGCTAAGAGAAGCGTTGCGGGTAGCTCCGCCGTCAGCCTTGGGCAGACCCTTCGTTACGGAGTAGCGAAGAGCAGAGATCCTCTTCTGGTAACGAATGACAAGATGAATTTCCAGTTTGAGGTGGATCGGTTCGCCATATAGGGATTGCGCTCACGTCGTTCGCGGCTTGACATATGCTAGCAATTGTGCTAAATATATAGGCATTACTTTTCGTGGCAGAACTATATTGGTCGTACTATGAGCCCAAGTATGGCGATTTCTACCCAACGTCGGGTCTATCCGATCCGGCGTTGTGTTTAACGGGGTGTTAGAGGGCCGAACCGCAGTCCGATGTCTGGCATACTTGAGGCTCAGAGGAAATCTATGGAGTCTCCAGTTGATTGACTGCAGTGTTGGAACCTAAGGGACAGTTGGCAACTCCACCACTGCGTGATGCCTTTCTACTCTTATAGAAGAGGACTATACTACAGAGATCTCTCGTCCCGAGTTGTCTATGGGGGCAGAAGATTCAGTCTGTCGGGGGAGGATTGGGCTGCAGAGGTTGTTAGAGAAGGAGATCATGCGCTACCAACTCAAATGCATCGCCTGCGAGACGACATACCCACCGCGTGAGATCCGCTATAGGTGCGACTGTGGAGGCCTCCTCGATGTGGAACATGATCTGGGAACTTTGCGGGGCAAACTCTCTAAAGGCCTCTTCGACCAGCGTCTGGGCCGTTTGGCGCTGCCCTACTCCAGCGGCGTTTGGCGCTATAGAGAGTTGATCCTGCCTGTAGATGAGGGCTCCATCATCTCCCGGCCGGAGGGTAACACCAACCTCTATCGTAGCCAGAGGCTATCGAGTTGGGTGGGGGTAGAGGCTCTCTACCTCAAACATGAGGGGGAAAACCCAACAGGCTCTTTCAAAGACCGAGGTATGACCGTGGGGGTGACTCAGGCCAAGGTCTTGGGCTGCACCGCCCTGGCCTGCGCCTCAACTGGAAACACTGCAGCCTCCTTGGCTGCCTATGGAGCCTTGGCCGGCTTGCGTACCTTTGTCTTCATCCCCAAAGGCAAGGTAGCCTCTGGCAAGTTAGCCCAGGCTTTGGCCTATGGAGCACGGACATTACAGGTCAAAGGCGACTTCGATGTGGCCATGAGGCTGGTAGGCCAAGTTTGCGATGAATTCGATATCTATCTACTCAACTCTCTCAACCCCTTCCGCCTCGAAGGGCAGAAGAGTATTATGTTTGAGATGCTTCAGCAGATGGGATGGAAGG
>DAOULQ010000107.1:0-3099 GCA_034419095.1 Anaerolineae bacterium | reverse complement strand
CAATTGGCAAGCACCAGACCTTCCCTTCTGGTCTCGGCCGCCCTCAGCCTTGGCACTGCCTGCGGCCAATCCCTATCGGTGCCTACTCAAGCCGTCACCGAGATTCACCCTATGCACACCACCTCCTCTTCCCTTACCTTCACACGTTGAAAGATCATGCCTGGCACACCCCAGCCACCGCCAAAACCTACTTCTTTACCTCCTTTATCGCATCCTCAGCCCGGTTCAAGATCTCCTCAATATCCTCCCCTGTATGCGCTGTAGAGAGAAACCAAAGGTCAAACGCCGACGGATGGAAAAAGACCCCTCGCCTACGCATCGCCTGGCAGAAAGCAGCAAAGGGCTTAGTGCGCACCATAGTCATAGCCTGACGATAGTCATATACCTCCTCTTCACTGAAGAAGACCTGGAAGAGAGGCCCCACCCCTTGATAGACCACCGGGAACCCGGCACGGGCTATAACCTCCACTAACCCCTTCCCCAATCTCTCCCCCACGTCGAAGAGGTGTTCGTAAGTGCCCGGCTTCGCCAGCTCATCCAGCACTGCGTTGGCAGCACTCATCACCAGCGGATTCGTGCAGTAGGTACCAGCCTGCACAACTTCACCCCGCGCAATCAGCTCCATGATCTCCCTCTTGCCACCTACCGCCGCCACAGGGAAACCTCCCCCCAGTGCCTTGGCCATGGTGGTTATGTCTGGCACAACTCCATAGTAGGCTTGAGCACCACCCAGCGCTACCCTGAAGCCGGTGATCACCTCATCGAAGATCAGCATGATATCGTTCTCAGCAGTGATCTCCCGCACAAACTCTAGGTAACCCGGCTTGGGCAGGATACAACCGGTATCACCCATGATAGGCTCCATGATCACTGCCGCTATCTCGTGCCGGTAACGCCTGATCGTCTCCTCTAAGATCTCTGGGGCGTTCCAGGGCTGCGGAATGATAAGCTGAGTGTAGAGCTCCGGTGTCCCAGCTGAGTCCCTCACCTTCCACGGCGCGTTCGGTAACCCCGATGCATTCGTAGGCGGGAACCCGCTGATAGCGATCACATCGGTCCAACCATGGTAATGCCCCTCGAAGCGCACGATCTTGTCTTTCCCGGTATAGGCCCTGGCTAGGCGCAGCGCCACCAGAACCGCCTCCGAGCCGGAGTTAGCAAAGCATATCAACTCCGCAGAGGGCACCGCAGCGATGATCTTGCCACAGACTTCCCGCTCCAACCGATGCGAAGTGGCAAACATGGACCCTCTCTCGGTAATCTGCTTCACCACCGCCTCGATCACAGGCTTAGGCCGATGACCCAGAATCAAGGGGCCAAAAGCCAGCATGCAGTCGATGTACTCATTACCGTCAACATCGTAGATACGAGATCCCTCCCCCCGCTCCATGAAGACATGAAGACCCCTACGCGCTGCACTTCCCACGCCGCCGGCTAGGCTGTGCTGTACCTCCTCGAACAGTGCCTTCGAGATACTGTCGCTTCGGACTGCCACTCCGTCATCCTCCCTTCGAATGCGTACGAGATGCAGATTGCAGATGCATAGGACAAACAAGGTTAGCTACCTTGACCATTGACTCGCCCTCCTTGAGGGGTGACCCGACTCGATCTTCTGTCGCCCTCAGAGGGGCAACTGTCGACTACCGCACCAGCAGGCGTGCGGGATTCTCGATCGTCATCAGGCGGATATCATAATCGGGAGCGCCATGAGCTTTGAGAGTGGGCAGCACGTAATTGGTCAAGCGACAGTATCCCTCACCTCCGCAGCGGCGCAGTAGCATCTTAAGGAACATGTCGGTGCCCAATACGATCTGCGAGGCGTATCCGGCATCGATCAGGGCCAACAAGCCGGCGATCCGCTGCCAGTCGGTCGTGAACACAACACCGCGTAACTCCTCATCGAACCAATGGCCGAAGCAGTCAAACGCGATGTTCACTCCACGGTCCAGGAGTTCCTTGTGGTAGTCGAGGCATAGCCCCCATGTGTCGGGGTTCTTAACGAGGACCCTTGCTTCGTGCTCAACGAGGAACTCGTCCGTATGGCCCATGATAATCCTTTCCGGATCCATCCCTTCCTCGGTCAGGATGTCGACCACCCTGCGGCCATGAGCCTGACTAGTCTCCTGATGCACAGTGACAGACAGGCCGGTCTCTATGGACGCTCGCGCTCCTGCCCTTAGAAGTCCTACCTCCCTCTGGCCTAGGCTGCTTATACCCAACTCGCCGATGTGGCCGGCTTTGATACCTGTGTCTTCGATCCCCTCTTCTATCTCCTTAACCATCAACTCCGTCAACTGCTCGATCGTCATCTCCCGGATATGTTCTGGCCAAGAATCTTCCAGATAGAGGCCGGTGGTGGCTACTATGTGAACTCCCGTCTTCCGGGAGATCCGTTGGATGGCCGGCAAGTTGAGACGAAGCCCAACACTGCTCATTTCCACCACAGCCCCTCCGCCAGAGGCTCTGAACTCCGCCAGCTCAGCGGTCATAAGCCCCTCGTCGTCCAATACCATATTATCCGCCACGAGGAACATGTTCCGCCTCAGAAGGCCGATATTCTCCAAGCTGATCGCGTCGTCGCCCGATACCGGGAGATCGTCAGGTATGAGTGATTCGAACTTGCGCCTCCATATCCTCGAGTCCACCAAGATGTGCTCGTGCATGGAGACAAGGCCTAGGTCTTCTGACGCTACCGGCCCCAAGACAGTCATCACCTCTTTCACCAAATACCCCTCCTCATGCCGCACTGCTCCTTGATCTGGAAACTCACTTGAATACCTATCCCACCCAAGGGCTACTTCCTCCTCAAGGGCAAAGTTGTATCGGGTCCTCTGCCTTCCGCAGCAGAATCGTTCCCTCGCCTGCTTCGCACGCAATAGCTCTATCACTATGTCACTAGACCATACTAGTCAACCTCTGTGGCCTGTGGAGGACCTCTCCTGTTTCCTAGAGAAGTCCTCCACACTAAACGGCCTCTCGTTGGCCTCCAGTTACCCGATCTGCATGACCCCAACGCCTAGTCAGCCACCCGAGTCAGATCATGGAAATCGATCACGGTGGGATACGCCGGCCAGTGCACAAACCCAGCAAGATCGGCAC
>DAOULQ010000106.1:0-3943 GCA_034419095.1 Anaerolineae bacterium | reverse complement strand
GGACTAGTTTCTTGGGGACCTCTGCGGCCTGGGCGATACCATCTAGGAGTATCCCCTCGCTCACCCCATGGCGCATCTCCCGCACCACGTTCTTGACGATATATTTGGCCTCTACTGGTTGGGCTCGCAAGAAGAGGGAGTTGAGGAGTTCTTCCTTCTTTCGGCGGGAGCCGGGGCCTGCCGTCTCCGCGATCTCCTCGAAGGCACGATAGACCTTCAACAGGGGTAGGGGCGGGGGCTGAGGGGGCTCGATTCTGGCTCTCTCCAAGAGCAGCCGGGCCCATTGGCCAGCATCCACGGCCTCTGCTCGGATGGCTGCCAGGTCGTTCTTGCTGGGCGCAGTTAGCCCTTGCAGGGTCTTGGAGACGGCCCGCCAACTGAGGTTCAAAGTGCGACTGTCCCATTCGGGGAAGACCTGGCCGATGAGGAGCCCAACGCTGGGGCCTATCTCCTGGGGGGCTAACCCCTTCAAGAAATCGGCGATGAGGGCTGCCAGTTCTAAACGTTTCTTCGTCTTCTCTAACCTCTCGCCCAGAAAAGCCAGGGCGAGGAAGGGGGTCTCGGTCATCTCAACCTCAGATACTCTGATTATATATGCCAGGGCTAAAGGTGGCAACGCTTGCCTCTCTGTGAGGGATGGGTTAAAATGATAAAATTGGAGGGCGCTATGGGCAGACTGGGTCAACTCTTGCGGAGGAGGCGGGAAGAGAAAGGGTTCTCCTTCTCCCAAATTAGAGAGGTCACGGGGATCGAGGAGAGGTACGCCCGAGCCTTGGAAGGGGAGGAGTATACCGCCTTTCTCAGCGAGGTGGAAGCCAAAAGTTACTTGCGGATCTACGCCCGCTTCCTCGGCGTTAGCCCGCGGGAAGCAGAGGGACTCTTCCGAGGGGAGAGGGTAGAGCCTGTGAGCGTCGGCCCATTTAGAGTCTCCCAGGAGGGAGGGGTCTCTCCTTCACCGCTTTTCATCCCTCTAGTTAGTGCTCTCACCGCCCTTCTTCTAGTGGGCCTCTTGGCTCTGGCCTATCTGATCCTTTTCTATGGGTCCTGAAGGCATGGTGGGTTTGACCAGGCGAGAGTTTCTGCTCTGGGGTGGAGTGACCCTGGGCGGCTTCCTCGCTGGCTGCGGAAGCGGTAAGCCTTCGGGTGTGGCGGAATCCACACCCACCATGAGCGCCGAGGCAACCCCTACCCCCACCCAACCCCAGGTGCTGCCCTCCCCTACGGTTACCGATACCGCAACGCCAACCTCCACCCCCTCGCCTACCTCCACCCCCTCACCTACCTCTACGCCCTCCCCCGAGGCTACTGTCGCACCCCCGACCACAAACGTCCCCTTGCAAGCCGTGGTCCTAGAGCATGGTCCTTCCCGTGTTCTGGTCTTGGACCGTCCCTTGGCTCAGAATGGGGTTTCCTCGTTTCCCGTCCGGGTCTACGAAGACGAGCCCATCCCCGATTTGGTGGGGTATGATGCTTTGATCCTGAGCGGAGGCGAACAATCTCCGGAGGAGTTCGAGGATCCCCTTTTCCAAACGGAGCGGGATCGAGTGCTCTTAGCCGTTGACGAGGGCGTGCCCATATTGGGGGTTTGCTTGGGCCACCAACTGCTGGCTCATTGGCTGGGGGGGAAGGTAGAGCGTGGGCCGTGGGAGGTGGGATGGTACGAGGTGACGCTAACTCCAGAGGGCCTTAATGATCCCCTCTTTAGAGATATCAGCCCCCAATTCTACGCCTTTCTGTGGCATAGGGATCAGATCAGCCAGTTGCCGGCAGGCGCTTCGAATCTGGCCTCCTCAGAACTTTGCCCGTTTCAGGTCTTTCGCTATGGAGATCTGCCGGTGTGGGGGGTGCAGTTCAACCCTCAGTTCGATCCGGCGATGGCGGAGGGGGTGCTCCAGGGTGCCGATTGGCTCGCCAATGTGGGGATCGATGGCGAGGAGATGGCCGCCAAAGGCTACCAGGTATACGATGGCAGCCATGAGAGGATCTTCCGCAACTTCTTCGCCGAGGTAAGACGCCTTGCTGCTCCCTGAGGAAAGACGGGTCTGGGCGATCTCTCTCTCCATCGCTTTGGCCTCCCTGTTTATGGGGTGCACGCAGCCCCAGGCTGAACCAGGGCTTTCAGCCACCCCTGAGCCATCAGCCACACCCATTCCCTCTACCCCGTCACCTACCCCCTCGCCTATGCCTACCCCTACCACCATCCCTCCTCTTAGACCTTTGGAGATAAGGCCACTCTGGCGGTGTTCCACCGATGAGGTGGTTTGGGATTTGGCGGCCGGGGATACAAATGGGGATGGTGTGAGCGAACTGGTGGCGGGCTCCCAGGACAAAAACGTCTATCTTCTCACTAGCGGAGGCGATCTCCTCTGGAAATACGCCACCCGAGCGGCCGTCTATACCGTAGCCCTGGCTGACTTAGAGGGAGATGGTCAAGGAGAGGTCATAGCCGGCTCCGATGATAACCATATATACGCTTTGAGTTCTGATGGCCAACTCCTTTGGCGGTATACTACGGGGAGTCGGGTGACGGAGGTGGTGGCCCAAGATTTGGATGGCGATGGTAGCCAAGAGGTCCTGGCTGGTTCTTGGGATGGGTATCTTTATCTCCTAAGTGGCGACGGAGAATTGCGTTGGCGAAGAGCCTTGGGTGGGGGCGCGACCAATATCTGGGTGGCCGATTTGCAAAGCGATGGCCGGGGGGAGATAATCGTAGCCTCTGAGGAAGGAGGGGTAACCGCCTTCACTCCTGAAGGAGAGCGCCTTTGGAGTTATGAGGCTGGAGGCTATATACGCGAGATAGATTTTTTTGAGGGTAAGAAGATAGTTGTGGGCACGAGCGAGGGGGTTCTCTACCTTCTCTCCAGCGAGGGCCAACTTCTCTGGCGACGCGATATGGGAAGCAGTATACCCGCGCTTGGCACCACCGAAATCGAAGGTTCGCCTAGGATAATCTTGGGCTCTGGATACGATGATGGTAAGATCTACTTCTTGGAAGAGGACGGCCAGGAAGTTCGGTCTTTTGCCACCGGAAGCGGTGTCTGGGCTCTGGAGATCTTTCTTCTCGAGGGAGAGGAGACTATAGTCGCTGGTGGAGATGAGGGTACTATCTACCTCTGGGATCGATATGGGCGACTGCTGGGCAGTTACCATGTAGGGGGCAGAATCCATGGCCTTCTGGCTCATGATCTGGAGGGAGATGGGCGACCGGAGATCATCCTTCGTTCGGGGGTCTATCTCTACGTTTTGGAGATGGCTCCGGGCAGGATAGAGGCCGAGGCCCCCCAGATAACCCCATACCCCGCGCTAGCGTTTTCCGCGTTTGCAACCCGAGAGGGGGGTCTGGTCGAACTTGTGGCCGTGGGCGACATACTCCTCTCTCGCACCGTGGAGGAGAGGATGAACCAGTATGGGGTAGAGTTCCCCTTCCTGGCCACAGGAGATATTTTGCGCTCCGCGGATATCGTGGTGGGGAACCTGGAGTGTCCCCTCTCCACCCGGGGAGAACCGATAGAGAAGCGTTTCCTCTTTCGGGCCCATCCTCGAAACCTGGCTGCTTTGCCCTGGGCAGGCGTTGATATCGTCAGCCTAGCCAATAATCATCTCCTCGATTTCGGCGAGGAAGCGATGGAAGATACCTTGGAGGGGTTGAAAGACAACGGAATCCTATATGTGGGGGCTGGTCTCTCCGAAGAAGAGGCCCATCGGCCGGTAATAATGGAAGTGAAAGGGGTGAAGATAGCCTTCTTGGCCTATGCGGCCATGAGGTGGAAGGGCTCACCGGAGGTGCCCACGGAGATGAGAGTGGCCTTCGCCGAGGTCGATAGGGTGCAGGAAGGTGTGAGGCGGGCAAAAGAGCAGGCCGATCTGGTGGTGGTCATCATGCACCTAGGGACCGAGTATCAAAGCCAGCCTGACGCGGAGCAGTTGGCGGTGGCTCAAGCGG
>DAOULQ010000105.1:0-4472 GCA_034419095.1 Anaerolineae bacterium | reverse complement strand
GCCCCAGAGGGGCGATGGTGGTTAGTTCCTCCCTCTCAGCCGCATCCGTCGCTCCTAGAAGCATATCGGTGTAGGTGGGACCTGGACAGATGGCATTCACCGTGATCCTATGAGGGGCCAATTCGATAGCCAGGCAACGGGTTAGGGCTAGAATGGCCCCCTTGGAGGCGCTATAAGCAGCGTGGTAAGGCTCACCGACGGCGGCGGCCTTGGAGGAGATATTGACGATCTTCCCTTTCTTTCTCTTCATCATCTCTGGGACTACGACTTGGGAGGGGAGGACGGTGCCCATGACGTTGACCCGGAAGAGCCTTTGCCACATCTCCTCACTCTCTTCAGTGAAGGACGCACCGTCATGGATTCCGGCGTTGTTGACCAGGATATCGATTTTGCCGAACCGATCCAATGCCGCTTGCACCATCTTCTCCACATCGGCCCTCTTGCTGACATCAGCCCTTACGAATATGGCCTCTCCTCCCAGTGTCTCGATCTCCCGCACGACATCTTCGCCCCCTGCGGGACCGATGTCCACTACCACTACTTCGGCTCCTTCCCTAGCCAAGGCGAGAGCTGTGGCTTTCCCCATCCCTCGGCTGGAGCCGGTGACGATGGCCACTTTATTCCTGAACCTCATCTTTCCCCCCTTCTATGAAGATCACCTTGCTGAAGAACTCCCTTCCCTCTTTCATCATGATGAAGGCCTCTTTCGCTTGCTGAAGGCCGAACCTATGGGTGATCAGCGGTTTGGTCCGCAACTGCCCCCTAGCCATGTAGGCGAGAGAGGCGCGCCACTCGTATCCAGGGAAGGGAGCCGAATAGGAGTTCCAGGCCCCATAGATGGCCAGCTCCTCCCTAACGAGTCGCTGCATGGCATCCCGGGATAAGCTCACCTCTCTTTCAGGGATGCCCAAGTAGAGTACCTTGCCTCCCTTGCACGCCAGGTCTAAGCATGACTCCTGGGCTTTGGCTGTCCCGGCGGTTTCCACCACCAACTCCACGCCTCGCCCCAGGGTGGCCTCAGCTATCGTTGCGGCTGCTCCTTCGCCCAGGCAGAGTTCAGCCCCCAGGCTCTCAGCCACCTCAAGTTTCGCCGCCACCAAGTCGATGGCGAAGACCCGCCCGGCTCCAACTACCCTGGCTAGTTGGATGGCTAGGAGCCCCAAAGGTCCTGCTCCTACCACCGCTACATCGTCGCCGAGCATGATCCCCACTCTCCCCAAGCCGTGGAGGATAACCGCCGTGGGCTCCAACATGGCTCCGGCCTCATAATCCACCTGGGGAGGTAGAGGCACTAGGTTCTCCACGGGCGCGGTCATGTATTCGGCATAGGCACCATGAGTTCGAGAGCCGAGATAATTGTAGTCGTCGCAGAGGGAGTATCTCCCCCTCTGACACCATTCGCAGCGCCAGCAGGGGAGCAGAGGGGCGACAGCGCAACGGTCGCCGACCTCTACCCCCGTGACCTCTTCCCCCAATTCGGCTACCTCGCCCGCCACCTCATGGCCTAAGACTATGGGGTAGAAATAGGCCTCATCTCCAAAGACTCGGGCCAGATCGGAGGAGCAGACCCCTGCAGCCTTCATCTCTATTAAGGCCTCACCGGGGCCTGCAGAGGGCAGGGGCATATCCTCATAGCGGATATCGCCAGGCCCATGAACCACCACGGCCTTCATGGTCAACTCTCTGGAGGCGCGGGGAGGGAGGCTAGATCTTGGTAAGCTGCTCGCAGGGTGTCGAAGAGGGAGATGTAGAGATCTACCAGTGGCCGATAGTAGGCGTGATGCTCAGATCGAGGTTCCAGGCGGCTGATGGGCTCCACCAACCCTTTGGCCGTGGTTTTCAAGTCGTCGAAGATGCCCACCGCGTGGCCAGCAACTATCGCTGAGCCCAGGACAGCATACTCCTGACGGTTCAGTTGCACATAGGGGATGTCCAAGACATCGGCCTTGATCTGGTTCCAGAAGTCGCTCTTGGAACCTCCACCGATGACCCGGGCCTCCTTGAACTCCAAGTCGGGGAGGAGGCTCTTCTCGATGTCGAGGTAATAGGCGTACTCGTAGGCTACACCCTCCAGGAGGGATCGATAGAGGTGCTCCTTTCTGTGGCTCCAGGTGAAGCCCAGCCATAGCCCTCGCAGATCCGGGTCGCTGGGCGTCACGCGCCCTCCTAGATGGGGAAGGAAGAGCAGGGAGTCCGAACCAGGAGGTACGGAGGCCGCAGCCGCATCCAACATGGCGTAGACGTTTTTCCCATCTCGCTCTGCTTTGGCCTTCTCCTCCTTAGCCAACTGGTCTCGGAACCAACGCAAGTTTAGGCCGCCACCATTGATGTAGGCCAGGGCGTACCATAGATCCTCGGGCACCAACCGAGCGGTGAAGAGGGTTTTGTGTTCCAAGTCAGGGGTGTATCGGTCTATGCAGATGGAGAAAACGGAGGCGGTCCCGGCCACGTCGAAGACCATCCCTGCCTCCACCATGGCCGCTCCCAACATCCCTGCAGCCTGATCCCCACAGCCAGCGGCGATGGGGATGCCGGAGGGGAGGCCGCAATCTCTAGCCGCCTTGGGAGTCAACTTCCCAACCACCTCCCAAGGCTTGACTATGCGAGGCAACTTCTCCATGGGGACCTCAAAGAGATCACAAAGTTCCCTGTCCCAGGCTGCGTTCTGGGTATCGCTTAGGCAAGAGAAGTGGATATAGGTGTAGTCAATGAAGGCCTCTTCCCCCTTGAGCCCTGCCATCCGCCCTGCCACATAGCCGCCAGGCACCACGAACTTGGCGATTTTGCGAAAGACCTCCGGCCGCTCCTCCTTCCACCAGAGGATTTTAGGGCCGTGAGAGTAGGTAGGAGGCCCCCCGGTCTTGGCGATGATCAAATCTTGATCGCCCTTCATACGGTCGATGTAAGGCTTGCACCTGGTATCCAACCACGAGTCGTAGACGGTGGGAGTGTCCCAGGTCTCATCCACGCTCCCTATGCCCGCCATCTGCCCATCGAAGGCGATGGCGGCCACCCCTCGCGGATTGATGCCGCTCTTCTCTAGACACTCCTTGATGGTACGAAGCGAGGAGAGGTAGAAATCCTCTGGTTCCTGTTCCACCCACCCCGGCTTGGGGTAGAGGAGTTTCGACTCCTCAAAAGCAAGGGCCACCAAGTTGCCTTCGGTGTCGAAGATGGCGGCCTTGGTACCCATAGTTCCTAGATCCACGCCGATGAGGTAGGTCTTCGCCATTCCATCACCTCTTTTCGCGCTTAGGGTTGGGGATCAGCGCTGGGTGTCCGTCTCTCTCCACCACTACCTTGGCGAAGCCACGCTTCTCTATGTCGCCGTAATTGTGGCCTGCATCGGCAGGGTAAACGCCGAAAAAGACGAACTCCTCCTGGCCGGTGTTCACCATGCGGTGCGCCCAGTAGGGAGGGATGTAGGTTACGGTGCCTGGCTCTACAGGGAGGACTTTGAATTCTCCATCACTAGTCTCCAGGAGCAGATAGCCTTGCCCCCGCAACCCTACGTAGACCTCCGCCGTCTCCTCCTTACTATGGAAGTGTCCTTTGGTCATATAGTACTCATCGCCCACCTTGCCGGGCTGGATGACGCTTGTAACCACTAGGAGTTGCCCGTTTTCGAAGGGCACATCATATTGGTATACTTCGTATAATAGAGGATCCCCTCCCTCGATAGCCTCCTCCGCGGCTGCTTCGTCTAGGTACATCCCCCGCATATCGCTGAGATGCCTCTGTATGATATTGTTACAAGGGCGTAATACCCCCCTCTCGAAATCGAGTTCTATGGAGAAGGGAGACATCAGATCTTCCACTAAGACCACCTCCCCCAAAGGGGTACCTAAGACAACCGACTATCCTTGACCGATATCGATGCGGATATGCTTCATCTGTAGATACTCTTCTACAGCGTGACTCGAGTTCTCGACTCCGATGCCGCTCTCCTTCCAGCCCCCGTAAGGGCAGGCTACTTCTCCGCCCGACACGTTGTTGATCCCCACAGTTCCATATTCGAGTCGCTCCGCCGCCGTAATCGCCTTTACCAGATCTCTCGTATAGACATAGGCCACCAGCCCGTATGGGCTGTCATTGGCGTACTCTATCGCCTCCTCGAGGCTGGTCACGGCCATTATGGGGGCCACGGGGCCGAAGGTCTCTTCCCTCATCACCTTCATCTCGTGGTTCACATCTACCAAGACGGTGGGCTCGAAGAAGAAACCTCTCTCGAACTCCTGACCGGAGGGCTCTTTTCCGCCATGGAGGATCTTCGCCCCTTTGCTGACCGCATCTTGGATATGCTCTCTCACCTTCTGACGCCCCGCCTCAGTCGTCATGGGCCCCAGATCCACATCGGGGTTCTCCAGGCCATTGCCGATCTTGAGCGTCGCTGTCCTTTCCACAAACTTGTCCACGAAGGGTTGGAAGATCGACTCGTGGACATAGATACGGTTGATGGCGTTGCATATCTG
>DAOULQ010000104.1:0-56062 GCA_034419095.1 Anaerolineae bacterium | reverse complement strand
GCCCCAGAGGGGCGATGGTGGTTAGTTCCTCCCTCTCAGCCGCATCCGTCGCTCCTAGAAGCATATCGGTGTAGGTGGGACCTGGACAGATGGCATTCACCGTGATCCTATGAGGGGCCAATTCGATGGCCAGAGGACAGGTCAGGGCCAGGACCGCTCCTTTGGAGGCACTGTATGCCGCATGGCACAATGCCTCCTATGTCCCCTGCTACCCAGAGTGAGATATTCCCTCGGCTTCTAGACTAACAGGATGGGGCGGAGAACCCAAATCGCCGAAATGACGCGCATGGCACGGCGGAACGCAACTAGGCACAAGAGGCTCAAGCCTTAGAGAAGTAAAGATCATTACCCTCAGGGACGTGCTAGCCTTCTCTTGCCCTTCTGCCCATTTCGCCCACCATTTCACATCCGCATCACTTCGTACGTTTTCATCTTCCCTGTCAGCCTGGCGCACAGGGGTTGCTTAACCACCCACTCAATCCCCCATCTGTCCCAGCTATTACCCCTTTCCAAACGCGCGTTCCATCCATTCTGTGGCGAACTCAGAAAGATCAGCAGCATCGAAGAGGTATGATTGGGCTGCACCGACTTTCCCGAAGTGAGCTTTGCCAGACAATAGGAACTCACGGGCGATTGTCTCGAAGTACTCCCCTGCGTCCCGACCCCCGATCCCTTGAGTGGTGTCAAATTCTTCAATCTCGACCCACACACGCTGCCCATCGCGCAAGATTGGCATCTTGTAGCGCACTGTCTGCTTTCCTGGCACCCTGGCTAGGTGTTCGGCGTAATGTAGTAACGTCATGCTGTTGAGTGGTGCACCCAGCAGAAGTATCTTGCCACCCGTTTCGCAGAGTTTAGCCAAAGGGGAACCGGGACCGTAGCCATATTGCAGAGGATGGTTCTCCGTTATCCAACGAGCACGCGAACCTACCGCCGCAAAAGAAGCATCGGGGTGATCGCTCCGACATGCGCCTGGCCAGGTGCGAAGGTATTCAGTTAGGATACTCCACTTTCGATAGGCCCGAGATCTGGCTGGATCAAAGGGGGGACACTCCTCCGAATAGGCCCGTTGCCTCTCTTCCGACCACTGGGCCAACTCGTATGGAGAGTCTTCCCAGCCTATATACATCATGAGCGTTCCTTCAGGGGTCAGAAGATCGAGCAGGGCCTGAATGACAGTGTCAGGCCCACCGACAATCCATCCGATGGCTCTCACGGAGGAGTGTAGCATGATCACCTGACCAGGCAGTACACCGAGTTTCCGCAGGTCGTCTACAAGCCTGCTCCTCGTGATGATCGGAAGTTCAGATGCTTCCATCCAGGGGCCCCACACAAGCCAAAATACGAACCTTTTCTTGTGGACTTTGCCTGTCTCAAAGTAGCCTTCATCTCCGACACCGTCCCTGGCACGGTTTCTTCTTTCCACGCAAGACAATCAGAGCATCCTGACCCGTTGGGACGCCGAAGGCTACACCGGAAGGTAGGTGCTAGACCTCGATCAAGCGTGCTGAATCGCGATCGAGGAACAGGATAGCCTGATTATGCTGACGGAGGATAGTGGCTGGGCAACTGGTTTCGATTGATCCTCTGACTGTGGCTTTGACAGCCTCAGCCTTTCTCGGCCCGGGCACCATGCAGAAGATTGTCTGTGCTGCCATTAGGGCAGGAAGTGTCAGGGTTATGGCTTTCCCTGGCACCAACTCTATGTGGGTAAAACAGCCGTCATGAACTTGCTGAGCCCGACATCGCTCGTCTAATTCTACCACTTTGACAGTGGCCCGATCACCAAAGTCTGCCACACCAGGATCATTGAAGGCCAAGTGTCCATTCTCGCCAATACCAGCACACACGATGTCAACAGGATATCTCTGCAGCAACTCGCTGTAGCGCTGGCACTCAGCCAGCAGGTCGGCTGCCTCACCTCTGATGAGGTGAACAGTGCCTGGCCGAACTTTCGCGAATAGATGTTCCTTCAGGTAGCGCCTGAAGCTCTGTGGAGCCTCAGGCGTCAGGCCAACGTATTCGTCCATGTGAAAGGCAACCACCCTGTCCCACACCAGTCCATCCAAGGAAGACAAGATGGAGAGGAATTCGTTTTGCGATGGAGCGGCAGCAAAAACCATCGACAATCGTTCCTTGCTAGCTAGGAGCGTCTTCATCTGAGCCGCTACCCGAAAAGCAGCAGCCGCTCCCATCTGGCATCGATCGGCGTATCTTTCCACCTGTAGGCCTTCCACCCGCAGTTTCCTCTCTGGCACGATTCTCATGGCCGCTGACATCTCCCGTTCCTATACGTTTCGGTTGCGCTGGCGGATGATTACGTCCTTCAGATCTCAACCGCTATTCACCGCTAATAGAGCTATCCCAGAATAGAGGTAGCGAGGACTAAGCTCAAGCCGGAAGCGGGTCTCAGCTACGCTCTTTGCTAAGACCATACATCGACTTTCAGACCCCGCCGAGTTGGCCATGTCATCGCCCCTAGATCGATCTCGCCAGGTTTTTCCGCCCAGACCTTTGTTGGCGTATTGGGGCGGCCACGGTAGTGCGCATGTATGATTGGCCAATGCCTTTTTCCCAAACATACTCACTCTTTCGACATGGGTAGAGCATACTGATCCCAGGCGAGGAGTATCCCATCATCACAGCCCATATAGACACGCTAGCGCCTTTCGATGACTAACTCCTGGGGCAAGGTAGTTTCGACGTTTCCTCTGACCATCCCTTTAATTTCGACCCCTGCGGCCTCCAGAGCCAGAAACAAAGCCCCCACCACCGGCTCGAACTCCGGCAATACGATGGAGGCTCGAGGTGCTACCTCATGGACGATCCCCTTTACCGTATCGATGAGAAGCGGCCCCTTGGCCTTGAAGATGCTGCCCGCCAAAACTACCTCCACATCTTTGTCCTGCAACGATAGCCTGCGAATGATGGTTCGAGCTGTCACCCCTACCTCCATACCCACTTCTCTGACTAATTGGCAGGCTACCTCATCCCCCGCATAGGCTGCCTCGAAAAGAAGCGGCACCAGCCCTAGGAGTTGATGCTGCTCCAGTTGGTTGTGATAGAGCATTTGAAGCAAGACCTCCGGAGATGATACACCCAAGGCGTCAAGCACCATTTGCAGAAGCACGGTCGGTTTACCCCGGCCGTCCCAAGCGCGCATGACATGGCGTATGATCTCTTGAGTGATCTCGGCTCCTCCGCCCCAATCGCCGGAGATGTGCCCTAACCCAGGAAGAATAATCTCTCGTCCATCAGGAGCCCGACCGGCCGCATTCGTGCCTGTCCCACAGATGACTACTATGCCCCAAGACCGCGAGAGCCCAGAGCGAAGAGCGGCCATAGTATCATTCTCCACTACGACCCTCTGGCAAACCCCAAGATCCTCTACCGCTTGGCTGAGCATGGCGTAGTCTTCGGGCAGGTCAGCACCTGCCAGGCAGAAGATGCCCAGTCGCACCTCCTCAGGAGATGCCTGCGCCTGCACAAGGGCTTCCTTAACGGAATGGGCGATTTGGGCCACTGCTCCCTCAAGGCCACACCCTTGATGGTTGCTCGGCCCACCACGACCAAGGCCTAGGATATAGCCATCTTCGCCCCCTGCCAGACAGAGAGTCTTAGAAGCCCCTCCGTCTACACCTAGCACGTAGTTCATGCCACCCCCAAAGAAACCTTCAACTGCAAACCGATTTCACTACACTTCCCCTTACCTACTGAAGAACTGAGGGAGGTAATCCCTATTGGCTTCCAGAATAGCGTTCAAGAGCGCCTTCGCCACCCCGAAACTGGGAACCAAGGGGTGGTTCAACAACGCCTGTAGAGCGGTCTGTCGATCTCCGGTCACTGCAGCCTCAATGGCTAGCTCTTCATACGCTTTGACAGACTGGATCAGGCCTCTAATCGTAACCGGCAGGTAGCCAACGGTCAATGGGATCGCTCCAGCCGCCCCTACCACACAAGGCACCTCAACCACCGAACCCTCTGGCAACTCCGCTAGGGCACCTCTATTCCGGCAGTTGACTATGTGCATCTCGTTCTTGTTGCCCACGATGGCGGCGATAAGAGATACCGCGGCTGTGGAATAGAGAGCCCCCCCTCGCTTTTCCAGCTCTTTAGGCTTGCTGACAAGGTGGGGGTCGGTGTACATGGCCAAGAGCCCTTCCTCTATCTCCTGTACTTCTTCGCCACGACTCTTGCTCGCCTTTTTCTGTTCCTCCAACACCTCATCATGGTGATAATAGTAACGCAGATAGTAGCAAGGAAGCATGCCTAACACTTCCAGGAGTTCTGGACTAAAGATACGATGACCTTTCTCACTCTGGCGCGCTTCTGTGATGGCCTTAGCTAACACTTCCCCGGTCACCTCCCGCCCATCCAGATAGACCCCCTTCACCCAACTCAGGTGGTTAAGCCCCACGTAGTCGAGGCTGACCCGTTGGGGTGCAACGCCCAGATAGCCAGCCACCGCGTGCACCATGTTGATTGGCAGATTGCAAAGTCCGATTACCCGTGCCTTGCTGTGCTTGACGAGGGCCTCTGTCATCAACCCAGAGGGGTTCGTGAAGTTGATCAGCCATGCTTGGGGACACAACCGCTCCATATCTGCCACGATACTCAACATGACCGGGATAGTGCGCAAAGCCTTGGCAAAGCCTCCGGGGCCCGTCGTCTCTTGCCCCACTATGCCGAACTGCAAGGGGATCTTCTCATCTATCACCCGCTGATCATTGCCTCCCACCCGGATCTGACTGATCACATAGTCTGCTCCCTCCAGTGCCTCTTCCCGCTCGGTAGAAAGAATGAGTTCGATCGGCGAACCCGTCGCCTTGATCATGCGTTGAGCGAACCCCCCCACCACGCTCAATCTATCCTCGTCTATATCCATCAAAGTGACTGTGGCGAGCCCCAATTCCGCTTGCCTCTCGATAAAGCCTTCTATCAGTTCTGGAGTATAGGTGCTACCTCCCCCTATGACGCAAATCTTCATCTCTCTAGCCATGAGGTCTCTTCTCCTTACTATCAGAATTCCCTTTTCGCAAAGAGATACGGGGAGTCCGCACCGCTCATCCCATGGCCATGCCTCTGGGTTGGATCACTATCTCGTCAATCAACACCCTAGGTGGCAGAGAGGCCAGGTACAGAGCTAACTGGGCTATATCCCCCGCTTTCAGCATTCTCGAACGATCTGGGGCAGTAGGATCATTATCGTACCAAGCGGTATCTACATAGCCGGGGCAGATTACGTGGACCCCGATATTGTGAGGTAACATCTCTAACGCCAAACAGCGGCTGAAGGCTATGACCGCCGCCTTCGCTGCACAATAGGCACTACACTCGGCGAAAGGTATCTTGCCAGCGTCGGAGGAGATGTTGATGATTCGACCTCCCTTCTGCTCCATCATAGCCGGCAAGACCTCTCGACAGCAAAGGAAGGTCCCTTTGGCGTTGACGTTAAAGACCTCGTCCCAGGCCTTGGTCTTAAAATCCACCACCGGGCCCCAATGTCCCATCCCGGCATCGTTGACCAAAATGTCCACGCGGCCAAACTCCCTTAGGGCTTCACTAACCATAGCTCTAACTTGCGTCTCCTGAGAGATATCAGTGGGCACAACCAAAGACTCCCCGCCACGACTAAGAACCTCTCGCGCCACCTCCTGGAGTTTGGCTTCTCTACGAGCGGCCAAAACCACCTTCGCTCCTTCTTGAGCAAAAGTGAGAGCGATCTGGCTGCCTATGCCGCTACTGGCACCAGTTACGATACTCACCTTATCCTTCAAGAGCAAATGCTTATACTTCTCTTCCATTCTTGTCCCTTTCTATTGCCAGTTGTGCAGGTATTGCTCGACTTCGTTGAGAGCAGGGTACCTATCTTCTCCCCGTCGCGAGATCACCATGGCCGCTAGAGCGTTCGCGAATCGTAGAATCCTGGGAGTATCCCATCCTCTCAAGAGGCCAAAGATCACACCGGTGTTGAAGCAATCCCCGGCACCCGTGGTATCCAGGGGCACAACGGGAAAGGCAGATTGGCGGAAGACTCCGTCCTTTGTCTTAGCAATGCTCCCCGCCTCACCCATTTTGATGATCACGTGACGCGGGCAACGGGCAAATAGAGCGTCCAGACACCCCTCGGGGGAAGTCTCGCCGGTCAGCGCCTGCGCCTCGTTGAGACTGGGCAGAAAGATATCCACCTCCTCCAACAGCTGCATCACCTCTTCCACGGAACGCTCTGGCCATCCATTGACATCCCATCCGGTATCAAAGAGCACCGCTTTGCCCTCCCCATGAACCTCTTCCATTAGCCTCCTCGTACCGGCGAACCCAAGACCCGGCAAGAGAAAATAGCCGGAGATGAGCACGCATTTTGCCCCCTTCCAAGCCTCGCGATGCCCAAGAACCAAGTCGACATTTAGATGCTGGAGGTGTCCCAAATGGGTCACAAAGGCGCGCTCCCCATCTTCCCGACCGAGACAAACGCTAATACCCGTGCGCACATCTAATGAACGCTCAATGTGGCTTATGTCGACCTTGGCCTCCTGCAATGTGGATAGCAACTCCTGGCCGATGGCATCATCTCCCACATTGGCAATGGCGGACCCCCTGACTCCTATCCTCGCCGAGCAGAGAAGGACGTTGCCTATCCCTCCCGGGCGCCAACCCATATGGCTGGCGATGACCTCGCTGCCCCAGACCGGGAAACACCTCAGCGGGTACAATACCAGATCGGCATCGAGATTGCCGATAACACAGAACTCCCTACTCATAAAGGGTTACCTTCTTAGCCTTATCGAACTTGCCCGGTTGCAGCCCTTTCTCTCTAGCAATCCTCCACGAGAGTAGTTGGATGGGCAGAATCTCCAACAGAGGGGAAAAGAACTCGTCAAGAGGCGGCAGTGTTACATTGAAGATCCTTTCTCCTTTTAGTGCCTCATCACTCCCAACGATGACTGCTTTTCCTCCGAATTCGGCTATGTCATGCGCCAGCCGCAAGTTGATATCCCTCGTTTTCCCTTGTATAGCAAATACCACAGCGGTGAAGCCCGGAGCCACCGCTTCCAGAGGCCCGTGTCTGAATTGCCCCGCACTCATCCCTTCAGCCCGCATCTTCGCTGCTTCCTTCAAGATCAGCGCTCCGGCCATCGCCGAGGCTACCGAGGGGCCTCGCCCTAGAAGGGAGAGAGCATCCACGGTGCCCAAGAAGTCAAGCAAGCCATCAATTCTCTCTTCCCACCCCCCGAGGAAACTTTCCATGGCTTCCACCGCGGCGTATAGCCCCTCCACTCTTTGTTTGTTCAAGCTAGACGTGAGATGCATGGCCAAAAGGAGGAGAACTGACATGGTTGCGGTATGAGTCTTGGAGGCTGGCCCACTTTCTTGTCCCACATACAGGAACAGAGGCAGATCGCTATTTCCGGCCAGGTAGTTCTGGGCATCGTTGGTGACCGTTACGATAGATGTCCTGCCCCGAACTTCAGCGGCAAGTTTCTTCACCTCCGCCGTTTCCCCGGACTGAGAAGCGATCACTACCAGAAGTCGATCGGAGACGAGATTTCTATAGTAATGCAATAGCTCTGAAGCTTCCACCATGATGGCGAATAGGCCATGCTCATTTAGATAGATGCAAGGAGGATAGAGAGCGAAATAAGAACTGCCCATGGCCGTCAATAAGAGCAGTTGATACCTTCCCCGCTCCATAGCTCTGGCCACGGGTCGAAGCAGAGATTCATCCTCCAAGTAGCGATCCAAAGTTGCTCGGAGAACCCGGGGCTGTGACAATATCTCCTCTAAGAAATAGTCCATCTCGTTCCTCCTCCGACTATTCAGAAGTCATACCTATCCAATGGAAAACAGTCCCAGAGAATCCATCCAAATCTACCTCCCAGCCGTGCTCATCATGTACCAACCTTCTAGCCTGGCTTGGGGCGAGTTCCCTCACCTCTTCCAATGACAAAGCAGTAGTGATTGAGGTTCTAGTCGGCTCCACTCCATGATTAGCCACCACAATGTATCCCTCGTTGGAGCACGGGAGTAGCCCTAGTTCTACCTTCGGGTTGTCACAGTCGAAGAGCGATCTCAGGCCAGCGTAGTTCCTCAGGGCCTGATAAAGTCGCCAAGTGGGCTCCTCCCCCTCGAAGGCCCCTGGAGTCTGGGCCAGGTAGTGCTCCAAAGGATAGGCTGAGAGCAAGGTTCGCCCTTGGCCTAGAGAATGAGCGACGATGGCCGGGTTGCTTTCTTGGTCGATCGCTACGATCTGACCCGCGCTAACGCGTAGGAGATAGCCCATATCCGCAGGCGAACGGCCTGCTTGATAGCGAAATCTTTCCCCCTTCTTCAAGCCGTGGAAATCTTCTATCATCTCTATTTCCGCCCAGCCTTCCGGGATGATCCGATCTTCTAAGGAGGCGCCAAACAAGTCCTCCATCTCTGGTATGGCCGCATCCCCGGAAAGAGAAGCATAGAGTGTCCCACCCGCCTCCACGTACCGTTGTGCCCGGCGCCAAAAGGTGGTATGGATATGATTGAAACTGAGGGAGGTGGAGGTGAGGGGCGAGGGCAAGAGTATGAGGGGCAGCTTCTCCCAAGAATCATACTCACGAGGAAAGCCAACTTCCAGATGCGCTTCCTTGGCCAGTATGAACGCGCTCAGCCAGGAAGAAACTGGAAGCGCCACCCCGCTTCGCCTCTCCCTCTTTTCTACCCAGGCTTCTTCTGCGGATATGTACAAGGAGAGATGAGGTTCGTTGATGCCATAGCGAGAGTAATCGGGACCGTGAGCGAACTCGTGAGGCACGATGATGCCTGCTTGCAAAAGCGGCAGGCTGATGCTGCCAAATTCCATCTGGCTAAGCACTTGACTGAGTTTTCGCAATTCCTCCCCTGCAGGGCGAGCCTGCTTTCGAGCATCGGTAACGCCGAATTGAGTCTCATGAGGACAGCGAAGATAGGGCACGCGAGACCAAGTGGCCTCCTCAGCATCGGTGAAACACCAAGCCACCAAGCCGTGAGCACCACTGCCAAGCGCACTGTACATCATCGTATTGTAGTATCGCGCGATACGTTCAGGTGTGAACTGAGCGCTGGAGGCCCCGAACTCTTGCACCATCACTGGTTTACCGGCCCCTCGGGCCAACATAGTCTCGAAGGCTGCGGCATATGTGACCCGCATAGATAGCAAGGGTTCGGGATAGTATTCAGGTTGATAGAAGGGGTAAGGGTGCACACTAAGGAAATCCACGGCTTCAGCGATGATGTCAGCTCGGAAAGGACCGCGCCCGATCTCCTGGCTGCTCGTCCCTACCAGGATGGCGTGCTGGGGGTCAAACTGACGAATGGCCGCAGCCAGGGCATTCGTCCAGTTGGCAGCCATGGCGTCTGAGGTCTCCTGAGCCACTATCCAATAGGGAGGCTCATCCGTGAGATCCCAAGCCAGGACAGTGGACTCATCCTTATAGCGGCGAGCGAACTCTTTGACGTGTTCGACTTGCAGGCGAAGCATCTCCGGGTCAGCATGGGGGTGGCGGCCAGCCCGCCAGGGCACATCCCAATAGGCATCCCCCACCTCTCCACCGATGAAGAAAGTAGGGTTCAGGTATAGATCATATTTCTTGGCTAGGCGGATGATCTCATCGAATTGAGCAAAGGCCTCCTCGTTGTATTGCCCGGGCCTTGGCTCGAACCAAGCCCAGAACAGGTCGAACCGCACGAAATTCAGCCCCATCTCGTGCATCAAACGAAAATCGGAATCCCAAACCTCAGCGTTCCATTCGTAGGGCCATTGCAGGCCCTCCCGCGCCGGCACGTAATGGGTCCCCAAAACGAAGAGGGCTTTGTCGTCCACGGAAAAGTAGTTCCCTTCCAACTTCGCCTGCTTCGAGTTCATCGACACCTCCTCGGAAATTATGACGGGTTGACCTCTAGGTCATTCTCAGCAGCTGCTCTTTCGTTAACACATTGAGCGGGGGTTGGCCCGAGAAAAATCGCGCGAAATCCTCCACCACTATCCTACCCAAGAGCCCATATGCCTCTTCTGTATGCGCTGCCCGATGAGGAGTCAGGATGACATTCTCCAGGTCGCGCAACTCGTGAGAAAGGGGGAGGGGCTCCTCGGAAAAGACATCAAGGGCTGCTTTCAGCCCTCCCCCTCTCAACTTTTCCACCAGAGTCTCTTGATCTACGATATCCCCTCGCGCGGTGTTAACCAGAATCGCTCCTGGCCGCAAGAGATCAAGCCTTTGCCGATCCAACAGGTGATATGTCTCAGAGGTTAGCCCGGCATGTAGACTCACCACATCACAAGTCGTCAGAACCTCCTCCAGAGAGGCAGAGTTAGCTCCTAGGTCGACGATCACGTCCTCTGACACGTAAGGGTCGTAGACCAATATCTCCACATCGAAAGGCTCGAGCAAGGTGGCTAGTTTTTGACCGATCAAGCCCAAGCCGATGAGTCCCACCTTCTTCCCCGTCAGCTCTCGTCCCAGAGGTAACACTTCTCGTTCCTGACGAGCCCTAGTCAACCGGTCATAGAACGTTATGTCGTGAAGGCAATCCAAGATCAGAGCCAAGGCAAACTCTGCGACGCTGGTGCTCATCGCTGGGGCTGAATTGACCACGACGATGCCTCGAGCGAGCGCTGCCTCGGTATCAATATGCTTAACCGTCCCTCCTACCTGACCGATGATTTTTAGATTTCTTGTCTGGGCGATGTTTCGTTTAGTGAGGCCTCCTCCCTCCCAACCGAAGATAACGCCATCGACCTCTCGCACCCTTTCTGACATCTCTTCCTCACTCAGATCGTGGTCGGTCTCGTTTCTCATGACATCGGCAAATGAACGAAGAAGATCCTCAACTTCTGAGCTGAAGAAGAGCCCATATAGTCGCGGGGGCAAAGCAATGAAGACCAAAGGCTTTTTCACGCTATGAGGTCCACGGTGTTAGGCAGGCCACTGAACTGGCAAACACTCATATTAACAAACTGCGCGCTACTGCTTAGTCCTCACTTCTCTGGCCACCTCTTCAAGATCCAGCTCGGCCAGTTTTTCCCCACTCGGCATGGTGGTGGCTGGGTCCCAACTTCTGGCCGCAAGATATTCGCTCGCCAAACTCTCCACATCTACCTCAATGCCCGCTAGAGGGCCGGCTTCGAGAGGAGGGTTTCCGATGATTAGACCTGGCAGCTTGAACTTCAAAGGGTTCAAGCCCTCCCGCAAGTTGAAAAGATGGCGCAAGTTGGATATGCGCTCTCCTATTCTCAAGCACTCTTCAAGGGTGATATCCCAACCTGTCACGGCCGATAGAAAGTCGGGCACGTACTGAATGTCCGTGCACTCGTAACCGAAATGGCAAAGCCCAGCCGCGCTGACCACGTGGAGTATGTCGGTTACTTTCTTGAATATCTCCGCTTTGCCTGTATTCAGGTATTTCTCTTCCTCATCGGGTATGCCTAGGCGCTTGCGTGAGATAGCAGGCAGGTCGTAAGCCCAGTGTCCCCCCTGAGTATGGCGGGCGGGAGTGGCATCCAGCCAATAACTGAGGGCTAGAGTGGGCAGATAACGAGAGTCATGCATGGGGACCTCTTGCCCCTGGATATGAATAGCCAATTCCTTAGCCTCTTCCCCAATTCTCTCCGCAGCCCTCTTCACTCCATCGCCCAACAGATCACCCAACCCTTCCCTCGTAGCCATTTTCTCGATTAGGGCGAGCATATCGGGAGCATTCCCCCACTGCAGCACTAGCCCATCAGTATCCTTTGGCGAAAGCAACCCCCTCTCGTAGCACTCCATAGCAAATGCCAGGGTCGCACCGGTTGAGATGGTATCAAGCCCATATCGGTTGCACAGGTCATTGGCTTTTATGATCGCTTCCACGTCGTCCACCAGGGTCATGGTACCAAAAGCCGCCAAGGTCTCGTACTCCGGCTTATGTCCTTCAACGGCGTATGGCCCTTCCGTCACCCTCACATGTCCGCCGCAGCCCAAGGGGCAACGCCAACAAGCGAAACGCTTCTCCTGATATTTGATGACGTTATCGTCGCTTATAGCCTCTGCCTGGGGGAAGTCGACGAGACCAACTCCCTTCCAGTTCTTGACCGGTGCATCGCCGCTAACCGATGCTCCTTCTAGCCCTCCGCACGTACCGTAGTCACGGTAGTAGTCGACTAAGGAGCCTCTCAGGCTAGCCAAATACCGCTTTCGAAACTTCAGGACCCTCTCCCTGTCCGCTAGCGGCACTTCCATATCGCCCCTTACGGCAACCGCTTTCAACTTCTTTGAACCCATAACCGCCCCCAGCCCTGACCTAGCAGCGGCCCGGCCTTTGTTGTTGATGATACAGGAGATTAAGGACAATTTCTCGCCCGCAGGGCCGATACAGGCCACCTCGGTCGTCGCTCCTAACTCTGCCTTGAGGAGATCCTCGGTCTCAACGGTATCTAGGCCCCATAGCTCTTGGGCATCCCGGAGCTTGGCGTCTCCCTGGTCAAGGAGCAAATAGACCGGCTTCTTTGACTCTCCAGTGAAGAAGACAGCGTCATAGCCTGCAAACTTCATGTGCGGCCCGAAGAAGCCTCCGGAATTTGCATCTCCCCAGCTTTGCGTCAGGGGCGACTTGCCAACGACCATATAACGCGAAGCGATGAGGGCCGGGGTGCCAGTGAGAGGCCCAGTAACAAACCCTAGTATGTTTTGAGGGCTCAGGGGTGCCACCCCTGGACGTTGTCTATCCCAAATGAGCCTGACACCGAGACCATAGCCGCCCAAGAATTGGCGACACAATTCCTCATCTGTACGCTCCTCTTTCATGCTTCCGCGGGAAAGATCCACGAAGAGGATACGACCCATATACCCACCGGGCATGTTCTTCCTCCGAACAAGGATGAATGTGTCTAGAGCCGACTATCTAAACGATGGAAAGACCGATGCTTGCTACCGTTTAACCGCTCCCGCGGTCAGTCCCTCTATGAACTGCCGTTGCATGAAGAGGAAAACGATGATCATGGGCAAGGCGGCGATGGCAGAGCCGGCCATGGTCTGAGTCCAGTTCGTAGTGTGATACTCTTGGAGCAGGGCGATCCCCACCGGCAGAGTACGCATCTCCATGGAGCTGGTGACGATCATAGGCCAGAGAAAGTCGGTCCAGGCTCCCATGAAGGTAAAGATGGCCAGGGTGGCCACCCCAGGCAGGGATAAAGGTGCCACGATCCGCCAGAAGATCCCGAACTCTGAACAGCCATCTACCCGCGCTGAGTCTAAGAGTTCATCGGGTATGGACAATATATATTGACGCATCAGGTACATGCCGAAGACGCTTGTCGCGCCCGGCACAATCAGGCCCCAGTAAGTATCTATCCACTTGAATAAGTCCATCAGCTTGTATAGAGGTATTAGATTGACCTGGAAAGGCACCATGAGTGTCATCAACAGGACGAAGAATATCTTGTCACGGCCGGGGAACCTTAGTTTGGCAAAAGTATAGCCAGCCAAGGTGCAAAACAACACGTTGCTCAAGGTGATCATCGCCGCCACTAACAGGCTGTTCAAGAGGAACCTGGCAAAGGGCAAACGAGTCCAAACCTCCACATAGTGAACGAGAGTGGCAGGTTGTGGGATCCATTCGGGCGGATAGGCGAATACATCGGCCTCTAGCTTGAGGGAGGTGCTAAGCATCCAGTAGAAGGGCACGAGCATGGCCATCGAGCTAGCGACCAAAGCCAGATAGAGACCTGTTCGCCCTACTAACTTGAGCACCCTCGTGCGACTCATACCCATTGTCGGTCATCCATCACTGCGGTTTCAACTATAGACAGCTGCCCCGAGGCGATCCGAAGGTGCGCCACTTCACTCTTCCTGGCCAAAAAACCTCATCTGCAGATAGGAGAACAAAGCCAATATCGCGAAGAGAACATACGCCACAGCGGATGCGTATCCAAACTTCATATAGTGGAAATTGTCATAGAGGTAACCCACCATGGATTGGCTGCTATTAATAGGTCCCCCGCCGGTCATCACGTAGATCTGGTCAAAAACCTGATAACTGCCTATGATGCCGATAATGTATATCATCACGATAACCGGCCGCAGGCTAGGCAAGGTAACGTGCCAGAACCTGTTCCAAGCATTTGCCCCGTCTATCATCGCAGCCTCGTAGAGTTCCTTGGGGATCGCTTGTAGAGCAGCCAGAAAGATCACCGTCTCAAAGCCGAACCCCTGCCACACGCTGGTGACGATGATGGAGAGAAGCGCGGTTCTAGTGTTCATGAGCCACCGCGTCGTCGGCAAGCTGACCATCTTTAGCAAGAAATTCACCAACCCATTCTCGTTGTAGAGCATTTTCCAAACAGTGGCCACCACCACCAGACTCGTCATTACAGGGAGAAAATAGGCGGTCCGAAAGCCGGCCCGAAACTTCACCTTCTGGTTGAGTGCCAGAGCGGAGAGCAAGCCGAAGACGGGGCCACTACCTTGCCCCAGTATCACAAAGATGGTGGTATTAATAAGCGATTTTATGAACTTCCGGTCATGTAATATGAGCTTTTGATAGTTGGCCAAGCCGACAAATTCGGGCGGTTGGATACCGCTCCATTTGGTCAAACTAAATGCGAGAGAACTGATCATGGGGATGAAGAGGAAAATCGTCGTACATATCACCGGACCCAGGATGAAGAGATAGGCCACCCAATATTTCCTTATGGCCACGCCAATCCGTCGCCCTATGGAGATTTCCATTCGCCTTTGTCTCCAATGGTCGTAAGAATGATTTATGTTGGTGTGGGTGAGGGCGAAGGGGGCGGAGTGCCCCCCTTCGCCTGAAATACCCTCTCGCCCCTTGTTATTCTGCCAGGAGCGCGTTGATCTCGGCGACGGCGTCATCTAGAGCCTGCTGGACTGTCTTCTCCTCCAGCAGAGCCGAGGTGACCGCTTCCTCGATTATGTCATACATCTCGTTCCATTGACGGACATAAGGGAAGTGGTGTGCGGTCTCCGTGGCCTCCAAGAACAAGGGCAAGGTTACCTGGTCACCAAAGTATGGGTCGGGAACGCTCACCTCGGGGCTCTCTAGGGCAGCCTTGAGCCCTGGTGCGGCGCCAGAGTATTTGTAGACACCGATGGCGTTGTCCAGCTGCATCGCAAACTCGATGAACCTCCAAGCGGCTTCCTTGTTGGCGGCCCTGGCAGGGATCACCAGGCCTGTCCCACCCAGGTAGGAGCCCGGCCGCTTGCTGTAAGGGTGAGGGGCCACTTTCCACTTGCCTTCCAATTCGGGAGCCCCGTCCTTCATCACCCCCATCATGTAGGGGCCATCAGAGTACATGGCGATCCGTCCATCCTTGATGGGCGGGATGGCTTCTTCCTCACCGATGTCGAAGGCGATGCGATACTCGTTGACCATGTCTATGAAGAACTGGGTCGCCTCGACCCCCTCGGGACTGTTGAAGATGGCTTCGGTGTTGTCGGGGTTGAGTATGTCGCCCCCGTTCTCGTAGAGGAACTGGGCCCAACGGAAGGCATCAGGCCAGTAGCCGTAAAGATATTTGTCGGGCACCCCGTCGCTATCTGTATCCTCGGCTAACTGCTGTCCGACCTCCACTAGTTCATCCCAGGTGGTGGGTACCTCCAACCCCTTCTCCTCCAAGAGGTCGGCCCGGTAGTAGAGACAGTAGACGTCGAAATCCTCGAGCACGGTGACTATCTTGCCCTCGTAGGTCATGGCCTCCACCGCACCTTCAGTGAAAGCCTCATTGAAGGGGACTCCATTGACCTCACCCGCGGAGAGAGAACCTAGATCTGCAAAGCCACCCAGTGCTGCCCAAGTGGGAAGCCAAGTCATGTCTACGGTCGCTACATCCGGCGGCGTGCCCGTCGTCAAGGCTACGCTCAGTTTCTCGAACATGGCATCCCAGTCCAGCGATTCGTACTTAACCTTGACGTCCGGGTTCTCCTCCTCAAAGGCCGCGATCATCTCAGGTTGGAAGGGGGTGGCAGTCCCATAGTAGTCCCACAAAGTTATGGTGGTCACCTCCGGCGGGCTCGTCGGCGTCGGTGGCACTGGCGTGGCAGGGGCCGCGCAAGCCGCCAAGGCAACCACCAAACCCACACTCAACAAGACCAACAACTTCTTCACTTCTCATCCTCCTTGGCCCTTGGCCAACTAAACTAGTCAGTCTGCCAACTCACTTCACTCCGCGCTAATCACCTCCTTTCTACGGATCGCTCTTCGGCGAAAGCCCTTCATGCTCTGACAGGTCCAGCAACCTCTCGACACAAGGGTTGGCGACCTACTTATCCTCTAGGGTTATCAGAACGTCAACCCTACCCTCCACCGTCCCAAGGGGAAGCAGGGCAAGGAGGTCATCAAAAGGCTCAGGACTAATCAAGCGACCACCGGTCCGAGCCTCCCGCATTACCTTTCCCTCTGGTGGTTTCAAACAGAGGGTGGTGCCAGGCACCGCGTTCCTCAGTCTGACATCCCATACGTTACCTGTAACACGTTGTTCGTAGATATCGATCTTCTGCCTTCCTAACCACCAGTCAACTAGTTCTCGCGGCGACATAAAGACGATATCGTCGAAACCCTTGGCGTAGGCGACACCTTGCTTCACCGCCTGGGAGTAATTGACCTTATCGCCCTCAAGGACTCCGTAGCCCACGTCAGGAGGATCAGCGAAGATATGAATGAGACCGCCTCGACGGTATTCTCGGTCGATTACCTCCTTAATCATAGTCAGATAGTCATCGGGTAATGCCGTGCGATTCCTGACTCCTTCCTGTAGGGTATTGTAGCTACAGAAACCGTTGGGAAAATCAGGAGCCGAGGGATCGAAGCTGATAGGCACTTCGAGAACTGCAAAGTTCTTATCAGGCTCTGGCCAGGACTTGAAATGCGACTCCCCATCGTCTACCCCTATCCAAGGCTCTTGAGAAGGGTGGAAGGGGAAGCCAGCGGTCACCGTATAGTTTGATCCTGCGGAGGATTCCTGGATGTAGCCCAGATCGTCTAGCACCTGGAAAGTTAACGCACTTCTTTCGAGTTGAAAGTGCGGCACCCGAAAGACGCCTTGATCATTTCGGTCCAACAAGCGACAAAACGTCTCGTTGCAACGCCGGATTTGCCCCGTCACTTCGTCCTTGTCGAGCGCTGCCCACGGTCGCTCGTCCCAATGACTATAGGGGTGGGAATAGGAATGGTTGTAGTAATGCTGGTGGTCGAGTGGAAAATAGGATGGAAACTCTTCTAAGTTGCGAGCACTAACGTAGATGCCGTACTTGTCGAACGAGGCTTCCAAAAAGGTGTCGATGGCCGCCGGTACATACTTGGTGCACTCCGGATCTACCCCTGGTGGGTGGTCAACATCGCCATCGATAACAAGAGGCGAGCGAGCCGCATCCTTCCAGTACCAGATGCCAGCCAATCCGCCCTTCATGGTGCAGAATACGGCACGGAGCATGAGCTCTCGAAGGATATACGAGTTATCGTACGAGAAGTGCTCAGCCACCGAGGGCAGAAACCAAACAACTCGTCCCCTCTTGGTTTCCATCACTGTGAGAGCATCGGAGAGGACCTCTTGGCTCTCATCGCTGGATACGAACTGGGCGAGGGACTTGGCTTTAGTCGCTCGAATAGCGTACTGCTCGCCGCGGAGAGGAACGATAGTGCCCTCACTTGTGTAAGGCGTTCGAGTCAAAGGGTGCTCTCCACTCAATCTAAGAAAGGCCGATCGCCAATACTCTGATCGACCTTTTGGAGAGGTTTGACTCTTGACACCTGCGAGCTTCTCCAAGGCATTGCCGTTCCGCCTCGAGAACTGACCGAGCGGGCCCCGACACGATCCAGAATCCCCGGTAATTACCAAGTGACCACCCGCATGGATCATCCGTCTGACGCCTTGAATCTCTTCCTCATCAAGCCAAGCCACGCGAGGGAGGATTAACAGGGGATACCGTTCTGCCTTCTCTACCAGGTCTTTTTCGCTGAGAAAAGCGAAGGCGATCTTCGCGCTAGCTATGGTCACCGCCCAGATAGCATGCTCATAAGCCGCTGTTCGATCACCAAGGAGATCTGCCCTCGCCGGTTTGACCAAAGCGATCACTGCCCCCTCGGATGCTCCTGAATGTCCAAGTCGATCCAGCTACCAGCTCTGTGTCAGAGTTCCGCTGGCGTTTCTACGAAGACGAGCCTAGCCCAAACTATCTATTCCTACCTTACCGAGCGACCCGTCTCCCGGTGAAAACCGGCCATCTCTATGTAGTACTTGCATCTATCCCCCCGGACTATCGCTTTGGTGTATTCTACAGGCTCTTCACCCTCAGTGTAGGCGATCAACTCTAGGAGAAGCCCCGGGGCGCCAGCTTCAACGGCGAGATTGTGCGCCTCCTTGTCGTTTATGATCACCGGTTCGAGGGTTTCTCTAGCTTTGACGAGCGGAACGCCGTACTTCTCCGTGATGAAATGGTAGAGCGACTGAGTGGCCAAATCCTCTGAAAGAAGGCCAGGAAACAACCCGTGAGGCAGAAATGTCTTTTCGAGCATCAGCGGCTCACCATCGGCAAACCTAACCCTCTCCAGGGCGATGACCTTTTCACCCGGGAGTAGATACAAGTTCCTGGCAACGCTACCACTCGCAGGCAGTATTGTTGCACCCAAGACCCTGCTATTTGGCTTCAATCCATAATGCAACATTTCTTCTGTGAAACTGGTGAGTCGCGAGAGGTCTCGTTCCATCTTCGGTTGGGAGACAAAAGTACCCTTGCCCGGCACACGGTATAGCAGCCCGTCGCGAACCAAATCTAGGACCGCTCGCTTCACCGTTATAGTGCTCACCCCACACTGCTTGGAGAGTTCCCGTTCCGAGCTGAGTCGATCACCAGGCTTGAGTTCGCCCGCACTCATCAATTCTCGTAGATCCTCTCTGATTCGATAGTAGAGCGGCACGGGAGCGTCCCGACTATGCACACCATCCTCCTAACAACGACACCTTCCGTGGCAAGACACGAAATCAACTACCTCCCCTTGACTAGGCGAGAATAATATTATAATATTATATTCGCATTCTACCACCAAGTGATGCAGTTGTCAACTAAATAGGGCCGGCTGGTGGTAACATAGTGAAAATATCACCTATCAACGCCCTGGGAAAAAGGGGCGCAAGGTTGCGTGCCTGCGGCAAAAGTGCTACCGCAGGGCAGTCGCGCGAAGGAGTTCGGTCCCTCCTTCTAGCACCACTGTATCAGAAGCGGGTCCACCGTTCAAGCCGATCTTGGCAGATGACGCGCACGGCTCTTGACCGAGCGACAACAAAGTGTATAGTGCACAATGCACTACGTAAACCCTCACGGTGTAATCGCATGCCCGATAAGCCCCTCAACCTAAATAGCACTCTCACTAGTCGGGTCTACGCAGTATTGAAAAGCAAGATCCTCAGCATGGAGCTGCCCCCAGCCACCAGGCCAAGGGATGAAGAGTTGGCTGAAGAGTTGGGGGTGAGTAACACGCCGGTTCGGGAGCCAATCCGTCAGCTAGAAAAAGACGGTCTAGTGGAGACGATTCCCTATCGGGCAGGTTTCGTCAGGAAGATGCCCCCAGAAGAGGTTTGCGAGATATATGATGTTAGGATGGCCTTAGAGGCTCTCGCGGTTCGCTTGGCGATGGACATGTCCACTCCAGAGCAGTTAAAGCAAATACAGACCAAAGTTGAGGAGTACGAGCGCGTGTTCGACAGCGACGATGTTTCTATGGGATTAGAAGCTGATTTCGCCTTCCACGACCTCATCGCCCAGGCTTCTGGAAACAGGAGCCTGCTGGAGATGCTCCGTGGCCTAGCCACTCGCGTCCATTCCCTCCGACAGATGGACAAAGGGAAGAGCAGGCGGCGGGAGTCCCTAGGGATCATAAGAGTATCTATCAGGCTTTGAAGGAGAGGGATGCCAGGAAGGCAGAGGACGCCATGACCCGACATATCAACAAGGGGAAGGAGCACGTTCTGGCTAGGCTCGCGGAAGGCAGGATCTCACCGGTTGAACTCCCACCTATCTCGAGAACCGGATAAGAAGGTTGGTTCACCCGAGATCCTGCAAAAAGAGATAGATGGGATGTTGGGGGTCAATTTCGCTGATCTTCTGGGTATCTGTGGTTAGCCCTTGACACCGATCACCAAGGGTTAAGGAGAGAAGAATGCCTACCTTCGCCGGGATAGAGTTGAAGAACCCCTTTGTGGTGGCCTCCAGCCCCCTAACGGCTAGACCGGAACTTCTCAAGATGGCAGAGAAGGCAGGTGCCGCCGGGGTCAGCACCAAGCTTACTTTCATCAAGCAACCCTTTTACGGCAAGCTCCGCATGTACAATGACCCTCGCGTAGGGAGCATCGTCTGCCACGACAGAAGGCTCGACTTGGAGGAGGGGACGAGGCTAGTCGAGGAGGCGAAGCAATCCACGTCTCTGGTTATCTTCAGCAATATAACTTACGAGGGGGAAGACCTGGGGGGATGGGCCCGCTTAGCGAGGGCTATGGAAGGGGCGGGAGCGGACCTTATTGAGGCTAATCTCATCTGCCCCAACCTTGGTCTCACCGCCGAGAGGTTGGGAGAGGGAGCGGTGAGCGGGGGTGCTCTAGTTGGACAGAACCCTGAGCTGGCCAGAGAGATCACTAGGACTTTGAAGCAGGCGGTAGATATCCCTGTTGTCTGCAAGCTAACCCCTAACGTCACTGACATAACTGAGGTAGCCCTAGCGTGCCAGGAAGGGGGGGCCGATGGTCTCACCTTGGCTGGAGCGCAGCTTTCTTTGCCTCCAGTGGACATTTATAACTCTGACCGCGTCTATCCCCTCCTAAGGGGGGCTAGCCTGGGCAGCCTTGGCGGGCCAGCTTGCCGATTGATGGGTTATGCCGCGGTGGCTCAGGCAGCGCGAAGAGCGAAGGTACCTATCGTCGGTGGTGGGGGGATCGAAAACTGGCGCCACGCGATCGAATATATGATGTGGGGAGCCACCTTAGTCACCGCTTGCACCTCCATCATGTGGCGGGGCTGGGATGTGGTAACTGATATCGTTCAAGGTATGGAGAAGTTCATGAAGGAACAAGGCTATGGCTCTTACCAGGAGATCATCGGCAGGGCGCTTCCCAACATCCGTCCCAATGTGGAGCTGGAACCTCTGCCTGGAGCACCTCAAGTGGATGCCGAGAGGTGCAATGGTTGCGGCCTATGTCTCAAGCCCGGTCACTGCCAGGCTATTAGGTTGGAGGGTAGCATTGCGGTAATCTCGGATGTTGACTGCTACGGTTGTGGTATCTGTGTGGCCATCTGCCCCAGAAAGGCGCTATGCTTCCCATGACGTGAATCTACTGTTCACCTCCACGCCTGGGCCAACCTAGCCCAGAACAGCCTGGTTTCACTAGTTGTCGAACGGTTATCGCCAATATTGTCCCTTGACAAATACTTCATTTTGCGCTATGTTTACTTACAAACCGTTTGAAAGTAAGTTAGAGTGAGAGGTTCATAGCTAAAATTCCCAAGATTTGGAGCGCATCTGTCATGAGAAAAAGTGTTACCTCCAGCTTGATGCGAAGCATCAATCGCTCAGCCATACTGGAACTCATTCGGGAGAGTAGTCCTATCGCCCGGTCTCAGATCGCCCTGCAGTTGGACATGAGTCTACCGACGGTGATGCGTATCGTCGATGACTTGATGGATGAAGACTTGGTGCGGCCCTCCGACAGCCAGGGCCAATCCACCGGAGGGCGCCCGCCCTCCCTCGTAGAGTTCAACGGCAAGGCCTACGCCGTCGTAGGCGTGGATCTGGGAGGTACTAAGATGTTCGGTACGGTGGCCGATCTGTCGGGCACCATACAGCACGAACTCTACATCGCCCACAAGAAGGATGATAGTCCAGGTGATCATCTGGAACGCTTGTGTGAGATGATCGAGGCGCTGTTAGATGCCCCACGGCCGCCTGGACAGCAGACCCGAGGTATCGGCATCGGTGCGCCTGGCGTAACTTTGACTCCAGAGGGCGTCATTACCTGGGCACCTAGCCTAGGGTGGCGTGATCTGCCGCTGCAAGGGGTCCTGGCCGATCGCTTCGACGTGCCTGTCTTCGTTGAGAACGACGTTAACCTGGCGGCCTTGGGCGAGTTGGGATTCGGAGCCGGCCGCGGCGTGCGGAATTTGGTGTCCATCGCCGTGGGCACAGGGATTGGCGCTGGCATCATCATTGGTGGCGCCCTATATCGGGGCCACAACCAGGCCGCCGGAGAAGTCGGCTACATGCTGCCGGGGATCGAGCCCCTGGGCCAGCGCTACGACGAGTTTGGTGCGCTGGAGAACCTGGCCTCGGCTCCCGGTGTCGTCAATCGTGCGCACCAGCTTATGATGCAGGAGGGTGTGCCTATTCCAGAGGAGTTGAGTGCAGAGGATGTCTTCGCCGCTGCGCGCAGCGGCGAATCCTTGGCCCAACAAGTGGTAAGTGAGACGGTCGATTATCTAAGCCTTGCTATTGCCAACATCAGCGCGACCCTCGACCCGGAGGTCATCATCTTGGGCGGCGGAGTGGCAGGTTCGGCTGATCTACTGATAGGATCGATCTTCCAACGTCTGGAAGGGGTGGTGCCCTTTATCCCTCGACTGGTAGCATCGTCGCTGGAGCGTCGGGCTGTCGTCATGGGAGCCATCATGCTTGTCCTGAACGCAACGTCGGAGTACTTCGTGGTCAAGCAGCTTCTGTAACAAGGGAATAATTAGGAAGGAGGTGATGAGCGCCGAGTAAACTTCAGCGCAGTGAAGTGAGTTGGAAGACTATCTAGTCTAGTTGGCCGAGGGCCAAGGAGGTTGAGAAGTGAAGAAGTTGCTGGTCTTGTTGAGTGTGGGTTTGGTGGTTGGTTTGGCAGCTTGTGCGGCCCCCGCCACGCCAGTGGCACCGACGCCGACGAGCCCGCCAGGTGTCACGCCCCCTGCCCCAACGCCGACGCCCCCTCCACCGCCTCCTCCCGAGGAGCGGACGGTTACTGTGTGGGGCTTCGTCTGGACCGCCGACTGGCTGGATGCCATCGCGCCGGGTTTTGAGGCAGAGCATCCGGGCGTCACGGTGGACGTTCAACGCTTCGAGTATGATCCCTATCAAGACATGGTGATCAGCACCTTGGCCTCTGGGGTGGGGGTACCTGACGTGGTCACCCTCGACCCCATGTGGACCGGGGATCTGATTCGAGGTGGGACTGTACTTCCTCTGGACAAAGCGGAGGAGGAGCTCAACGTCGATGACTTCGTGCCGGGCGGCTGGAACCTGTACAGTTGGCAGGGCGTGCAGTACGGCGTGCCACTAGACCTAGACTGGAACCTCCTTTTTTACCGCAAGGACGTCTACGAGGCGGCTATGGAGGCTCTGGGGATGACCGAGATGCCTCGCACGACGGAGGAGTTCATCTCTCTGGCCGAGGAGGTCGTCGCACAGACTGGCAAGCCGGCCGTCATCATCTACCAAGGCGACTACTATGCCTGGTACCAGAGCTTTCTGGCTCCCATGGGCGGCAACCTCATGAACGATGAGGGCACCGAATACATCTTCAACAGCGATGTAGCGGTCGAAGCCCTGCAACTCTACTCCGATCTGGTCAACGTTCACCAGGTGGGCCGACTCTGGGACTGGGACATAGACGGTGATCCGATGGTGGCTCTCAGCGGCGGCGACGTGATGGGAGTTATGCACGGCTCTTGGTTCGCCACCGAGATCGCCTCGGGTGCTCCGGACATGGCCGGGCAATGGGCTATCGCAGCTCTGCCCTGGGGGGAGGAGGGACGGCCGTACGATGCAGCCGTCGGAGGAGCGTGTCTCTCCATACCCACAGGGGCCGATGATCCGGACCTGGCTTGGGAGTTCCTCAAGTACGCCGAGACGCCTGAGTCGATGGCCGAGTATTACAGGATCGTCGCGGGCGTGCCGGCGCTGATAACCTGTTGGGACGACCCTGCCTTCGACGAGGTCAACGAGTACTTCGGTGTTGCGCTGGGCGATACTCTTAGCGAGATGTCGCTGCGCACCATGCCCATGCAGCTCCCCTCGTTGGAGGTTTCTGACCTGATCGGCGAGGCTATCAGCAGGGTGACTACTGGCGAGGCGATGGCAAAGGAGGCTCTCGATGAGGCTGTAGCCGCCGCACCCCCGCTGCAGTAGCCAGCGTACAACGGGTTCCGGCTGGTTAGGAGACCAGCCGGAACCCTTCTATCACCGTGAGGCATAACTACAAGAGGAGACGAGAAAAGATGGCAGCGGCCGATACCCTTCACCCGGGGCGAGAAGCAACCTGGTCACGTCTCTGGAGGAAGTTCACCCCCTACATTTTCATATCTCCTTTCTTTCTCGGTTTTGTAGCTTTCCAGCTCATCCCTATCGCCTTCTCCCTCTTCCTCAGTGTGGCACAATGGAACGGCATGAGTCCGATAGAGTTCGTAGGTCTACAGAACCTCGTCAATCTATTTCAGGATCACAGATTCTGGAACGCCTTCCGGGTGACGATGATCATCACCGTGACATGCACCATCGTGGGCCCAGCGGGCTCCCTATTCCTGGCAGTGCTTTTGGACAAAGTCGGGGAGAGATTGGCTGGTTGGCTCAGAGCGATCTTCTTCCTTCCCTCTGTGACCTCTGCCGTAGTCATCACCTATGTCTGGAAGCAGCTGTACAGCGCTGACTACGGTTACATCAACGCTTTCTTGCAACAAATGGGTTTACCGGCGCAAGAGTGGCTCAAAGACCCTAAGCTGGTCCTACCATCCATTATCGTCATGCTCATCTGGGCCGGCTTGGGTTGGGATGCGCTTATCTTCGCCGCAGGTCTTAAGAGTATCCCTCGGGAGCTGTACGATGCGGCGAAGATTGACGGCGCTGGGGATTGGGCCGAGTTTTTCCACATCACCTTTCCTCTCCTCCGACCCTGCCTGCTATTTGTATTGGTGACCAGCGTGATCTTCCTATTGGGGATCTTCGCCCAGATCCAGCTGATGACCGGGGGCGGTCCGATACGGGCTTCGCAGACCCTATCCCTCTACCTATACGACTCTGGCTTCCAGTATCACAAGTTTGGTTACGCCTCAGCGATCGCTGTGGTCCTGACCATCATGATGTTTGTAGGCAGTTGGCTCAACTTCCGGTTTGTGCAGTCAGAGGTCGAGTACTAACCTCGCCGCACGTCGAAGAAGCTTCTAGCGCTGCTGCGCAGTCTAGCGGAGGAGGATGTGGAATGGGCCCAAGGCAACGAATACTGAAGACCGGGATGGTGGTGTTTCTTTGCATCTTTGCCATCCTCTATCTCTTCCCCTACGTCTGGATGATGGCTATGTCCTTCAAACCCGATGGAGAGATATTTTCGGTTAATGTATTTCCCCGCCAGCCAACATTAGAGTCGTACAGGCGAATCTTCTTCGGCTACCAGTTTGGAGAGCAGTACAACCTGCAATATAAGTATGGTGCATACTACAAGAACACCATCATTGTCACTGCCCTCAGCCTGGTGTTCGTATTATTCACCGACGCGTTGGCCGCTTACACCTTCGCCAAGTTTGAGTTCAGGGGAAAGAAAGTGCTCTTCTGGACGATGATCGGCACGATGATGTTGCCAATCTACGCTACGCTGATCCCTGCCTTCTGGCTTTTTTCAAAGCTGCATCTGGTCAACACCTACCGGGCGCTGATCCTGCCAGCAGTTGTGGACGCGTACGGTATCTTCCTATTGAGACAATACATGGAAACCATCCCCGATGAACTCCTAGACGCAGCCAAAGTGGATGGGGCGGGCGCATTCCGCAGGTTCTGGCAGATCGTCGTACCTCTCAGCCGTCCGGCCCTGGCTACCTTAGCCATCTTCAGGTTCATATTCGTATGGAACGACTATCTATGGCCTTTGGTGATGCTACGTCAGGAGGATATGTACACTCTGGCGATCGGAATAGCCCAGATGCAGATGCGCCAGGGCATGGTGGTCTGGGGGGTTCAGATGGCCGCTTCGGTGCTGGCAACAGTGCCGGTGATCATACTGGTCTTGGCTATGCAGCGGCATTTTCTCGCCGGTTTGACCGCCGGGGCCTTCAAAGCCTAGCCTTGTGTTCTAGACAGGGGGTATAAGCCATGACAATCAAATTGGGGATCGTAGGAGGGGCCAGCAGTTATACGCCACGGGTGGTGAAAGGCCTCATCGAACGCCATGTCCAGATGCCAGTGAGTCAGATCGTACTGATGGATCCGAACCGAGAGAAGCTGGAAGTCATGGCCTCGCTGGTGCGCGCCCTGCACCGTGAGGCCGGAGTAGAGACGAAGGTGGAAACAACCTCTGAGGCGGAGCGAGCCATTAAGGGGGCCGACTTTCTGATCTCCCAGGTGCGGATAGGGGGTCTGGCAGCGAGGACGCGAGACGAGCGAACTCCGCTAGATTTCGATATGGTGGGCAACGAGACGGTAGGCGCGGGAGGGTTTACGAGTGCTCTGCGCATCGTGCCCTATGCGGTAGAGCTAGCCGAGATGGTGGAGCGTCTTAGCCCTCAGGCTTTGATCATTAATTTCACTAACCCCTCGGGGATAGTCACTGAGGCGGTGCTTAAGCACACCGCGGCCCGCATCGTGGGGCTGTGCAATATCCCTACCGATCTGCGCATCTGGTTCAGCGAATACCTAAAAGTGGAGCCGGAGCGAGTCACCTTAGACTACTTTGGGCTTAACCACCTGGCTTGGGTGCGGGGAGTGTACCTGGATGGAGAAGACGTTCTCCCCGGTCTAATAGCCGAATCCATTGCTCCCGACAAGGGTCTATACCGGCGCGGACTGGTGGACCGATTGATCTCACCGGAGCTACTGCGCACCTGGGGGATGGTGCCCAACTGGTATGTTCGCTTCTATTGTTGCCCCGATGCCATATTGGCGGAGCAAAAGAAGGCGGCTACCGTGCGCGGCGAAGGGGACGTGGAGATCGAGGTCCGGTTGATGGAAATGTATACTGCTGGGGAGTTTGGCTCCGAGGCGGAACAACTCTTGGACAAGAAAGGTGGCACCCACTACGCAGAGGCCGCGCTGGATGTCATGGAGAGCATGGTGCTGGATAAGGGGGCGCGTCTTGTCCTGGACGTGAGGAATGAGGGGATGCTGCCTGAATTACCGCCGGCCGTATGCGTAGAGATACCCGCCATGGTGCAGCGCTCAGGTATCAAGCCTTTGTCTCTCGGCGCCATGCCCCTGGCTGTGCGAGGCTTGGTCCAGGCGGTAAAGGCCTACGAGGAGCTCACCGTAGAGGCAGCCCTAACAGGGGATCGCCGAGTGGCCCTGGCGGCTCTGATGGCAAACCCGCTGGTTGGGTCCTACGATAAGGCTAAGGGCTACTTGGAGCGGGTGCTGAAGGCCGATAGGGAGTACCTCCCCCGGTTCTTCTCCTGATGAGTAAGTGGTTAATAGTCAACGCCGACGATTTCGCGTTCTCGCCAGCCGTAGCGCGGGGAATCCTGGATGCACATAGAGAGGGGATCGTCACCAGCTCTAGCGCTATGATGAATCTCCCCTGGTCGCAGGAGTGGGTCAATCTAGCCTCCAAGGAGTGCGATCTGGGGCTGGGTCTGCATTTGGTCTTCACGGCAGGGACGCCCTTTTCACCTCCGTCCCAAGTCCCTTCGCTGCTAAACGAAAGTAGCGGCTTCCGGGGGTGGGAGCAGCAACTAGCCTTAAGAGAAGAGATAGATCTTAGTGAGCTGGAAAGGGAGTGGAGGGCTCAGGTAGAGGCTTTCCAGCGGGCAGCAGGACGGTCTCCCGATCACCTGGATGGTCACCACTTTGCCTTCCTCTGGCCGCCCTTCTTTAGGCTCTATTTGGAACTGGCCGTCGAATTGGGGGTGCCGGTGCGGGCACCCCTGTCCGCTGGTGTGGCCCCCGAGGAGCTCCTTTCGGATTTGGATGTCGATCGAAGGATGTTAGTCGAGAAAGGCGTTCCTCACCCCGATCGTTTTATAAGCGATTTCTACGACCAAACTGTACAGATGGAGACGCTTGTTCGCATCCTAGAGGGCCTGGACGAGGGGATCAGTGAGCTAATGTGCCATCCGGGCTACGTGGACCAAGAGCTGAAAGAGATAGACACCTATACCGGGCCCCGGGAAGAGGAGCTGCGGCTGCTCTGCGCCCCTGACGTTCGCTCCCGCATCGAGGCGCTGGGTATCCAGTTGGTCAACTACAAGACTTTATGCGGTTAGGGGTTGGCGAAGAAGAGCGGCGCTCAGATGAGGTCTTGGGGGTGAGTGGCAGCCCTGATCACCGGCGACAGTTTCATGATCCGCGGAGATGGCGCAAGGATTTGCTGCGGAGGCAGCGGCGGGGGCCGACGCTGACGCGTCTGGGGCAGCCCTCGCCAGTGGAGAACAGGTGGTTCGGGTCCTAACTGAACTCGGTGGTGTGGACATACTAGCGTTAGCTGCAAGACTATGCTCTTGAGGCCGCAGAGGCGGGGGTCATAGCGCTTAGCAAGAGCCTGGCTCTGGATTTGCTGGATCTTGATATCTCCATCTCTTGTGAGGGCATCTCAACACCGCCTGGTATAACCCGGGCTTTGATGCGCGCTATTCGCAGTAGATGTTGCCACCGGAGGATTTGACCTCTTTGGCCTTCCACCAGATAATCGCATCGCTCGCGCCATCCGCATTGGAGGAATCCAGAGATCATGGATCAAGGCAGGGGAGTTAGAAGACGAAAAAGGCAAAGCGGAGGCGGGTTGCTCTATGCGCGCTCCTTCTACTTCTGCTACTATCTGGCGCTGGGAGCGTTCTACCCCTTCCTCAACCTCTACTACAAACGGATAGGGCTCAGCGGCTTGCAGATAGGCTTCCTGGCCTCTATCCCGGCGCTCATGAGCCCCTTCGCGGCAACCCTTTGGGGCGGATTTGCCGACCGCTTGGGGATGCATCGGCATCTTTTGACCTTGGCTCTGGTGGGCACTCTTGTGGCAGGCTTTTCCTACTCCCTCACCTCCCTCTTCACCCTGCTTTTCTTGATCTCCCTTACCTATGCCTTCTTCGGCAGCGCCATCGCGCCACTCATGGATAGCGCAGCGTTGGAGGTAGCCTCTAGGCAGGCCAGAAGTTACGGCCAACTAAGAGTATGGGGAACACTGGGTTGGATCGTCTCTACCTGGGCAGTGGGGTGGCTGATACAGGATCAACTAGGCCGCTTCTTCTATGCCTTCGCAGCATTCATGGCTGTGGCGATCATAGTTTCCCTCTTCCAACCGCCACGGCGGCAGCTCTGGCAGAAACCCCTACTAGAGGGCTTGAGGCAGATCCTAGGCCAACGCTCCACCGTACTATTCCTGGTCAGTGTCTTCTTGCTATCGGTAACCATTGCTGGGGCAAACCAATTCTTCAGTATATATATGGCAGCGATTGGATCCAGCGAGGGGTTGATAGGCTTGGCCTGGGCTGTCGCGGCCATGAGCGAGGTGCCTATGATGCTCCTGTCGGGGGCGTTGATCCGTCAGATGGGGGTTCGCAGATTCCTGATCATAGCCTTCCTCGTCTATGCCCTGCGGTGGGCCCTTTTGTCTGTCATGTCTGTCCCCGAGTGGGTCGTGGTGGTCCAGCTGCTACAGGGTATATCCTTCACCGCTTTCCTTGTGGGTGGGGTAACCTATATCGCTAGGCTAGCCCCGGCTGGGTTGGGGGCTACGGCTCAGGCGATCTTCAGTAGCACCACTTTCGGGTTGGGGGCCTTTGCGGGCTCCCTCCTGGGCGGTTTCCTCTACGACCAGGTCGGTTTGGCCCGCATGTTCCTTGTGAACTGCGGCATAGCCCTGGTAGCATGTTCGGTTTTCCTTCTCTCGCGAAGGGGCTACGCATCACCTTCGGACTGCACAAGTGGGAGAGGGTAGTGGCTGAGAAGTTGAAGATGTGGGTCATCGGGGGGCCAGGAGCTACACTCCTGAGCCGGGTGGCGGCTGCGCTTGTCCCCCCGTGACGGCGATAGTTTCTGCCAACTATTGGCCTACCACCTCTCTCTGGCCCATGGTAAAAGAGAGTACTAAGGTGGCGTACGTAGTTTGCGATCAGGCCACTAAACGCTTCGGCGATGTGGTGGCGCTTAATGACCTGGATATCAAGACAGAGGAGAGAGCACCTGGTGATTGTCGTGTGGAAGAGGCTTTGTTGATACATGGAGGTGGTAGATGCTAAAGAGAGTTGGCCTAGGGATTATCGGGGCAGGCTTTGCAGCCAACATGCATGCTCGCTGCTACGGGAGGATGGCTGATCTAGGGGTGGAGGTCTTGGCAGTGGCAGCGTTGCCCCTATCCCAGGCCGAAGTGTTCGCCAAGAGGTACGGTATCGCCGATTTCTCCGATGATTACCGGCAGGTTATTCAGCGGCCGGATGTCCAGATAGTGGATCTCTGCGTACCTAATCACCTTCATAAGCCTTTTGCCATAGAGGCGGCAAAGGCCGGCAAGCATGTCATCTGCGAGAAGCCCCTCACCGGCTACTTTGGAGATGGAGAAGAGAGTGTAGCAGCCACCTCGAAGACGAGGATGTTGGAAGGAGCACTCCGGAGTGCCGATGACATGATCGAAGTCGCCAGCCGCTGCGGGGTCAAGCTGATGTACGCGGAGAACTGGCTCTATTCGCCCGCGGTGCGCAAAGTGGAGGAGTTGGTCGAAGCCAGCGGGGGCACCATCCTGGAGATACGGGCTCAAGAGTCCCATAGCGGCTCCCACGCCAGCTATGCTAAAGAGTGGCGGTACTCTGGGGGAGGCGCTCTAATGCGGCTCGGCCCTCACCCTATAGGGACAGGACTCTACTTCAAGGCCGAGGAGGGACTGAGAAGGTACGGGAAGCCCATATCCGTGGAGAGCCTTTATGCTGAGGTGGGAGATCTCAGCCAGATCCCTTCCCTTCAGGAGGAGAGGAGATGGCTAGTGACCGACTGGGTGGATGTGGAGAACTGGGCTACCGTCCTCATCAACTTCAGCGACGGCTCGCGGGGAGTCTTTGCGGCCTCTGATATCGCCTTGGGAGGGATGGAGGATACCTTTGAACTCCTCCTCTCCAATACTCACATTAAAGGGGACCTGACTCATAGCACTCTGCTCCGCGCCTACGCCCCCGACCCGACGGTCTTCGCCCAGGAGTATATCCAGGAGAAGCTGGAGACCAAAGCCGGTTGGAGTTACCCCAGCATAGATGAAGAATGGATGTTGGGCTACCCGCAGGAACTGCGGGATTTCGTGGAGGCGGTCATCTATGAGCGGGAGCCGTTAGTCGATGTCCAGCTGGGCCATGAGGTTGTAAAGGTAATATATGCCGCCTACCTCTCGGCGGAAAAGGGGAGAAGGGTCCGTTTTTCCGAATTGGGCGAGAAATAGCGGAAGTAGAGGTTAAGGCCATTCTCCCTGTTGGCCGGATTGGTTGGTGACATAGTTGCACGTTTCGTGTGATGGAGGGTAAAGGTGAGCATCGACTATTTGGAGAAACTGTACAGCCTTTCCGGGAAAGTTGCAGCGGTGACCGGTGGCGGGGGAGTTCTGTGTGGAGCTATCTGCCGCGCTTTTGGTCAGGTGGGCGTCAGGGTGACGGTGCTGGATATAAACCTGGAGGCAGCCCAGAAGGTGGCCGACGATATTACGGCTGTGGGTGGTGAAGCGGTCGCTATCCAGGCTGATGTCCTCTCCAAAGATAATCTGAAGAGTGCGCGAGATGAGGTGGTGGCGACATTAGGCACTGTAGACATCTTGATCAACGGAGCGGGAGGCAACAACCCCCAAGCGACCACCAATGCCAACCTATCCTTCTTTGAGTTGCCTACCGATGCCATCCGTGGGGTGTTCGATCTCAATTTCCTGGGTACTCTTCTACCCAGCCAGCTGTTTGGGAAACTGATGGCCGAGCAGGGTGAAGGGTGCATAATCAACGTCTCCTCCATGAATGCTTTCAGGCCCTTGACCAACACCGTCGCTTATTCGGCCGCCAAGGCAGCGGTGACCAACTTCACCCAATGGCTAGCCGTGCACATGGCTCAGAACTATTCTGACAAGATCCGGGTTAACGCCATTGCACCAGGCTTCTTCCTCACCCAGCAGAATCGTTTTCTATTAGTTGATGAGGCCACGGGTGAGTTAACTGAACGGGGAGGGAGAATCATCGAGCACACCCCTATGCGGCGCTTCGGTGTGCCTGAGGATTTGATAAGCACAGTCTTATGGCTTGCCTCGCCAGGCTCCGCCTTTGTACATGGGACGGTGATCCCTGTTGACGGTGGCTTTTCGGCTTTCGGCGGGGTGTAAGAGGGTTTCAATAATCGACTACTGAGGTGCCCCTGATGGTCGTTGGAAGAGGGTACGAGCAGGGCTTCCTACCTGAGGCCGAGATTCGAGAACTGACCACAAAGGCCCTGGGAGGGCTCAACCTCGACGGTAAGCGCGTACTCGTTGTCATCCCAGATAATACTCGCACTGCACCCTCGCCCTTCTTTTTTCGCCTTTTCTACGAGATCATGGGCAGGAAAGTTGCTGCCTTAGATTATCTTATGGCGTTAGGCACTCATCCGCTTATGTCCGAGGAAGAACTTAATAATCTAGTGGGCCTCACTCCGCAGGAGCGCTCACACACGTACAGGGATGTCAATATCTTCAACCACCGTTGGGATCTCCCCGACACCTTTCGTATCATCGGTACCACAAGCGAGAAGGAAACCCGACATCTAAGTCACGGGCTAATGGAGGATGAGGTTCCCATCGCCGTGAACAAGACTATCTTCGACTACGACCAGCTCATAATCTGTGGGCCAACGTTCCCTCACGAAGTGGTTGGCTTCTCTGGTGGCAACAAATACCTATTCCCTGGAATCGCCGGTCGGGAGATAATCGACGCCACCCATTGGCTTGGTGCGCTGCTCACCAACATGCGGGTTAATGGTGCTATCGAGACACCTGTTCGTGACATGATTGACAGGGCTGCTTCCTTGGTCGAGGTGCCTATCCCGTGTTTCAGCCTTGTAATGAGGGGCGAGGATCTGGCAGGCCTCTACATCGGCACGCCTGAGGAAGCATATAAGCAGGCTGCAGATCTCTCCGCCAAGCTCAATATCATCTACCTCGATAGGCCCTTCGAGAGTGTGTTATCCATGGCGCCAAGGATGTACGATGATCTATGGACCGGGGCTAAAGCTATGTACAAAGTTGAACCCATAGTCGCAGATGGCGGAGAGGTGATCATTTATGCCCCCCATATCACGGAGGTCTCCTATACTCATGGGAGGCTCATCGACCAGATCGGTTATCATACGCGGGATTACTTCTTGAAGCAGATGGATCGTTTCATGAACATGTCTAAATGCGTCCTGGCTCACTCGACCCATCTCAAAGGGCTGGGCAGCTTCGAGGCTGGTGTAGAGCGGGCAAGGATCCAGGTCTCCCTGGCTACAGGCATCCCTGAGGAGCGCTGCAAGCGCATCAACCTGGGATATATGGACCCAACGAAGATTGATCCATCCGAATGGGAGAATCGAGAGGATGAGGGCATCTTGTTGGTGAGGGAAGCCGGAGAGACCTTGTATCGGCTTCGCGGCTGGGAGGAGAGTCCAGAAGGGCGGGCATGATGAAGCAAGATTTTGGCCTAATCGGTCTCGCGGTAATGGGCCAGAACTTGGCCTTAAATATAGAGAGAAATGGATTCTCGGTGGCGGTCCACAATCGCACCGCCGGTAGAACCCGGGAGTTTGTGGAGAAGCGAGCGGCTGGTAAGAATATCCTGCCCACCTATTCCATCGAGGAGTTCGTTCAATCACTAGCCACTCCTCGGAAGATCATGATCATGGTCAAGGCTGGAGAGCCTGTGGACGCCCTGATCGAGCAACTCAAGCCCTATTTGGAGCCTGGTGATTTGATCATCGACGGCGGGAACTCCTTCTTCAAAGACACTGAGCGCAGGTCCAAGGATCTTCATGGGCTGGGTTTGTTGTATATTGGTATGGGCATCTCTGGTGGCGAATACGGTGCCATCTGGGGACCCAGCCTCATGCCTGGTGGTCAGCGGGAGGCGTATGAGGTAGTGGAGCCTATCCTGACTGCCATAGCGGCGAAGGTAGATGGAGAGCCATGTGTGGCCTTTATAGGGCCTGGAGGCGCAGGACAGTATGTGAAGATGGTCCACAACGGCATCGAGTATGGGGATATGCAACTTATCTCTGAAGCGTACGATCTCTTACGGCGGGCGTTGGGCCTGTCGGCAGCGGAGTTGCAGGATGTCTTCGCTGAATGGAACCGCGGTGAACTCTCTTCCTATCTCATCGAGATGACGGCTGACATCTTCACAAAGATCGACGGGGAGACCGGGAAGCCACTGGTAGAGTTAATCCTAGATGTGGCTGAGCAGAAAGGCACGGGTAAGTGGGTCTTGCAGAACGCTCTCGAATTGGGCGTCCCCATACCCACTATCAGTGCGGCGGTGGAATCACGATACCTATCGACCTATAAGGGAGAAAGGTTGACGGCTTCCCAGATACTATCTGGCCCTTCGATTCAATATCAAGCCAGCCCTAGAGAGTTCATTGAGGCGGTGGAAGCCGCTCTCTACGCTTCCAAGATCTGCTCCTATGCTCAGGGGATGGCCCTCTTGCAGGTCGCTAGCGATGAGTACAACTACGGCTTGCTCCTGGGAGAGATCGCTCGTATCTGGCGGGGTGGATGTATCATCCGGGCGCAGTTCTTGGACAAGATCCGCCTCGCATTTGAGCGGAATCCCTCTTTATCGAACCTTTTGTTGGACCCAGAATTTGCGACGGCAGTGAAGAATCGGCAAGATGGCTGGCGCTTCGCAGTCAGAACTGCGGCTGCCCTTGGCATCCCCTGCCCGGCCATGAGCGCCTCACTGGCCTACTATGATGCCTACCGGAGCATACGGTTGCCCGCTAACCTGATTCAGGCCCAACGGGATTACTTTGGAGCCCATACCTACAAGCGAGTTGACAAGGGGGGGATTTTTCATACTGACTGGCAAAAGAAGTGAGGTGGGGAGTTGTCTTCAAAGCGGTATATCCTCGGCGTCGACATAGGGACTACGGGTTGCAAGTGCATAATTGTCGACTTGGAAGGGAGATGCCTAGGAGAGGGGACTAGCCCCTATTCTATCCTCTCACCGCACCCCTCCTGGGCAGAACAGGACCCCGATGCTGTATTCGCTGGTGTGATAGAAGCGGTGAGGAGGGCTGTTATCAGTTCCTGTGTGCCGCCAGATGAGATCTGGGCATTGTCCTTCAGCGGGGCCTTGCATAGCCTCCTGGCTGTGGATCGGGAGGGCATCTCCCTCACCAAAGCCTTAATCTGGGCGGATACGCGGAGCAAGGATTGGTCGCTTCGTCTTAGAGAAGAACACGATGCTCACCAGATATATGAACGAACGGGTTGCCCGGTTCATCCTATGTATCCGGCCTCCAAGATCCTTTGGATGCGTGAGAACCTTCCGGGGGCATATCGAAAGGCCCACAAGTTCATCTCTTTAAAGGAATACGTGCTCTATAAGTTGTTGAACAGGTATCTAGTTGACCGGTCGATAGCCTCTGGCACCGGACTCTTTAACATCCACCATCTTGATTGGGACTATGATACGCTCGAGATTGTAGGCATCACGCCCGATAGGCTTTCGGAGCATGTGGCAACGACTACGACATTTGAAGGTGTGGATCCAATCTACGCCGAGGCTATGGGCATTCCTTCCAACGTGCTGGTCGTCATTGGGGCTGGGGACGGGCTCCTCTCGAACCTGGGCGCTGGTTCGGTGGAGCCTGGGCAGCTGACTTGTATGATCGGAACCAGCGGGGCCCTCCGCGTTCTCTCCCAGGAGCCGAAGTTGGATGAGAAGGAGAGAACTTGGTGTTACTTGTTAACTGACGAGGCTTGGGTCGTAGGTGGTGCGATAAACAACGCCGGTTTGGTATACCAATGGTTTCGAGACCATTTCTGTCCCGCCGCTGAGGACTCATATGAAGCTCTTGATGAAGAGGCAGCCGAGGTAGGCGTTGGCTCAGAGGGGTTGATCTTTCTGCCCTATCTGACTGGTGAGAGAAGCCCGAATTGGGACCCCAACGCCCGGGGTGTCTTATTTGGCTTGTCCCTCCGCCATGACCGTCGCCACTTCATCAGGGCCATCATGGAGGGGGTAGCCTATCGAATGTATAGCGTGCTTCTGGCATTGGAAGAGGTGACTGGAAAGATGAGAGAGATTAGGGGTTCGGGTGGATTTCTGCGGTCGCCTCTTTGGATCCAGATTATGGCCGATGTATGCGGTCGACAGCTGCTTGTGCCTCAAACCATCGAAACTACCAGCCTTGGGGCGGTCTTTCTAGCCATGTATGCTTTGGGCCACATAAGGAATCTCAGAGAGGTAAGGAGATATGTGCCTATCAAGGGGTGTTGCACTCCAAACATGACAAACCATGATCTCTATTTGCGCTTGGTCGACATATATAGCAAGGTTTACCAAGGACTAGCCGATCAATTCACTGAAATCTGTGAGATACAGTCCACTTCGATTCATGGTTCTGGAGAGTTATACTGAATCGGATTGGCTTTTTTCTCATCATCTGATGCTAGGATATCCCCTCTTCGCCGCTCACAAGCCGATTTCCCTGCCCGGCAAGTGCCATACGCTAGCCAGAAGCCCTTCTGTCGTTACTCCCAACTTCAGTACCTTTCCTGTCTTGGCCTACCTTCTGTCCCTGAGAAAGTCCAGGTTTCGAAAGTCTGCTGGACTTTCGGCAGTGGTTGCGATTGGTCATTGCTACCTTCGTTTAGTGAAACAGCCTCCTGCTTGTCCCTTTGGTTGCTATAGTGAACCGATCCGCCGCTAACTGGAAACTCATCGAAAATGTCGTTGTGAGACGATAAGTAGTCAGAAGAAGTGTCTCGTGGAACCTGTGCAGCAAATCCGAGGGAATGAGGACCAGCCAACTTACGGGAAGATGAGTAGAGTACTCCTCGTACCTAGCGAGACAGAGGCTATAGCCCGCTCTAGAGGTGCAGCCAAAGAGGACGGCCTTCTAGCTCGATAACTTTGGTCTCAGATTAGGAACGGTTAGAATGTCTGCGGGCCCCGTGAGCGACAATGGCCCCCAGCTCACCTCCGGGACATTCAGGGCATATCTGAGGCCCGCTTCCTTCCCCCATGCTAGGGCCAAAGAGCAGTCAGCCTGAGATTCTGGGCTTGGTGGAGCGCTTTGATCACGGGCTGAGTCTAAATGATATGGCCTAAGGGCTACTAAGAGTCACTAGAGGCCCAGATGAAGATCGCCAGCTACCGAGAGCACTACAACCAAGGGCGTCCCCATCAAGCTCTTGACTACCGAGTGCCTGCAGAGATATACTGCGAGCAGACTTCAAAGGAAGCAGAGAAGGCGGATGGCCGATACACTGCCACTTGAATAGGCACCTGCGAGAGATCGGACCGGAGTTTATGATGTCAAATTTTCGAGTGGGGATGAAGATTTATACCATGGATTGGTACCTTAAATTCGGGATGACCTATAGAGAAGCAGCTCAAAGGTTAAGAGAGCAAGGTGTCTCACTTGTGCTCACCCAAAGTGCGATGCTGCCGCTACCAGACAGCGCCGTGAAGAGTGAGGTGCCCTCAGAAATGCAGGAACGTTTCAAACAGTACGATGATCGGGCCTTCCGCGATGCTTTGGGGGAAGCAGGCATAGAGTACTATGTAGCGGTTTCAATGTTCTTTGATCCAATGGCTCTCGAAACCAATCCCGATTTGCGCCCCCTCAACGAATGTGGCGAGCCCATAGAGAAGGTAGATTGGTATGTTGGCTTATGTCCTAGCCATGAAAGCCTCCTGGAACGCCGCGTGGCAAGCATCCACAAGGCGGTTGAGGTCCTGAACCCCGATGGCGTGTTCCTCGTTTTCATCCGCTTCCCCGGATTTTGGGAGTTGTGGGGGCCGGATGCGTCTAGATCGGACTTCCACGAGTATTGTTTTTGTAAGAATTGCCTGAAACGCTTTCAAGAGGAGGGGGGAGTCGAAATACCGCATGGATTAGAAGGTGAGAAGGCTGGAAGGTGGATTCTGGCCAACAAGCGTACTACGTGGACAGACTGGAAATGTAACGTTATCGCAAGCGCTGTGGCTACTGTTCGTGAGCGTGTGACCGATATCAGACCGGACATCAAGATTATGCTCAATACTGTACCCTTTGGTCGGGCAGACTATGACAACGCAATCGATGAGGTCTTCTGTCAAAGTTTCGAAAAGTTGAGCCCTATAGTTGATAGCTTCGAGGTGATGACTTACCATCAAATTCTCAAGCGGCCTCTTGAGTGGATTCCGCTAATTGCCAACGAGGTAAAGGAGCGCACTGGTCGTGAAGTACTGTGCACACTCCAGGCAAAACCGCTCTACCTAGATGGTATGCATCGGTCTGGCGGTCGCAGGCGGGAACTGCCGATTGAGGAATTTGCTGCTGCACTTGCTCAGGTGAGAGCGTCGAAAGCGGATGGTGTAGTGGTCTTCATCTGGTCAGATTTTCTTCAGCTAATTGCGCAAGGTGAAGCTAGTTGGGTGGAAGAGATCCGTCGCATCGCTGCAATGCCTGGATAACAATTCTGTAGCTTTACGCCTTCGTTGGAGGTATCGCACAGGACAGCAATCATATTACGATAAAGATTACAGGATTGGCCAGCAAAGGGATAGGTTCTGCCGATCCTCCTTCCATCATTTTTGAGAAACGAGGTTGGACGAGCACACAAGCCATCGTTGCTTGAACAATTTGACTTCAGCTACCCGGAGGGATACCACTTAGACTCAACACTACGGTAATGGGGAATCTAGACGTATCGGGATCAGGCGAAGAGGTAACCATCCCAGGCGGGAGAAAATGCGCTGGGCTTCCGTCATCCGCCCAGGGTGTTCACCTGAAGAGACACACAAGCACCTGGCTTATTCAGGCGGAGCCGTACAAACAGGTTGTAAGGGGTAGTGTTAGCCCGTGAAGGCCGTTGACGGTTGTATGTTCTCAACATTATGCGGAGGAAAAAATAATGATGAAGAACGTGTTGCTTTTGCCTGGGCTACGCCATATCCTCTTCCCACACGGGACGTTGACCTTTTCCGCTCCAAACCGTTAGAGCGGAAGCGGTAATTGAACCATCCTTGCCAAGCAAAGAATCTTCGGTTTAGCGCCTCGACGGAATCAACCTCAAGGTTCTCCCCGACAAAGTCTTGCTGGACAAACCTCCAGAATCTTTCGATCTTACCCTTAGTGCGGGCCTTGTTAGCGTATTTGAGTTCTATCCCCAAGAGCCGCGCGTAGTACTGATAATCGGCTTCCCCCCGATGGGCTTTGTATTGGGATCCCCTGTCTTGAAGCATCGCCTTTCCTTACAGGATCCCGTAGGGAGGGAGTCCATAGTGGCACAGGGCGTGATACCAAACCCTAAAGACGTTGATCTTGCTCTGCTTTCTGAACCACTTCGCAGAGAGGATGAACCTTGAATGATCATCGATTACGGCGATGAGATAGAGTACTCCCAGATTGGGAAACTTAACCTTACCCATGATATCCGCTTGCCAGAGATCATTGGCAGCTTTGGCCACAAACCGCTTAATAGGTTTGACACCTTCGTAATTAAGGTGAGCCATACCATGCTTGACTAAGACTCTCCAGATAGTTACGGGATGGACTGAGAGGTTTGGAATCTCACCGACCTTTCTGGCCGACCTCCAAGGCCCTTCTCTCTTGACTCTGACGATCTCCTTCTTGCCCTTAGAAGTTAGTTTCCGGTTGTTGCTGTGTCGATGGTCCCTCAATCGGTCCGGTCCTTCATCTAGAAAGGCCCTAAGGTAGCGTCTGACGGTTCTCGGGGAGCATGCTAAAGTCTCCGCGCCATCTCTCTTTGAGTCTTGCCCTCCAGTATTTGCTTGATAACAACCATCTTTTGCTCGAGCTCTGCATTCATCTATTCCACCTCCTGATCTACTTCCTACTTGGAGGTAGAATAGCGGACAATTTAGATGCAAATACCCTAGGACAGTTTAGATGTTAAATAACATCAGAAATACTCCTTGACAAGTGAGGTTTCATATGTTATTATGGAGCTGGTCTAGACAACCTAATATCATAAGGACTGTACCAAACTCATGATCAATCGCAACCATCCCTTACCTCTGTACTATCAATTGATGGAAGAGCTGCGCCGCCGGATTGAGCAGGGGGAATGGAAGCCAGGAGATCTCATTCCCTCCGAGCGGGAGTTGACCGAAACCTACGGGATCAGCCGCATGACGGTGCGGCAGGCTCTGACCGAACTGGTCAATGACGGTCTATTGCGTCGTGATCAGGGACGCGGTACTTTCGTGGCTAGGCCCAAGATCCGAAAGAAGCTTTCTCGGTTGACGAGCTTCACCGAGGAGATGCGTGCTCGCGGCAAGCACGCGAGCGCTCAGGTATTGCGCCTGGAGATGGTACCTGCCAGGGCTACGGTGGCGGAGATATTTCAGATCGAAATCGGACAGCAAGTTGCTCTGGTCGAACGGCTCCGCCTAGCTAATAGCGACCCGGTGGGCATCGAGTGCTGTCATCTCTCCTTCGACGGCTGCGAAGCCATCCTGCGAGAGGATCTTTCAGGCTCCCTGTACAGGCTACTGGTCGAGCGATTTGGCTTGGTTCCAACCCGAGCGCAGGAGCAGATGGAGGCTGGCGCCTGTGGCTCGCGTGAGGCGCAGATCCTGGGTATGCGTCGCGGCGAGCCAGTGTTGCTGATCCGGCGCAGGACGCTCGATCAGGATCAGCGGCCGTTCGAATATGTGGAGTCGGTCTACAGAGGAGACAACTACATGCTCTCTGTCGAGCTGGTAGGCGAGGAACACCCCGCCCACTGAAAAATCGCCGGTTGTTCTTTGAGATCCCACTGCGGCGTGAAGCCAGAGGCTAACGCTTACTCAGTCAAATCAATAGGAGATCTATCATGTCTGCTGAGCTATACCTGGAAGAGGTCAAAACACTCTTCACTAGGATCGAAAGCACCCAACTGCTCCCCATTCGACAGGCTGCACAGCGGATGGCGGGTTCCATTGAGAGCGGCCGCGCTGTTCATCTCTTCGGCTCTGGACACTCTGTAATCCCGGTGCTGGACATCTTTCCACGCTATGGCTCCTTCGTTGGCTTTCACCCCATCATGGACCCTCGTCTGATGTGGTTCAACATCGTTGGGCCCGGTGGAGCACGTGAGCTTTTGTGGTTGGAGCGTGAAGAGGGTTACATCGCCAACGTTCTTCACTCTTATCACTTTGATCCCCGGGACACTATGTTGGTTTTCTCTCACGGCGGGCTAAATGCAGCCCCGGTCGAAACGGCCATGGCTGCCAAGGAGCGAGGGCTTACGGTAGTGGCTGTAACATCCCTGGCTAATCATCGCATCTCGGTGGCGACCCACTCGTCGGGTAAGCGATTGGCCGACATCGCCGATATCGTCATTGACAACTGCGTTCCTCCTGAAGATGCAGCAGTGCCTATCGAAGGCCAGCAGGGGAAAGTGGGTGCGATGTCAACGGTAGCTGCCACCGTAATCTCCATGGCACTGGTGGCGGAGGTCGCCCGGGAACTGGCTGCCCGCCAGGTGCCTCTCTCCATATTCGTATCACCCAATGTCGCCGAGGCGGGGGCCGAACACAACGAGCAAGTCTTCCAGGAGTACACCTCGTTCATCCGACGACTCGGTGGTTCCACCGCGCCTGATGGAGGGTAGCGAAGAGAAATTGGGAGCAGATGTGGCAGGTGTTTATATCCTCGCCGCCGACATCGGTGGGACTAAGACCGCAACGGCGCTGATAACGTCCACCGGGGAGATTTCGCAGATGAGCAAGGCACGCACGGACCTACGTGGTCCGCCGGCTTTGATCAACCAGATAGCCACGATGCTCCAGGATGACCTCGCACGGGGAGGGGTGAGCCTTGCAGATGTGCGTGGTCTGGGAGTGGGGGTTCCGGCCGTGATCGATGCGGATCACAAGGTCATTGTGTGGGCACCTAACCTGCCTGGTTGGGAGAACGTTCCCCTACATGATGAACTGAGCACACGTCTCAACTTGCCAGTGCGTATCGAATATGATGGCCACACGGCGGTGCTAGGCGAATGGTGGTTAGGCGCGGGACGGGGCTATCAGAACGTGGTTTTCGTTATCGTCGGTACTGGCATCGGTGGTGGAATGATCCTGGACGGCCGACTGTACCGTGGTGCCAGCCGTCTGGGCGGTGCAGCCGGTTGGTTTGTGCTGGGGACACAACGCGTGTCTGGCAAATATGCTCGGCAAGTTGGGCATTGGGAAAGCCTAGCCGCTGGCCCCAGCATTGGCCGGTTGGCAGCAGAGAGGTTGCGACAGACTAGTGAGCCTTCCGTTCTGCGTGAGTGGGGTCTTGGCTCGTATGAGAAGTTGAATGCGCAGATGGTCTTCGATGCCGCCCGGCAGGGTGATGCCTTGGCCTGCGAAGTGGTCCATCGCATCGGTGAGATCCTCGGTGTCGGTATCGCCAACATCGTGAGCTTGGTGAATCCGGAGATCGTTATCGTCGGTGGCGGAGTGGGGGTTCAGGCCGATCTGCTCATCGATCAGATCAGGGAGGTAGTACTCCACAATGCCCAACCGATATCGGCTGAGACTGTGCAGATTGTGCCCTCACAACTGGGAGAGAGCGCTGGACTGCTGGGAGCGGCCAAAGCGGTGTTGCTGTATCAGAGAGACTCGGACGAGCAGTGATATGCCATTTCAAGGAGGTAAGCGCCTTCTAGGCTAGCAAGCCAGCCTGAGGGTGCGGTACGACCGGTGTTCCAGCAGACGGAAGGAGGTGATGGACAGATTAAGAGATGCTACTCTATTGGCAGAGTATCTTTGTGAGTCTACCTTTTCTCAACGGAGGAGAGTCATGAGAAAGCAAACCATGTTCGCACTTCTGGTAATGGTCGCTTTGCTAATGGCTGCCTGTGCTCCAGCAGCGACGCCCGAGGTAGTGGTGGAGACCCAGATCGTCGAGAAAGAGAGAGAGGTCCTGGTGACCCCCACCCCAGCCCCGGTGAAACTGGTCGTGTTGACCCACTGGGGTGAAGAGTCGTCCCTCAAGCCCATGCAAGCCCGGCTTGACGAGTATATGCAACTTCATCCCAACGTTACCATCGAATATCAGACCGTGACCTTCGACCAGCTCCTGACCAAAATCACCACTGCCCGCGCTGCCGGTATCAGCCCAGACATCTATCACTTCTACAACCTTTGGCTGCCCGATTTTGTCAAGGGCGGCATGTTGGCTGTCCCACCCGAGGAGGTGCTCGCCGACATCAAGGCTAACTACAGCCCCGGTTCCATCGAGGCCGTGACCTACATGGACCAGGTCTGGGGCTACCCGACCGAGATCAACACCTACCAGTTGCTCTACAACAAGAAAATGCTGGCCGAGGCCGGCTACAACAAGCCTCCAGAAACCTGGGATGAGCTCAAGGAGATGGCTTGCGCGATCAGTCAAGTGGATGCCAACGGCAGTGTCACGATGGCTGGCTTCCTGCTCATCCCAGGGTGGGACTCGGGGGTTGTCCACCCGTTCCTGTCCCTGCTCTGGTCCAACGGCGGAGAATACCTGAGTGCCGACGGGACCGAGGCCCTATTCAACAGCCCAGAAGGCCTGGCCACCCTCCAGTTGTACATGGACATGATCGAGGACAAGTGTACCGATCTCGGTGTAAGCGGGTGGGACTTCCCGAACAGCAAGGGGGCGATGATCATCATGGCCAACTGGTGGCAGGCTACCCTCAAGGATACCTTCTTAGACGGCTATGAGAACGTAGGCGTCGCTCCCATCCCCCATGGGCCTAATGGCGAGTCGGCCACTCTCCAGTACAACTGGCTCTTCGGCGTGGACAATGGTAGCAAGTACCGCGAGGAGGCCTGGAAACTAGTCGAATGGTTGAACACGCCTCCCGCGGAGGGCGAAGCCTCGCCCATCGGCGACTTCTTGACCAGCGCCTATGGCGCTATCCCCAGCCGCCTTTCTGACCAGGGAGCGCTAGCTGATCGCTACGATGAGTTTATGCAACCCTTCATCGACTCGGCCGCTGTCGCCCGGCCCGAGCCGGTGGTGGCTGGTGGCCAGGAGGTGAAGACCACGTTGCAGACCGAGATCGAAGCGGCATGGTTTGGGCAGAAATCGCCCGAGGCAGCCCTGACTTACGCAGCGGAGGAGGCCAATCGTATTCTCGCAGAAAAGCGATAACCAGGAACATGGAAGGGGAAGGGGAGCAAGTGGACGTGGCTCCCCTTCTCCACTTGAAGCTGAATTAGGGGGATAGCCGGTGAGCAATAGATTGACGATGCCTGATGTGACGCCTCTCTTGGTGCAGGCTAGGCGTAGGCTTCTGCCTCGGAGGGCACTGTGGGCCTATCTCTTCGTCAGCCCTGCCATCCTCGCGCTTCTTCTCTTCGCCATTGGTCCTATTCTGTTCACCCTCTGGGTGAGCGTGCACAATTGGAATCTCATCGAGCCGATCTCTCAGATGCCATTTGTGGGACTAGAGAACTACCGCTATCTCCTAACCAAGGATGCGATCTTCCGGCGAGGCCTACGCAATACATTTGTCTTCACCATTTGCGGAGTTGGTATCAACACTGTGTTGGGGTTACTCTTCGCACTGCTGCTCAACACTCGCCTGCGGGCTCGCGTCTTCTGGCGTACTCTCTTCTTCCTTCCAATCGTCACAGCACCTCTAGCACTGGGCATGATGTGGTCTACGCTGCTAAACAAGAACTATGGTCTCGTCAACACCCTCTTGGGACTGTTTGGCTTTCCGCGCCAGCCGTTTCTCTCTAGCCCGGAGCAGGCGTTGGCTTGCATCATCGGCATCGCTGTGTATCAGTATGTGGGTTACTATATCATCATCTATCTGGCAGGGCTGCAGGGGATCCCTGGCGAGTATTACGACGCCGCGGCTGTGGATGGGGCCAACCGGTGGCAAACCTTCTGGCATATCACTCTGCCTCTGCTACGCCCGGTGCTGCTTTTCATCGTAGTTACCAACACCATTGGTGCCCTCCAGGTGTTCGACATCGTCTTCGCCGCCACCACGGGTGTCGCCGGGGAGACGAGTGGAGGCGGTCCGGCCGGTAGCACCATGGTGGTAGTGCTCCACATGTACAACACAGCTTTCAAGTTCTTCCGCATGGGCCGCGCGACCGCTATGGCGGTCATTCTGTTCGTCATCATCTTCGTCATCACGTTTATCCAGTTGCGTCTCTTGCAAGAACGCTCGTGAGGAGGGGAAAATATGGTGAAGCGACAACTGACCGCTCTGGCCGTGGCCGGACCCATACTCAAGTACCTCATCTTGGCTCTCGCGGGCGCCTGGATGCTCTTGCCATTCTTTTGGATGTTCTCCGCCTCATTGATGACCTCCCTGGAGGTCAGCAGGTTGCCACCGCCGCTCTTGCCTGCGCAACCTCAGTGGCAGAATTACGTTGACGTTACGCACGTCGTACCTCTAATGCGTGCCTATCTCAATAGCCTGTTGGTCTCAAGCCTCACAGTGGTGGGGATCATTTTCATCAGTTCTTTGTGCGGTTTCGCCTTTGCGAAGTATGATTTCCCAGGGCGCAACGTTCTCTTCATACTTGTTCTAGCAAGTATGATGATCCCGTTCTTTGTCATTCTGATTCCGGTCTTTTACATCGTTAAGCAACTCGGCTGGTTGAACAACTACGCTGGATTGATCTTGCCAAGCGTCGTCAGCGCCTATGGGATCTTCCTGATGCGCCAGTTCATCCTAGACATCCCCGACGAACTCCTTGACGCTGCCCGCATTGACGGTGCTTCTGAGTTCCGTATCTATTGGCAGATCATCCTCCCTCTGAGTGGTCCGGCTCTGGCCACCCTGGCTTCGTTCAACTTCGTGACGGTTTGGAACGCTTTCCTCTGGCCGCTCCTGGTAGTGCAATCGCGTGATCTCTTCACCGTCCCCCTGGCTCTGAACAGCCTGCGCACCTATGGCATGGAGGCACAGTTCCACCATCTTCAGATGGCTGGCACCGCTGTCAGCATCATCCCGGCTCTGCTGATGTTCGTGGCTCTGCAGCGCTACTTCGTTAGGGGGATTGCCCTCACGGGGTTGAAAGGATGAGTGTGAGCCATGTTGGCGATGGGGATGAGCCTGCGGGAAGTGCCTTAGACAGGTTCAAGCCCTGCCGGCTCTGAATTCCTCTCCATGGCCATTGGTAGCTGTTTTGACATCGGGGGCCTGAGCGAAGGAAAGGGTTGTTTGGCCGCGAAATCTCTAATCGGTGTTTTGCATACTCTGCGCTCCATCGGATGGGTGGTTCTGAAACGCGCCTGGAACGAGCGGATGCTCGTGGTCGCTACGACCTTGGGCACCATCGTGGCTGTAGCCTTAGTCAGCAGCGTGCCGCTGTATGCCGACGCGGTCAACTATACTTTGTTGCGACAGGAGTTAGAGCAGGGGCAGGAAAGAGAGCGTGGCCGGCCTCCCTTCAGCTTCCTATTCGTCTACCGGGGTGCCTGGTACGGCCAGCTCGAATGGGAGGAAGTCCTCTCCCTGGATAACTATCTGGTGGGCGAGAGCTCCTCGACCTTGGGACTGCCCCTACAGGCCGGGATCCGCTACGCTGCCACCGGACGACTGGGAATGGTCCGTGCTTCGCCAGCAGGGCCGATACCCGTGTCCAACGTGCACCTTGGCTTCATCAGTGGCCTCGCCGAGCAGATCCAGATCACCGCTGGTGGCTGGCCGGTTCCGGCCGGGCCAGAGGCAGGGGTCTTGGAGGTGCTGATCAGTCAACCGCTGGCGCACGAACTGGACATTCAGGTCGGTCAAGAGTACCCGCTAGTGCAAGAAGCAACGGATAGCACACTGGGCTGGCCCTCCGAGGTGCCTCTCCGCATCGCTGGCGTCTGGCAGCCGCGAGATCCTGACGACCGCTCCTGGTTCTACCCCCCCAGCACCTTCGACGAGATGCTCTTGGTGCCAGAAGAAAGCTTTACCGGCCTAATAGCAACGACGCAGTCCGGGGAGGTCTATAGCGCTGCCTGGTTTCTGATCTTCGACGGCCGGAGCGCGCGGACGGCCGACGTACCAGCCTTCATGGGCCGGATCGCCAGACTGCGGGCCCGGGCTAGCCAACTCCTGAGCAACGTCACCCTCACCGCCTCACCTGAGGAAGCGATGACCAAACACCAGCAGCGGTTCCAGGCGTTGGTGGTTTCCTTGTATGCCTTCAGCCTGCCGGTGCTGGGGCTGGTGCTCTTCTTCTTGGGGTTGGTGGCTGGCCTGCTCGGCCAACGTCGCCGAGGAGAGATAGCCTTGCTGCGCAGCCGAGGAGCTGGCGTGGCTCAGGTCATCGGCGTCGCGGTTCTAGAGGGGTCGCTGGTCGGGGTGGTGGCCCTGGTTCTTGGACCGCCCTTGGGCGCGGCGCTGGCCCGCGGGCTGGGGATGACCAAGAGCTTTTTGGCGTTTGCGCCCGGCCCGGCGTTGCCGGTCGGCGTGCCGTGGGCCAGCGTGCGCTTTGCGGCCGCCATCGTAGGCCTGGCCCTGGTCCTGGGACTGAGCCAGGCCGCTGCCACAGCACGTCATACGCCGGTGACCTATAAGCAGGAGGTTGCCCGGACGCTTCAACGTCCCCTCTGGCAGCGCGCGTTCCTTGACTTGTTGCTGCTTCTCGCCGCCTGGTACGGCTACAGGATATTAGAGGAGCGGGGCGGGCTGACTGTGGGGGACGATCCGCTGGGGAACCCGCTACTATTTCTGGCCCCGACGCTGTTCGTCCTGGCCGGGACATTGCTTTTCGTGCGGTTGTGCCTGTTGCTAGTCCGGGCTGCGGCCCACTTGAGCCGGGCGTTGCCGGGGGTCGAGTGGGGACTGGCGCTCCAAGACCTGGCGCGCACGGTGCGCACCCACAGCGGGCCGCTGATCCTCCTGATCCTCACCCTGAGTCTGGCTATCTTCAGCGCCTCCATGGCTGAGACCCTTAATGCCAACCTGGCCGACCGTACCTACTACGAGACTGGAGCCGACCTGAGCCTAGTGGAGATTACCGATTCCAGCCCTCTCCCCATTAGTCAGCACTTGCTTCTCCCCGGTGTGCGCGCCGCAACTCGGGTGGGCGATTACCCCGCCTATACCCGACTAGGGGGCCAACTGTTCGAGGGGCGTTTCGTCGGCGTGGACGCGGCCCATTTCCCTCTGGTGGCGTTCTTCCGGCCTGATTTTTCCTCCCGCCCGCTGGAAGCACTGATGGACGCACTTCGAGGGCGGCCGACAGGGCTGTTGATCACCCGTCCATTTCTGGCCGGAAGCGGCCTGGAGTTGGGCGACCGGCTCCATCTGAGGGTTACCGTTGCCGGTCAAAGTAAGGAGATCCCCTTCGTCATCGTCGGAGTGGTGGACCACTTCCCCCGGGCTGACCCCGCAGAAGGACCGCTCTTCATCGGCAACCTGACTTACCTGTTTGCGCAACTGCGTGGACCAGCCCCCTACGAGGTCTGGGTTACCACCACGCCAGAGGCAGACACGGGAGCCATCGTGCGTCAATTGTGGGCCTGGGGCGTGCGAGTAGCTCTGGTGCGCGATGCCAGGGCCCAGATCGCTGCTGAGCAGGCCCGGCCAGAACGGCAAGGGGGCTTGGGGCTACTCTCGGTCGGCTTCGTAGCCTCGGCAGCGCTGACGGTGCTGGGTTTCCTGCTGTATGGCTTGGTGTCGCTGGAGCGGCGGGCTGTCGAATTCGGTATCCTGCGTGCCCTGGGCTTCTCGCTGGCCCAGGTGGTGGGTCTACTCATTATCGAGCAGGCAGGGCTGATCGTGCTGGGTGGCGTGGCCGGGACGGCCCTGGGGCTATGGGTCGGTTTTGGTTTTAGCCCGCTCCTAGGGACTGCTGGTGCGATCCCACCCTTCCTGGTACACGTGGCCTGGAACCAGATTTGGCCCATCTATGGGGTGTTTGGCCTGATCTTCGCCCTGGCTGTACTAGTCAGCGGCTGGCAACTGGCGCGCGGGGGATTGTTTGAGGCGGTGAAACTGGGAGAGGTGGCAGAATGATCCTCTGCGAGGGACTGGTGAAGATTTACAAGGCGGCTGGGGTCGAAGTGGTGGCGCTACAGGGACTCGACCTAAGCGCGGCGCAGGGGGAGATGGTCGCTGTCGTCGGTCCCAGCGGCAGTGGCAAGACCACTCTTTTGAACATCCTGGGCACACTCGACCGCCCCACCGCTGGCAGAGCCGTGGTCGCCGGCCACGATCTGGGGCACATCTCACCCTGGTCTCTCAGCCGCTACCGGCGAGAGGTGGTGGGCTTCGTTTGGCAGCAGCCAGCCCGCAACCTAATTCCTTACCTGAGGGCGGCGGAGAACGTGATGCTGCCGCAGATCGTGGCTGGCCGGATGACCCGGCCCGACGGCGACTGGGTGGAGGAACTCCTGGAAGCGGTGGGACTAGCAGCACGCCGAGCACACCGGCTGGTCGAGCTTTCCAGCGGCGAGCAGCAACGGCTAGCTCTCGCCATCGCTCTGGCTAATCGCCCCGTGCTTCTTTTGGCGGACGAGCCAACCGGCAACGTGGACACAGCCACCGCTCGGGGCATCTGGGAGACCTTGCATCAGATCAATGTCGCCCTGGGCACGACGATGGTCCTGGTCACCCACGACGCGGCCATCGCTGGCCAAGCCGACCGGGTTGTGACCATCCGTGACGGCAAAGTCAGTACGGAGAAAAGAGCGGAAAGGAGAGAACCCTCTTCTCTCTCCTCCGAGTACACCGTTTTGGATTCGGCCGGGCGGCTGCAGGTGCCACAAGAGTACCGTGAACAGTTGGGGATTGGGCGACTGGCGAGGCTGGAACTGAGGGATGGGACGATCGTGATCCACCCCGTGGGAGAGGAAGAGGCATTGGAGGTGCCAGCACAGCCCAGCGAGGAAGGGCCGCGCCTTCCTTGGTTGAGCAGGCAGGTCGAGCTGCTGATCCATCGCGCGCGTGTCTGCGCTGGCCAGGTGGCGGCCCGTCTGTATCCACAGCGGGCTGCGCCGCCCGCAACCTGGGCTGGGGCTGCGGTGCGCACAGTCGACTTGGTTCGCACCTATCAGACGAACGGCGTATCGGTCCCGGCGCTGCGAGGAGTGAGCCTGGAGGTTGTTCCGGAGACCTTTGCCGCCGTGTACGGCCGCTCAGGCTCTGGCAAGACCACCTTGCTGAATCTGATCGGGGGACTAGACCGCCCGACGAGTGGGCGGGGGTACCTCGACGGGCAAGAAATCGGGGCGCTTTCCGACGCTGAACTGACCTGCCTACGCCGCCACCGAGTTGGTTACGTGTTCCAGAGCTTTGCCTTGTTGCCGCAGCTTTCCGCCATCGACAATGTCGATCTGGTGTTGCGATTGGCCGGAGTGCCCTGGCGGGAACGGGTAGCACGTGCTCGTCAGTGCTTGGCCCGGGTGGGCCTTCTGGCCTGGGCTAACCATCGGCCCTATGAGCTGTCCGGCGGGCAGCAGCAGCGGCTGGCAATCGCCCGGGCTATTGCCAATCGCCCGGCACTGATCCTGGCCGATGAGCCAACGGGCGAACTGGACTCGACCAGTGCCCGGCAGATCATGACCCTATTCCAAGAACTGGCCCACAGCGAAGGGCTCACGGTCATCATGGCCACGCACGATCCTCTGGTGGAAGAGTACGCTTCGGTTCTCTATGAATTGCTTGACGGACAAATCCGTCAGAGGAGAGAGGTGGAGAGGAGATGAGACCAGCGATCGGGATAGGCATTGTCGGAATGGGCACCCGTGGTCACCTGTTTGCCCGCGCCGTGGCTCAGAACCGTGACGCCCGGCTGGTAGCCCTGAGCAATGTGAATCCCCAGACGCTGGCCGAGGCTGCCCCTCGTTTCGCCATCCCCGGCTATGCCGACTGCTGGGAGTTGCTGAAAAAGGAGCGGCCGGATGCTCTGGTCGTCGCTACGCCAGATTTCGCTCACTTGCTTGTGGAGACGCCGTTCGCTACCACGGTCGCTGAAGCTGAGCAGATGCTGGGGGCGGTGGAACGAGCCGGTGTTTGCTGCCAGTTGGCGTTCGAGAACCGCTGGAACCCGGCCTTCGTCCAGGCCAGGGGAGCCATCGCCAGGGGGGAACTGGGCGAGATCGAGCTGATGAGGAGAGGAGTTGGGGGGAGGGAGAGATGAGGAGGTCATAACATGAGAGGGAAATGGGTTCTGATTGCGGCTGTGCTGGCTGCTCTCCTGGCTGGTGGCTGCGCACCAGCGGCTGCTCCACCCCCCACCGCCCTGACCGTGGCCGAGGGGCAGGAGACGATCACCGACGTGAGTCTGACCGACGCCATCGAGTTAACCGGATTGTGGCGCTTCCGGCAGGTGGAGATGTTTAGCGAGGAGATGACCACGCCGGACTACGACGACAGCACCTGGGACCAAGTGCGCGCTCCTGCCCCCTGGTCGGAACAGGGGTTGGAGGATCGGGTGGGGAAGGCGAAGGTGGTGATCTACCGCCGCCAGGTCCAGGTGCCCGCCGACTGGGAGGGAAAGCCGATCGGGATCAGCGCTTGGTTCTGGAGCAAGCCCAGGAGATGGCGAAACTGGTTCAAGGTCCGTGCCAAGTGGTGGCGCTGCCAGGAGATGGGCACGGCACCTACATTCTCGTGAATGCGTGGAATGCGGCCCGCCAGGCTCTTGTAGCGTGGTTGCAGTAGAATGTGATTGGATGACAGTTGAATCTGATGTAGAAAACAGGGAGGTGAAAGTGGACGAGAAGTTTATCCCTATTGCCGCTTGGTACACGGGTGGGAGAGCCCGGGCGACCATGGTCCGGCCACCGAAGCCCGATGATCGGGAGAGTTGGCAGAGGGACCTGGAGAACATCGCCAACTGCGGCTTCAACACTGTCCGCTGCTGGGTGGACTGGGCCAGTGGCGAGCCGGAGCCCGGCGATTATCACTTCGAGGCCGTGGAGCTGCTAATGGAGCTGGCTGAGCAGGTGGGCCTCAGGGTCATCGTCCAACTCTATCTCGATTCAGCGCCGGACTGGCTAGCGAAGTATTATCCAGACTGCCGCTATATCTCGGCCGGCGGCGTGCCCATCGACTCCCAGGGTGCACCCGGTTACTGCTACGATCACCCTGGTGTGCGCGCCTCAGCTGAGCGCTTCATGCGCGCCCTGGCCGGGCACATTGCTGACCGCAAGCCCTTCCTGGCCTGGGATCTGTGGAGTGAGCCTCACATCGTTCAGTGGGGGTATTTCGACTTCCTGCCGCAGCCAGCTACCTTCTGCTACTGCCATCACACCGCCCAGCGTTTCCGCGACTGGCTTCGTCGCAGGTACCAGAGTCTGGACACGCTCAACAGGGCCTGGTATCGGAATTTCTCCAGTTGGGACTTGGTGCTCCCCCCAAAGTTCATCTCCTTAATGACCTACACCGAATACGTGGATTGGCTGCAGTTCATCATGGACAAACTGGCGGAAGACCTTCGCTGGCGGCATGAAACAGTACGCCAGGCCGACCATCACCCCACCACCAGCCACTCGGCCGTCCCTTCCATCCTCACCCTGCCGATCGACGCGCAAGGTTCGCCCGACGACTGGCGGATGGCTCAACAGGTGGACATCTGGGGCACTTCGCTTTACCCGAAGCACGTAGGGGCCAAGGAAACCAAAGACCCCTCGTTTCGGGCGGCGATGCTGGCCGGCACCCGCTCCGCTTGCGACTCTGTTGGTGCATCGTACTGGTTGGGAGAGCTCCAGGGGGGGCATGGGTACGTCGGTATGTTCGCCTCGCACATGACCGAGGCCGACGCTCGCTCCTATGCCTGGCACTCCATCGCCCATGGCGCTAAGGGTCTCTGCTTCTACGCCTGGCACCCCATGAGCAGCGGCTACGAGTCGGCTGGCTTCGGCCTAGCCAACCTGGACGGTACCCCTAGCGAGCGAGCCTTAGCCGCTGGCGCTGTCTCGAGGCTCGTCACCCAAAACATGGACCTCTTCTATGCCGGTAAGCCCACTCGAGCACAGGCGGGTATCTGCTGGAATGTGTATGCCAATATCATGTGGGTTTGTATGCGCGAGTGCCACCATTATGTCCCCAGCTGTAGCTACATAGGTAGTTACCGGGCCCTCTATCAGGAGCATATCCCAGCGGACTTCCTCCACGTGGATCAGATTGCAGCTGGCAAGCTTGGGAAGTACGCCCTGCTGTACCTGCCCTTCTCCTTCATGCTACCTCGAGCTGCGGCAGCCAGCATTGACGAATTCGTGCGCCGAGGTGGGGTTGTGGTTGCCGAGGCACGCACTGCCTGGAACGACGAAACGGGCTACTGTAGTGAAGCGGTGCCTGGGATGGGCCTAGAGAAGGTCTTCGGCTGTCGGGAGCGGGGTGCAACGGGGATGGACGAGGAGACACCCTGTCACATCCACATCACCAAGGACCACCCGGCGTTGCCCTTGTTGAGCAAGGGGGATGTGCTTGTTGGGGCTCGTTTCCAAGAGGAATTGGAGGTCCTGTCCGAGACGGCCGAGGTGGTGGGTGAATTCGAGAATGGCGCGCCAGCTATCGTAGTCAACCGTTACGGTCGAGGTTGGGCGGTCTTCGTGGGCACGATGCTGAGTTTTGCATTCTACAGGTACCAGGACGAAAACTCTGGTCGGCTGCTCAAGGGAGTGGCGCGGCTGGCAGGGATCGAGCCACCTGTCGAAGTGGATGGTGTCCCGATCGCTCTGGAGATAGAGCCGCGTCTGCTAGAGGGAAAGGACGAGGAAAGCCACTCCTTCCGTATTCTCCTTGCCTTCAACCATGCAGATCAGCGAGCACAGCCGCAATTTAGGATCGCCGTACCCCAAGGGGACTACACAGCAACAGACATCGTCACCGGCCAGCCGGTACCGTGCCGGAATCGGGACGGCCAGCTGGTACTGGGTAAGTCGTTGGAGCCAGGAGAGATATGGGTGGTCAAGATCGTTGCGAGCGCAGCGCCATGAGATTGGCTGGGTAGACCTTTCGGCCTATAGGTGTGCAACATCGAGTTCTCGAAATCGATCATCGATCGGGTACGAATTTCGATGACGAAGCCAGAACTGGAGAGGTAGCCGATGACTACCACGGCCGTAGTTGGTGGCAGGGTTTTCACACCGGACAAAGTGATTGATGCGGGGACCGTCCTGATCGAGGGGTCCAAGATCGTGGGGGTAGGCCCCCAGGGCCAGGAGATACCGTCATCCGCGCAAACCATAGACGCATCGGGCAGTTTCGTAGCGCCCGGTTTGATCGACCTCCATTTCTACGGTTGCGGGGGCCACGGCTTTGCACACGCGGAGAGCCTGGTCCAAGAGATCGCATCCATCTCCGAGCTTCTGCCGCGTTGGGGCACGACTGCTTTCCTCGTTTCTCCTATGGCAGCCAACCACGAGGCGCTGTGTGGGCACCTGGCAGCCTTGGCGGCTGCTCTCCAATGTTCCTACCCGGGAGCACAGCCAATTGGCATTCACCTCGAAGGGCCCTTTTTGAGCCCAGTGAAGCACGGGGCGTTTCTCCCAGAATGGCTACGCGAGCCCAACGACAGAGAGGCCCGCGCCTACCTGGAGGCAGCACGGGGCTCCCTCGTCATATCAACTATGGCTCCCGAACTGCCAAAGGCCAAACTTGTGGCTCGTCAATTCAAGGAAGCGGGAGTACGCGTAAGTCTAGGTCACTCCGCGGCAACCTATGAGGAAGCATCAGCCGCGCTTGCGGGCGATTTCGAATTGGTCACTCACTGCTTTAATGCTATGCGAGGCTTTCATCATCGGGACCCGGGAGTAGTAGGGGCGGTTTTGGACTCCACAAGGTCTCGGATAATGTTGATTTGCGACGGCCACCACGTGCATCCAGCGGCCGTAAGGATCCTTGTTCATGCGGTAGGCGCTGAGCGGCTCATTCTGGTCACAGACGCCATGCCAGCCGCTGGCCTCAAGGATGGAAGATACGAGCTTCTGGGCCAAGAGGTTACGGTACGAGAGGGGCAGGCTCTTCTTGATGACGCCACTTTGGCCGGTAGCGTGCTGACGATGGACGTGGCCGTCAAGAACATGCTCAGCTTCACCGCTCTGCACTTGACCAAGGTACTTCCGATGGCTACGAGCCAACCCGCTGTTGTGGTGGGTCTAGGGCGAAAGAAGGGCCGTATCGCACGAGGCTACGACGCTGATATCATACTCATGGATCAGGAGATGCGTTGCAAGATGGCAATTGTAGCCGGTGAGGTCGTTTACGATGCGCATTCAGATACAAGAGAGGCCCACTCAAGCGGCTGATTCTCGACTTCGTCTTGAGGTAGCCGATCCATCTCTGCAGAGCAACCGACCTAGCAGCTATCATTTTCCCTGTAGGCTAGCGGAACAACGCCAAATAGCGCCATATTTAGCAATGACAGATCTAGCGAAGTTGCCTACCCTCAGGAAATGACTCCGTGCAAGCGACATTCAAGAGGAATAAGAAGAGGGTATAGCGCCTCACAAAGAGTGAGAAAAAGTTGATGTCGGGATTTTCCCTCTGATCTAAGATAAAGGTCCCCAGAGGAATAGATGAGCAGGTCGAGGTTAAACACCAATAGGAAGGCAACCACCGTCCTTGCAGGGTTGAAGGGAGGGGAGCCGCTAGCAAACCCTGTCGCCGTCATAGGGTGCCGGAGAGGGCTTGCTACCGTTGGTGATTTAACTTCTGGAGAGAGAAGGGGGCTCTGCGGGGGCCATGCAGGCTTGCTGGATGAGTATCTGGACAGATCCAGATGTTAGGCCGTAGTTCGTTCCCCGTTGAGGGAGCCAACCTGCAACGATCTGCCGATGTGTGGCTTGACTCGCTCGCTTGAGTCACAACGAGTGGCCACCTCGCCACACCGTGAGCCCTGCACCGTTGAAATCGGTCTCTGACGCCTCCGCGGGGCCTGTCAAGCAATTTAAACATGTAACCGAACCTTGCTCGGTTGTGCAACATATTTTGTAACCAAGCGCGGTGACTGTTTCTTAAGCGGATGGACGGTACCTGACTGGGTTTTGGCACCATAGA
>DAOULQ010000103.1:0-7373 GCA_034419095.1 Anaerolineae bacterium | reverse complement strand
GCCCCAGATCGCCGTGGACTCTTCGGGCAATGCCTACGCGGTGTGGCATGACTATCGCAGCGGCGACTCTGACATCTACTTCTCCTATCGGCCGGCTGATGGGGGTTGGGGAACCAACGTCAAGGTGAACGATGACTCTGGGACGGCTTGGCAGTATGAGCCCCAGATCGCCGTAGACGCTAACGGCAACGCCTACGCCGTGTGGCATGACTATCGCAGCGGCCACTCTGACATCTACTTTTCCTATCGGCCTGCTGGTGGGGGTTGGGGGACCAATGTCAAAGTGAGCGATGGCCCAGGCACGACTGATCAGTGGTCGCCCTCCATCGCTGTGGACTCCTCTGGCAACGCCTATGCCGTGTGGCAGGATGAACGCAGTGGCGACCCTGACGTCTACTTCTCGTATCGGCCTGCTGGTGGGAGTTGGGGGACCAATGTCAAGGTGAGTAATGACCCTGGGAGGGCTGATCAGTGGTCGCCCTCCATCGGTGTGGATTCCTCGGGCGACGCCTATGCCCTGTGGCAGGATGAGCGCAACGGCAACTGGGATGTCTATTTTTCCTATCGGCCGGCAGGGGGGAGTTGGGGGACCAATGTCAAGGTGAGTGATGACCCAGGCACGACTGATCAGTGGTCGCCATCCATCGGTGTGGATTCCTCGGGCGACGCCTATGCCCTGTGGCAGGATGAGCGCAACGGCAACTGGGATATCTACTTCTCGTTCTATGGGCTTTGGTGGGAGCCCACCTCCTTTGTTTACTTTCCCATTATCATGATGAACTACTGATGGTCACCAAATGCAAGGGCGTGGTGAAATGATAGAGCCCGTGACCACCTCGGCCACGGGCTTTTGTGCTTCCTCCAGACTCGCTCTACTCACATTGAGAGTAGCCGCAGGCGGGGCAGACGAGGCAACCCTCTACGAACTCCACCATGGCCCCGCAATCGGGGCACTCGGGGCACATGCCTAAAAGGCTCCTTGGCGCTTCTCCCTCGTCGAAGAGAGGCAGTTGAATCCCGTTAGAATTGACATACCTCTCCATCGCCTGACCGATAGCGTCGGCGCAGGAGAGGATCATCTGCCCCTCCCGCCAGTTGGGAGCCGGGCAGCGGATGCCCCGCAACTGCTTGATGATCGCCTTGGTCTCCAAGCCGGAGCGGAGGGCCAGCGATATGAGCCTGCCGATAGCCTCCGATTGAGAGGCCATGCAGCCCCCCGATTTCCCCATCTGGGTGAAGACCTCACAGAGCCCCGTCTCATCTTGGTTGATGGTGATATACAAAGTCTGGCCACATCCCACAACCGTCTTCTCCGTCGTGCCCCGGGTCACCTCGGGCCGAGGTCGAGGCTTGCGGATACCTCTCCTCTTGAGCCCCTTGGAGAGGACTTGTCTCTCTCGGCTGCGGTCCCGATAGAGGGTGAGCCCCTTGCAGCCCAACTCATAAGCCAAAAGGTAGGCTTTCTTCACCTCCTCCACGGTGGCTTCATGGGGGAAGTTAATGGTCTTGGAGACGGCGTTATCGGTATGTCGCTGGAACGTGGCCTGGAGGCGGATATGCCACTCCGGGGCTATATCGTGAGCGGTGACGAAGAGCCTTTGCACCTGGGGTGGTACCTCCTCCAACCCTTGGAGGGTGCCCCTCTCGGCGATCTTCCGCATTAGGTCTTCGCTGTAGAACCCACCTTCGGTGGCTATCTCCTTAAAGAAGGGGGTCACCTCTATCAGTTCATCTTCGTCCAGGACATGACGGACATAAGTTATGGCGAAAAGGGGTTCGATGCCACTGGTTGTTCCGGCTATGATGCTGATGCTCCCTGTGGGGGCGATGGTGGTCACCGTGGCGTTCCGCATGGGCCTCCCTTGCCAGGGGGAGGAGCGAGGGGCTTCCCTGCTATCGTCGTAGATGCTGCCTGGGTAGTTGGGAAAAGAGCCCCGTAGTTCAGCCAGGCTACTCGAGGCCTCCTTGGCTGTGGTATGGATGAACCCCATAACCTCCTCAGCCAGGCTCACCGCTTCCTCCGAGTCATAGGGGATCCCTAACCGGATGAGCATCTCCGCGAAACCCATCACTCCCAAGCCGATCTTCCGGTTGGCCTTGGTCATCTCCTCTATCTGAGGCAGAGGGTATTCGTTTTGGTCTATGACGTTGTCCAGGAAATGCACGGCGGCCCGCACCGTCCGCCCCAACCGCTCGTAATCTACCTTGCTATTCTTCAACATCCGGGCCAGGTTAATGGAACCTAAGTTGCACGACTCGTAGGGGAGAAGAGGCTGCTCGCCGCAGGGGTTGGTGCTCTCGATCTCGCCCAGCTGAGGGGTGGGGTTGTTCTCATTTAGGCGGTCTAAGAAGACGACGCCCGGGTCTCCGTTGGTCCAGGCCATCTCCGCCATCTTGTCGAAAACCTTCCCTGCCGAGAGGCGGTTTACCACCTGGCCATGGCGAGGGTTGACCAGGGGGTAGTCAGTCCCTTCCTTGAGGGCTCGCATGAACTCCTCGGTTAAGCCCACTGAGATATTGAAGTTATTTAGCTGGTCGTTATCCTCCTTGGCGGTGATGAATTCCATGATGTCTGGATGATCGATGCGCAGGATGGCCATGTTGGCCCCCCGGCGGGCTCCACCTTGCTTGATCGCTTCCGTAGCCGCATCGAAGACCTCCATGAAGGAGACCGGGCCGGAGGCTATCCCCCCTGTGGACTTCACTACATCTCCCTTGGGACGTAGGCGGGAGAAGGAGAAGCCGGTTCCTCCACCGCTCTTGTGGACAAGAGCCGTGCATTTGAGAGCCTCGAAGATACTCTCCATAGAATCCTTGACGGGGATGACGAAGCAAGCGGAGAGTTGCTGTAACGCTCGACCGGCGTTCATCAGGGTAGGGGAGTTGGGGATGAACTCCAGCGAAGCCATAAGGTGGTAGAACTCTTCCGCCGTGGTTTCCACATCGGCCTGAGAGTCATAGAGGAGATCGGCGGCGGCGATATTCTTAGCCACCCGCCAGAACATCTCCTGGGGGGTTTCGGCAACCTGACCGTCTTCTCCTCGCTTAAGATATCTCCGCTGAAGGACGGTCATGGCGTTGACCGATAGTTCGACGGCCACATCTTCGTAGGGCATTTTCTTTCTCTCGCCGGGTATGTTAGAAAAAGAGAGGGTGCCGTTCTGAGGAACCGCGAAGCGGCACCAGATTATAGACTCAGTCGGAGTTGGGCCTCTAGTTCCTCTTCCCTCCTTTTCCACTCCTTGTAGCCTTCGATCTCTTCGGCCAAGGTCTCCACATCGGGGAAGCGACGGTGGACGGAGGCGAACCGCAGATAAGCCACATCATCCAGTTCCCTCAAGCGCTCCAAAACCAGTTTACCGATAAGTGTGCTCTCCACCTCTGGTTGTCCCATTTCGTACAGTTCGTGTTCCACTTCCTCGGCTAGAGTCTCTACCTGTGCCTTGGAGATGGGCCGCTTGGCACAAGCCTTGCGTATGCCAGTCACCAGTTTCCCGCTTTCGAAGGGCTGACGTCGCCCATCCCGCTTGATGACCGTCAGGGGGACGGTGGCTATCATTTCATAAGTGGTGAAACGCTGGTGGCAATTGAGACACTCACGACGACGGCGGATGCGGCCTTTGGCCTCTCTAGTATCGATGACTCTGGAGTCGCCAGAAGAACAGTAGGGACATTTCATTTTCATCTCCACTTAATAACTGGCGGCTCCCCTCCTTTCGATACCAAATATAGGGGTTCTATGCCCATCTGCTACAACATATTGTGGTTAGACATCGCCAGTTTACCACAGCGTGAAGCAGATGGCAATACACCAACCTTAAAATTTCCTGGAATTTTAAGGTTGGATCCCTTTCTGGCAACGGTAGGAGTGGAGCCAGAACTGGCATCCCACTAATGGCGGCGCAAGAAGGCTGGGATATCCAGATTGTCCCCGTCAAAGGCGGGCACCGGGAACTCGTGGATATTGGAGGCGGGTAGGGAAGCCTGTCGTCGTACCGCGCCGTCGAAGCCGGTGGCGATGACGGTGATCTGGATCTCGCCTTCTAGATTGGGATCGATGACCGCGCCGAAGATGATGTTCACATCTGGATGAGCCATCTCTCTTATGATCTCGGCCGCTTGATAGACCTCGAAGAGGGCCAGGTCTGGGCCGCCGGTGACGTTAAAGAGTACCCCGGTGGCCCCGTTGATGGTCATATCTAACAGGGGACTGGCTACCGAGGCCTGGGCGGCGTCGGCGGCGCGGGTCTCGCCCGGGCCCCGTCCCACAGCCATGAGAGCCGCTCCCCCTTCGGCCATGATGGTCCGGACATCAGCGAAATCGAGATTGATGAGGCCGGGCACAGTGATCAACTCGGAGATGCCCTGGATCCCCTGTCGCAGAACGTCATCGGCTAGGGAGAAGGCTGTCTGGATGGAGGCTTTCTTATCTACGATATCTAGCAGACGGTCGTTGGGTATGACGATGAGGGTATCTACCTCCTCCTGGAGCCTGACCAACCCTTCCTCGGCTACATCCCGGCGACGAATCCCTTCAAAGGTGAAGGGCTTGGTGACCACTCCTATAGTGAGAGCACCCTCCTCTTTGGCTAATTGACCGATGATGGGGGAAGCCCCGGTGCCAGTACCCCCGCCCATCCCGGCGGTGATGAAGACCATGTCCGCATTCTGAACGGAGGTTCTCAGTTCCTCCTTGCTCTCCTCGGCGGCTTTGATCCCGATAGCGGGGTCTCCTCCCGCCCCCAGCCCCTTGGTGAGTTTCTCCCCGATGTGAACCCGCTTCGGGGCCTGGGAGAGGAGGAGGGCTTGGGCGTCGGTGTTGACAGCGAGGAACTCCACCCCTTGCATCTTCTCTTGGATCATGCGGTTCACAGCGTTGCTGCCGCCACCCCCCACGCCGAGCACCTTGATCTTGGCGAAGCTCTTCGCTTCTGGCAAGTATTTCATCTCTTCTCTCCTTTCTTTTCTTTGTGTTATCCGGGGAGCAGGGCTTTCAGCCACCCCCGAAGACGAGGCAGGAAGTTGCTCCTTCTCCGGGGAGCGATTTCCCTATCCTTGATGCGTCCCAGCCCCCAAAGGAGCAACCCCACGCTGGTAGCGTAGGCGGGGCTCTCCAGAGTCTCCATTAGGCCCTCCAGTTTTTGGGGGTTGCCCACTCGGGCCGGTAGATCTAAGGCCCGGCTGCCAAACTCTCGCAAGCCGGCCAGTTCCGCCGTCCCTCCACATAGCACCAACCCCGCCGGAAGGAGGCCGTCATAGCCAGAGCGTTTTATCTCTTTGAAAACGAGATCGAAGACCTCCTCGGCTCGGGCCTCGATTATTTGGGCCAAGCGCCGTCGGGAGATGGAGCGTCGGGGTTCATTCCCGAAAGCGGCTATATCGATCGATTCCTCTGGGGCTATGACCTCAGGGAGGGTATGGCCATGTTCTATCTTTATCTCTTCGGCCACGTTGAAGGGGGCTCGCAACCCTATAGCGATGTCGTTGGTGAGGTGGTTGCCTCCCACTGAAAGGACCATGGTATGCCAGACGCTGCCATCGATGAAGATGGCGATGTCGGTGGTGCCACCACCGATATCGGCTAGTACTACTCCCATCTCTTTCTCCGCCGTGGTGAGGACCGCTTCCCCGGCCGCTATGGGGGCCAAGACTAGGTCGATGATCTCCACCCCCGCGGCGCGGACGCACTTTACAAGGTTGTGGATGGGCGGTACAGCGCCGGTTACTACATGAGCCTCCACCTCCAGTCGGTACCCCTGGAGGCCTAAGGGGTTTCGTATGCCATCCTGCCCATCTACAGTGTAACCCCTGGGGATGGTGTGGACGATCTCTCGATTGTGGGGGATGGCGATGGCTTGAGCAGCGTCCATAGCCCGGTCCATGTCGTCAAGGGTGACGCCTCGCACCCCCCGGGAGATGGCAGCCACCCCGCGACTGTTCACCGAGGAGATATGTCCCCCACTCACCCCCACGTAGACCCGGTCGATCTCATAGCCGGAGATATCTTCCGCCTTGGAGATGGAAGCGGCGATCGCTTCTGTAGCCTCCTCGACGTTGACTACCACCCCTTTGCGGAGGCCTCTGGAGGGGGCGATACCTACACCTATGATGCGGAGCCTACCCTCTTCCTTCACCTCCGCGATAAGGGTACAGATCTTGGTGGTGCCTACATCGAGAGCCACGAAGGTCTCTTCCACAGATATCCTCCCCGACGAGGTTCAGCCTTCGACTATGTAGTAGGGAGTATCGAAGCGAAGGTCGATGACCGCGGCTTTGATACCTTTCTCTTTCAACTCTTCCTTGAGGGCGTGCAACAGGGCTACCTTGAATTGGGCATCCTCCCCTGTCCCTAGGCGTACCTTCTCACCCTCTTCAGTCGTAAAGGCGAGCCCATAAGTTTGGGAATGGTCGAAACTCTTAACTTGGGGCAGAAGCGCACTATAGATATTTATGGCCTCAAGGATCTGGGGGTTTATGCGGTCCCCGGCCCGTAGGGAGCCGCCCCCCAGATCCTTGAGAGTGAGGGAGAGACTAATTTGGTGGCGAGGGGAGAGCACGAACCCCTCGCGGTCTAGATAATACGATTCCTCTCCAGATAGCCAGATAAGATAGGGTTGGCGTTCTCGAACCCTTATACTCAGGCGGTTGGGCAAGCGACAAAGTACCTCCGCCTTCGCTACATCAGGTAAAGCCACCACCGCTTTAGCCACCTTTTGGGGGTTTATGAAGAAGATGCTATAGCCCTCGACCCCGGAGGCCTCCAATATCTCTTCGCTTGATACCACTTCATTTCCTTCCACCGAGATATCGAAGACATAAAAGTCATAAGAAGCGAAAAGGTAGACGGTTACTACCGTTAGAACTCCCAGGAGGGAGAGGCTGAGGGCTTTAACTCGCCTCCGGGCCAGCCAGGGGAGCGATATTCGCCTTCGAACCGTGCTTTTAGAGCCTCTCTTGTCCAATAATGCGGCTCTCATCGACCCTCTTTCTCCAAGGTTCTATAAGGGTGATCTCTGCACCTCTTATCTCATCCGCTTATCGTGGTCGCCAATTCTTTCGCTTCCCAATCGCCCACTAACTCGATCTCCAGTTCTAGAAGGATCCGCTGTTTCTGCCACACCCTCCCCCGTACTAGCCTGATGAGGGCTGCCACATCCCTTGCCCGCGCCTGACCCAAATTCACGATGTAGTTGGCGTGCAGGGGAGAGATTTGAGCATCGCCTATTCTTTCCCCTTTCAGTCCCGCTTCCTCTATGAGGCGGCCGGCATAGTCCCCCTCTGGGTTCTTGAAGACCGAACCGGCGCTGGGCTCCTTCGGTTGGCTCTTGCGCCTCTCTCTCTCGTAGGAGGCCACCCGCTCCAAAAGGAGATCT